>CAIRCS010000044.1 GCA_903877115.1 uncultured Legionella sp.
CCCTAAACCCAGATTGGCGTGATCTATATGAAGATATTTGTCGTTGATTTAGATCGTCTGGATGCCGCGGACAAGCCGCGGCACGTAGGCGTCGGGGATGAATTGTAAACACGCCCTAGAATATATTCATTCTCGCGGAACATTAGATCAAGGCAACATGTTTCAAGCTTCATGGATCACCAAATTTTTCAGAAATACATTACTGACACAGCTTAAAATAGACAGCGCCCAACTTTTGATAAAAAAAATCAACAATGCACAGTCTATTAATGAAATCAAAACCGCAGTGGTCGAGGCATCAGAGCCCCGGTTATTGAAAAAAGGCTTCAATTCAAATTTTAGTACTGTGTTAGGTTTATGCAAAGTTATCAGTCAAATTCCTCCTAGCGCTTCTCCAGAATTAAGTTATCGGTCTCGCTCTCAGTCTCAATAACAGGTTTTGTCATATCTGAATCTCATAGGACTCACGCAAAAATCCTAAGTCGATGCGGCTTTAGTCTTTATGGAGTTTATGATTAGATGACCGAATTAAAGACTAAATCCAACGAAGAGATCGGAGTTTTGCGTAATTCCTATCTCATTTCGTATGCAAAAGTCCAAAACACACAATTTCTATTGTATCCATAAAAAAAACCTGGCAAAATAATGGCACAACTTGTTGACGAATATGTTGAATATGGCAATTCAAGACAGTACAGAGTATCGGACACTCCGCTCAGAAATTGCGCAATCAGAATCAGCGCTGAGTGATTGTAAAAATAGGGATTATTTGCCGCAAATGCGTCGTTTGCATGTTTGGAATTTGGCAAACATGGGTGATGGCCTCTACAAAGCAGGACACCACTCAGATGCGTTGGCCTTTTATATTCAAGCCATCAAAGTAGATTGTGATGAACCTTCTGTGCTCAACCAAATTGGCGTGTGTTTGATACTTCTAGGAAAAATTGAGCGCGCTTTATATTACTTTGAATTATTAGATAGAAGATCATCCACGTCAATAGATAGAGCATTGGCACTATTTAATAGTGCTATTTGCCATAAAATTTCCGGCAATCTCAATGAAGCAATTATCTCTTTGCGAAAAAGCCTCAGATGTTCAACTGATGATGAAACACTAGCTGCGTTAGACGATCTGAAAGAGCTTAACTCTCGACGAGCATTTAGCGTCTTTAAACACAATATTTTCAGCAAAAATGTCTTGCCGGAAGCAACAAAGAGCGATGCCCAACCCCAGCGCGACCGATCTAAAGAATTTGGCAGGTAGCCGCATTGATTGCAAAAATTCGTATTGCCACCCGCAACAGTCCTCTTGCTGTTTGGCAAGCGCAACATATTGCAGATCGACTCTCTCAGCTATATCCTTCGCTCGAAACGGAATTAGTCGCGATGACAACGTCGGGAGATCGTTTTTTAAGCAGCCAAACCAAACTCCAGAGTGGAAAAGGATTATTTGTCAAAGAATTAGAAGAAGCATTATTGCAAAATCGTGCCGACATCGCCGTTCACTCTATGAAAGATGTACCTGCAACTCACCCATCAGGATTGGGTATCGTCGCCATCACTCAACGCGAAAACCCCTATGACACATTTATCAGCGAACAGTATAAAACAATAGAAGACTTACCATTGAATGCAACCATTGGCACCTCTAGTTTACGCCGCCAGTCGCAATTATTAGCATTCCGCTCTGATTTAAAGATTATGAGCGTACGCGGGAATATTCAAACTCGTCTCCAAAAGCTCCATACCACACCGTTTGATGCACTAATTCTTGCCACAGCTGGCTTAATCCGCATGGGGCTACAAGATCGGATTCAGCAAATTATTCCAGAGCAACTGATGCTCCCTGCCTGTGGACAAGGTGCCCTTGGTATTGAGTGCCGTTTGGATGATACCGAAACACGCACCTATCTTGCCGCTTTGAATGAGCCTATCACCGCTCTCTGCGTCACAACTGAACGCCAAGTCAATGCACAATTAGGCGGCAATTGCCATGTCCCAGTGGCCGTGTTTTGTCAGCCGATCCATGCCGATCAGATTCGCTTACAAGCCAAGGTCCTGTCTGCCGACGGACGAACCGTATTAAACGCTCACAGCACAGGCGCGTTAAACCAAGCAAAGCATTTGGCACAAGACTGCGCCCAACAACTATTTTCACTAGGAGCAGAACAATTACTAAGTCGGTATGACTAATATGGTCAACATTGACTTACAGGGACTCAAAATTCTCAATCCACGCCCTCAACATCAAGCTGCTATGTTGAGTCAGATGATCCATGCTGCAGGCGGCATTGCAGTCGAACTGCCCACACTAGAGATTGAGTCTTTATCCACAGACTGGCTAACCACGCTTCCCGCACTATCTACTGTCCAAAGCGCCGTCTTTGTCAGCGCCAATGCCGTCACCCATTTTTTTGCCGGATTACACAGTCAATCCATTGCGTGGCCCGATACGATTCGCAATTTTGCAATCGGCAAAGGCACCGCTGCTACGCTCGTAAAGCAAAAAGTCAGACAGATCACAACACCTGAGCATGCAGACAGTGAGCATCTTTTAGCGCTGCCCACATTGCAAGACATTCAGGGGCAATCCGTATTATTAGTCACAGGGGAAAGAAGTCGTCCTTTGCTGAGCGCAATACTCACCAAACGCGGTGCTCATGTGCAAAATGTTGCCGTGTATCGCCGAGCACGACCAAAAATAAATCTGCAATTTACGCATGCATTATGGCAAGATGATGCAGTCGATATTATACTGATGTTGAGTCAGGAAGCGATTGAGAATTTATTTGTCTTATTTGAAGATGACGCCAGAAATTGGCTCCAATCCAAACCCTGGATTGTGATAAGTCCACGGTTGGTAGACATTGCGCATCGTTATCACGTAAAGACCGTTCTTCTTTCTCCTTATAAAGATATTTTAACCACATTGATGGGACTAACGCATGAGCATGGACGAAACACCCGATAATATCACCCATACCCCGCCCTCTTTATCTGAACCACAAACTCAGAAACCAGAATCTAAATCAGGTTCCTTGTTAAGCTTTGGCGGGATTGTCGCCATAACAGTATGCGCATCAGTGCTCGCCAGTTTGACCACAATCACTTACCAGCACTTGTATCCAACGACTCAATCTCCTGCGCCTGTTATCACACCCCAAAACTCATCAAATCCACCATGGCAGACTATTCAGGCACAAATCCAAGAACTTCGCCAATCGCAGCAAGCTCTCAACGAACAAGCAGCAACCAATCAGCAACAAATGCAACATCTCATACAAGAGCAACCCTCTCAAACCCAAGATTGGGACTTAGAAAAAGCACGCTATTATTTAGAACTGGCTCAAATCAATGCACAATGGTCGCACAACATTACGTCCACCACCCATTTATTGCAGACTGCCGATCACATTTTAGCGCAAGGCAATTATCCCAATTTAGCCACTATTCGGCATGCGATTGCACAAGATATGGCTGAACTTGCAGAAATTCCAACCATTAATACCACCGAAATATTGGATAAAATAAACAATATCCGTCAGCAAGTTGAGCAATTACACATTCATCCTGTAGCAGTTACAACAGATAACCCCACTCGCCAACCCACAGAACCCAAAACTTGGCAGGATAATGTGTACGACAATATGCAGCAATTACGCGGCCTCATCAATATCGAACATCATGATGAGGGATGGTTAGCCCCCAGACCCAACACGATTGCTCTGTTACGTGACAATATCCGCATGAATCTCCAACAAGCCCAAATAGGGCTAATTGAGCAACACCAAGCCTTATTTACATCGGCTTTACAAGCCGCTTCCGACAGTATCAGCGCTAGTTTTGATCCCAACGATCCAAAGACGCATGCTTTGATTCAAGCTTTGCAAGCGCTCAAAACAACGAAAGTGGCTTATTCCATCCCCCCATTGCATCCTTATGCTCAGCTCTTCGAGCAAAACGAGCCAAACTCTGAACCAGCTTCAGCAACCAAGGTTTCATCATGATAATACGATTGATTGCTGCGTTTGGGGTACTCCTCCTCTCGATGTATCTAGGCATTTGGTTGCAGCGCGATCCAGGTTATGTATTGATTATGTTTCAGCACTGGACCATTGAATCCAGTTTTTGGGTCGCTATCCTTGCAATCATTATATTGCTCATCGTACTCCAGCTAGGATTTTCCATCATTAAAAGCATTAGCAGCATGCCTCAATATTGGCTGCAATGGCGCGCCACCCACCGCTTGAGCCGAGCTCAAGCCAAAACCAAACGGGGTCTGATAGAGTTTGGTGAAGGACAATGGCAAACAGCAAAAAAACATTTGATTGCAGGAGCAGCCAATACGGACCAACCATTGGTAAACTATTTAACGGCAGCCAAAGCCGCAGAGAAATTAGGCGACCATCATTTGCGCGACCATTATTTACACCTCGCGCAAACTGCAGCACCCGATGCGACCATCGCAATTGAACTCACGCAAGCACAACTGCAAATAGACAATCAAGAATGGCAAGGGGCCACTGCGACACTAGACGCATTACAAATTATCGCACCCGATCATTCTTATGTCCTGCAATTGTGTCTAGAGCTCTATCAAGCAACCCATAATTGGACTAATTTAATCGCCATTTTACCCAAGCTCAAACCGAATAAAACGCTCTCCTCGGAAGATATCCATGCGATCAAAAAAAAGGCGTATCTCGCGTTGTTACACGAAGGCCTGACTCAACCCAATCCGGGATTCGATATCCATCAAACCATTCAGACTTTACCCAAAGATTTAAAACACGATCCCGATATCATAGTGTGTTATGCCCATTATTTATTAAATAATCATCAAGATCTTCAGGCAGAAAAATATATTCGAGACGGCTTAAAACACGCAATAAACGTGGAACTCTTAGCTTTATACAGTGAGATCAATCATGAATATACCAACATTTCTTTTATTGAATCATTAGTCAAAGAAGACGCTCATTCTGCCGCATTGCATTTATGCTTGGGAAAACTGTTTTTTGCAAAGCAAGTTTGGGGATCAGCCAAAACCCACTTGGAAAAAAGCATTCAGATTCAGCCGTCTATGCGGGCTTATTATGCATTAGGCACGCTATTGGAAGCTCTGGACCAACCAACTGAAGCCTGCTGTGCTTATCGATTAGGATTAGGTATTTCAAACACAATATTTTAAAGAATTATTCCTCTCGTTTCTCTTCCTCATCACCATAATACTGAATGCCGATTTTAACCCGTTCGCGGCCATTCGATTTACGCCAATTATTGGTGTCGCGAAGTGAGTACACACAACCACAATATTCTTGTTTATAAAAATTTTCGCGCTTTGCAATATCGTACATTCGGGCTGCGCCACCTTGCTTGCGCCAGTTATAAGTCCAGTACACCATATTGGAATACCGAGAAGCGGCACGGAGACCCGAGTCGTTAATTTGATTCATATCTTTCCAACGCGAAATCCCTAATGAAGAACAAATCACTGGAAAACCATGTTCATGGGCATATAATGCCGTGCGCTCAAACCGCATATCAAAACACATCGTACAGCGCTTCCCACGCTCAGGTTCATTCTCTAAACCTTTGATGCGGGCGAACCAATTGTCTTTGTCATAATCCACGTCGATAAATGGAATCCCATGCTTTTTCGCAAAACTGATATTTTCTTGCTTACGAATTTCGTATTCTTGAATGGGATGAATATTGGGATTGTAGAAAAAAATAGAAAAATCTATCTCTGAAACCACCAAAGCCTCCATTACCTCACCCGAACAAGGCGCACAACAGGAATGGAGTAATAATTTCTCAGCCGCATTGGGCAAACTTAATCTTTCGCGCTCAATCATCTTTTTTCCGGATAAAATGTTGTCGATAATATACTAATTCAGCAATAGAATCCTTCACATCCTCTAAAGCCAAATGTTTAGATTGCTTCTCAAAACCTGACAGCAAACTAGGTTCCCAGCGTGAAACCAATTCCTTTAAAGTGCTGACATCAATGAGTCGGTAGTGGAAAAAAGCCGCCAAATCTGGCATATACTCACATAAAAAACGCTTGTCCTGACAAATACTATTGCCACACATCGGTGATTTACCACTGTCAACCCACTTGCGTAAAAAATCCAAGGTTTGACGTTCTGCTGCTTGCTCATCAATCGTACTCGATTTGACGCGCGCTACCAATCCAGACTGATTATGTTGCCGCGTATTCCAAGCATCCATCCCAGCCAGACGCTCATCAGATTGATGAATCGCTAACACAGGACCTTCCGCTAAAACGACTAAATTAGAATCTGTTACAATGGTTGCTAATTCAATAATCCGATCTTTTTTAGGATCTAGACCGGTCATTTCCAAGTCAATCCATATTAAATTTTGATTTGATTTCATGCATTGTCACTCATATTTGTGCGAATGCGCTTCAGGCAATCCACATGGGCCGCATATAACGCATCTTTGATTGCAACGCCAGTATAGCCTTGAGCAACATACGTTTGTGCGGTGATTTTTCGACATTCTGCCAATAGTACACGCCAATCGTTGGCTTGTCGATAAGCAAGATGGTCGACATTTGCCTGTTGTAGCCCTCTGCCATGTGCGTCAGCTTCGCAGACTAATAACAATTGTTCGAACACAGTCTCATCCTGAAAAGCCTGTGTCTGATTAAACACCTCTAAAATATCGGCTTCCGAGGCTTGCGATACACGGTGAATAATAACATGCCATTGCGCGGCCAAGGTTGCCAACTTTTGATACCGATTTGGAATCGACAAACGTCGACATAATTGGGCTATCACCGGCAATCCCAAATTTTCATGATCACTTTGTTTAGGCCAAATCGTTACCGAGGTACATGCTTTTCCCAAATCGTGTAGCAATGTGGCGAACCGTATGACAGGATCCGATGACAAGGCAGTCGCTTCCTCGAGCGCCATCAAACTATGAATACCCGTATCGATTTCCGGATGATAAACCGGCGGATTCGGTACACCAAATAAGTGGTCTATCTCTGGCAGTATGACCCGCAATGCCCCACAAGCACGTAACGTACTGATAAACATCACAGGATTTTTTTCGTGCAAACTTTGCTGCCACTCCTGCCAAACGCGTTCTGCAACCAAATGCTTTAACTCGCCTGACCGCACCATATCTTGGATTAATACCCGAGTTTCTGCCGCTAATTGAAATCCCAACGGTTGAAAACGCGCCATAAATCGGGCGACCCGTAATACTCGGACGGGATCTTCGACGAAAGCATCCGACACGTGACGTAATAATTTTCGACCCAGGTCTTCTTGGCCACCATAAGGATCGATAAGCGTTCCAGTGCTATCCATCGCCATGGCATTAATGGTTAAATCACGTCTGGCCAAATCCTCTTCTAACGTCACACTAGGATTGGTGTCACAAGAAAATCCATAATACCCTGAACCTAATTTTTTCTCAGTGCGCGCCAAGGCATATTCTTCTTGAGTTTCAGGATGTAAAAAAACAGGAAAACCACGTCCAACCTGACGATAACCTAGTTTGAGTAACGTTTTCGGATCCGACCCTACGACGACCCAATCTCGTTCTTTGATAGATAACCCGAGCAATTGATCACGAACAGCTCCCCCTACAAGATATACTTTCATGGTATCCTCATATACATAACTTCCTTGGTACCTAATCATGAGTAAAAAACGTCCTTATAAGCAGACTAAAACAATTCCAAATCACCGCCGCCAATGCGACGATAAGACTGGGTGTGAAGGGTTGGTCATCACTCGTTATAGCCGCCATGCCCATGTTGAAGACTTAGAAGGTCGTGCCATTCACTGCGCCATTCGATCCCACATTACCTCTTTGGTAGCAGGAGATCGCGTCATTTGGCAACCCGAAGGCCCTTTTCAAGGCAGTATTGTGGCAGTCTCTCCCCGTGACAGTGTTTTAGGTCGACCTGATGAACAAGGCCAACTGAGACCTGTCGCAGCCAACATTAGTCAAGTGATGATTGTCATCGCACCTGCACCAACCGTATCTTGGCTATTATTAGATAGCTATTTGGTGATGGCCGAAACGCTCCAATTACAACCTTATATTATTTTGAATAAAACTGATTTGGACATAGCCAGTATACAACAATATTTGCTGCAACATTATGAGCCCTTGGGATACCCCGTAATTTTTACTAATATTAAATCACAAGATTTGAGTGCATTGCAAAAATCTCTACGTCAACAAACGTCGGTATTTGTCGGGCAATCTGGTGTTGGCAAATCTTCTTTGATTAGTCGTTTATTACCGCACGAAGCCGCGCATATTAAAACAGGTGAAATTTCTCATCAAAGCCAGTTCGGATGCCATACTACCAGCAATTCCCATTTGTATCATATCCCCAGTGGCGGAGAGATCATTGACTCTCCCGGGATTCGGGAATTTGCCCTTTGGACGATGCCGCCCTCAACGGTTGCCTTAGGCTTTCGAGAATTCAGACCTTACATCAATCAATGTAAATTTCGAAATTGTAATCATCATAATACGCCCAACTGCGCGGTCACTGAGGCAGTAAAATCACAACAAATATCACTGAAACGATATGAAAACTATGTTAAAATTATTTTTTCAGAAAATTAATCTAGGAACCATTTTGGCCAAATATTTTTCTTTTTCAAACATGACTGCCGGTTTCGTTGCAGTGCTCGTCGGGTTTACCAGCTCTGGCGTCATCGTCTTTCAAGCGGCCACCAACGCTGGCGCAAATCCTGCAGAAATCAGTTCTTGGATCTTCGCCTTAGGATTAAGTATTGCCTTAACATCCATTGGTTTCTCATTATATTACCGCATGCCAATCCTGACTGGATGGTCCACACCGGGCGCTGCATTGCTGGCAACCAGTTTAACGGGTTTTTCTATGGCTGAAGCAGTAGGCGCCTTTATATTTGCCGCGGCCCTGACTATTCTATCCGGAGTGACGGGTATCTTTCAAAAAGTCATGGAACATATTCCTCGTTCGCTCACCTCTGCCATGCTAGCAGGTATTTTATTAAATTTTGGGATTAATGTATTCACTGCCATGCAACATCAAGCTCCGATGGTCTGTGCCATGTTGTTAATGTATTTGATCGGCAAACGCTTTTTCCCTAGATACGTGATCATTTTAGTGCTCCTGGTTGGCGTTGCCGCTGCCAGTGCCCAAGGGTTGTTTCATATTGAACAATGCCATATTGCATTTTCTACGCCCATGTTCCAAATGCCCATTTTCTCATTACCGGCTTTGATCAGTATTGCCATTCCTTTATTTGTAGTCACCATGACCTCACAAAACATTCCAGGCATTGCAGTCCTAAATAACTCAGGGTATCAACCGGCCATCTCTCCAATCATAGGCTTGACTGGCTTAGCAAATCTGATTTTTGCGCCTTTCGGTTGCTATTCGATCAGTCTTGCTGCGATTACAGCAGCCATATGTACAGGAAAAGAAGCCGATATGAACGCCTCTCAAAGATTTAAAGCCACGATTTTTGCGGGCATTTGTTGGTTAGTTATCGGGACATTTGGCGCTACAGTAGTCGCAATATTCTTTGCTTTTCCTCATGAATTAATTTTATCAATCGCAGGCCTCGCTCTATTCAGCACCATCGGATCGAGTATTAACGTCGCTTTGAGCACAGAACAACACCGTGAAGCAGCGATCATTACAATCCTGGTATCTGCTTCTGGATTGTCTCTATTTGGAATTGGCGCTGCATTCTGGGGGTTAATTGCTGGTATATTTTCCACTTTATTGCTCAATTGGAATAAAACACCGGAGACAGCCGAAATCCCTCGCACCGCTTAATTACCAGCATCTAGTCACCACAATCCTTGACGGGCAATGAAGCATCAGATTGCGGTTCAGATTAAACAGTTGCAATTGAATTTTCAAATATTTTCAACTAATGAAAATGGGTACTCACTATATTCGGTGTTGCTTTCATGTTCCGAAATCACCGATGACTGGGGTGAATGACTCCGTGAGCCCTTTCCCGAAAATATACCGATTGTTGTAAAAGAGGAGTCCGCCGAGTCAATAGAAAACTCACTATCAGTACTACCACTCTCAGAAGGGGTTCTCGAGCTATTAGCCGCAATTAAATCTTGTTTTTTTCCTAATCCAAACAATGAATAATGACTAAGAGAAGGTGATATTACACAATCTACAATACTTAAAAGCCTTGCAGTGTCCTGATTTATAGGTAATTCAGTATTAGTGACTCCCAAAAACTCCATTCCTTTTGCTTTCAACCCAGCAAAACTAGCCACTTGAACCGAAACATGAGTCAAGAGTTGAATCAAGTCAGCAATAGAATCAGTAAGGTCGTTCTCAATATAATGATTGTATAATAACTGAGAATCCCGACGAGCATACAACAAATACTCATTATGCTTTAAATTATGCTCGATATCGGAACGGAATCTAACCCCAGGCAAATAATCAAGAATCATAGTCGAAAACCATTTGCTTGCCGATGACATACAATCAGGAAAACCATTCGCCCACACTTCTCCAAAAGTACGTACAGTAACACCATAGCGCATGCTAACCATATCGAGTCTTTCACGTTCAGTCCTACCAAGCTCAAGATAAAACTGCCTAAACCTGTTATACGCGAAATAAGCTTTGAAATAGTTGCTCATAGAAAGATTCGCACGAGCATGCCCTCTACCTGTAAGAACATGCAAAATAAACATAAGTCGTTGAGCTGAACTGCTCAGGAGAAAAGCTCTGTGCTCCGCTGCACTTTTAAAAACAATATTATCAGTGTGAATACGTTCTGTATTCCAAGAATCTCTTATTTGATAAGAAATACTATGAATCTCAATCTCATACTCAATTACTTTTTCTGGTATCTGTGTCCAACATTGAGAAAAGCCCAAATGTAACCTGTACCCATCCCCATCCTGAGTGGCATCATAATTTAAACTATTATTAACCAAATCAACCAATTCCCTCAAAATACTAGCGCGCAATCTATAATTGGTAAACTTAGGGATGCGCGGATACTTACGGAATATTTGCGCTGCATAAAGATGAATACATTCAAATTCCTTAGGGCTAAAAGGAACAGCTTTCACAATATTAACATTATAAAAAGTCTGGTTCGATTTATGACTCTCTACAGAATTCCCCAAATAAATTAAATAACTTTCGTCATCTTCCGGTAGCACATAATGAGAAAAAGGGTTGTCTGAAAGAAAACCACCCGTTACAGCATCAACAGGACTCTGTAACCCTGGCATTAATAACTGAAAATAATCGTCAATACCATAACGCTTCAAAAAACCAGAAGCTTGTAAGAATTGTGCTACTCGAATATATTGTACATTGACACCAGTACGATGATACAGATATTGATAAGAACCGGTCATAATTCCTATCTTGCTAATATCAATAAATTTTTCCGTTCTATTATGTAGATCTCTAAGACAAAATATCTCTCTGATACACCTAAACAACTCTTGTTGTGGCAAAGGTCCTTCATGCAATCGTTTTGTATTACCGTCAATCAACTCAATATCATTAATCAACAACTGATCTTTAAGAGTATCGATAAGAAGAAAATCCCTTTCGTACAATTCTTCACGAAATCGCAATAATCTCACCAGTTCATTGCCTAGTCTTTGCTGGGTTAAATAAGGGCCAATTTCCTGACTACGATAGATTTGCAACACATCAGGATGTGAAATAACCATGGCAGGATTTTGATGCGTAATCCAGACAGCTAATTGAACCATATCAGGCAAAGCAACACTTAAATCGTCTTTTGCATCCATAAGATTCAATAAAATATCTAACATATAAAGAGACTCTTCTCTTATAGCATCACTCTTAATACATTGCCCATAAAAAAAGTTCAATTCCTGAGAGTTTAGACTCTTCAAATGCGTGTTATAAAAATTCTGAAGTAACTCATAAATACTGCTCACAGATCCTGGTGTTAGCAGTTCTTCAAAATAATTTTCTACGATTCCATACAAGGGGTAAACTAAATCTTCAAAACACATAGGCTGAGCTTGTGCACCCCACCATGCAATATAGTGCCCCCTAAACTCACTCCAATTGGCAATCACAATAGGTTTATACAGAGAATTATTTTCAAGCTTGCAACGGATTTGCAACAACTCATACAGAGAAACAGGGTGTTCATCGCCGTTGCCATCGTAATTTGCAAAGCTAGAAACGGTAGATTCGGCTACTTTAAGCATACGATTAAGAATGACTAATCGCTTACCATTCTCCGCATAGATCAGAGTGGAAAATTGCTTCACGTTGCACAAATGACTGCGGTCTTTTTCCGCAATATCCACGCCTGTAAATATGATTTCAGTAATATGCTTTTCAGTGAGTTCTGAGATTCTTAAGGCCAAATGGTACCAGTGGTAATTGGCGTGTTGTTTTGATTTATACCAATCACCGTTTCGAACTTGACCTACTTTAGTCCAATCATAATCGCTGTGTTGCAAGTCCTTCAGGCGCGTTGAAAAAAAGAGAGTAAAATCAACGGTATTAAGTGTCGATAAAACCTCTAATGATTGGGCTCGCAAAAAATTTTGGTCAAAATCACTCTTATGCTCAGCTTTACTAAGACCGCTATAGAATTTCTGAATAATACTTTTTGAAATTGCAGCCATACTTCTCTACACCCAAAACAGGTCCAGTCATTTTAATAACCTTAGGTTATACAGAATGACTTAGGAGAGGATTTAAAATTCAAATCCAAACGACCTATTCTACATCAAGAGTATATCAGTTGGGAGTCTTTTCTTGCACGTACTGAAAATATATTTGCCTGAAAGCGCTTGTAAGGAGCTTTGCCGCTCTATATCTTAGATACTTAGCAGCAAAGTTAGAATAAAGTCCTGGCAATGACCTACTTTCACATGGGGAAACCCCACACTATCATCGGCGCTCAACCGTTTCACTTCTGAGTTCGGGATGGGATCAGGTGGGTCCAGTCGGCTATGGTCGCCAGGAAAACCGTTTTAAAAA
>CAIRCS010000045.1 GCA_903877115.1 uncultured Legionella sp.
ACACGATCGCCTTTGGGGTCAGCCTCACGCTGAATATCCATTGAAAAGTCTATGGCACTCATAATGCCATCGCCAAATTCCTCATGGATGAGTTCTTTAATGGTTGTGCCATAAACGCTCACAATTTCATACCACCGGTAAATCAATGGGTCAGTAGGCACGGCGCTTGGAAGAGAACCTTTATAGGGCACTATTTGAAGCCACGCCATTTCTTCATCAGTTAGATGAAAAAGCTTACCAGCTGCTTCAGCTTGCTCTTTTGTAAAAGTCATTTGCCCTAGGCAAGCTGCTGTAACCCACTCCTTTGATTGGCCAATAGTTTTGGCGATATCTGCCCACTTTAGACCATTTTTTACTTTAGCGGCAACAATTTTTTGAGTAACAACATCACGATTCATCATAGTAGTTCCTGTAGTTCTAGTTAATTAAAGTAGATTCTTGACCGGGTAACACAATGCGTGGTTCATAACCTGCGAGAGAGGTTTTAAGTTCATTTTGCGCTTGTAGTTTTTTAGAACGGTTCACTAAAAAGTCAACCAAGTGATTCCGGACGGGGTAATACATGGGTTCATGGTGCAAAGTAGCACGCTGCCGATTTTTTGGCAGAGTGTTGATTACAATCTCGGCGATTCTAGCATTTGGCCCGTTACTCATAAGCATAATACGGTCCGATAGGAGGATTGCCTCATCGACGTCGTGCGTAATCATGAAGACAGTTTGTTTTGTTTCGTGGCAAATTTTGAGAAGTTCGTCTTGTATCACCCCGCGAGTGAGTGCATCGAGCGCCCCAAACGGCTCATCTAGTAAAAGCATTTCGGGTTCGATCGCAAAAGCTCTGGCAATACCAACACGCTGTTTCATACCGCCAGATAACTCAGAGGGCTTTTTTTGACCAACACCCGATAAGCCGACTAGATCGAGGTATTTTGTACTGTGCTGTTCAATTTGTTGTTTTTTCCAATCGGGAAACTTGGATTTAACGGCAAAACAGACATTTTCAAGAACAGTCATCCATGGCATTAGGGCATGCCCTTGAAAGACTACACCGCGGTCTAAACTTGGGCCTTTGATTTCTCGGCCTAGCATAAAGGCATAACCACTCGTTGCTTGCTCTAGGCCTGCTAGGACATTTAAGATAGTCGTTTTTCCACATCCAGAATGACCAATGATACAAATAAATTCACCCCGGTTGATTTCGAAATTGATGCCATCAAAAACTGGTGGGGAGTTCGCGCCATAAGATTTGGATAAATTTTGAACTTGCAAGAATGCATTCTTAGTCTGCATAAGAAACCGCCTTTTGAAGTTGTCCAAATAATGTATCGAGTAGCATACCAACAGTGCCAATCATGACAATGGCAAAAATAACACTTGAAAGCGAGAGATTATTCCACTCATTCCATAAAAAGTAGCCAATCCCGGTTCCACCAACTAACATTTCTGCGGCAACGATGACCAGCCATGCAATCCCCATCGAGATTCGCATACCTGTGAGAATAGTGGGTGCTGCTGCAGGTAGGATGACTAAAAAAGCTTTTCTGAAGGGATTCACTTCC
>CAIRCS010000046.1 GCA_903877115.1 uncultured Legionella sp.
TAAAACCCAATGATTGTCTTGGTCAACGTGATCTATCCGCACGCCTAACGGTGAGTCCTGAACCAGACTACTTCGAAGATCGAACCGACATTTTTGGTAATGTTAGTACGTTTTTCTCTATTGAGTCTAGGCATACCCGCTTAAAGACGGTTGCCAAAAGTGTCATTGAAACCGATCCTGCCAATGCTTTCGTGCAAAATGACTTAACAAGTCCTGCATGGGAAGATGCCCGAAATTTTCATCGCTATCAAGCGCACCAACCCATTGCACCTGCCGCAGACTTTGTTTTTTCTTCGCCGATGATTTTATTTGATGATGCATTTATACAATTTGCGAAAGAGTGTTTTTTGCCAAAAACACCTATTCTGTTAGCCGTAGTCGCACTGATGCAAAAAATTCATCATGAGCTGCAATATGAAACAGCCTCGACTGATGTCAATACCCGTGCGATTGATTCCCTTAAAAATCGTAAAGGGGTCTGTCAAGATTTTGCTCATATTATGATTTCTTGCTTGCGGATGTTAGGCTTACCTGCCCAGTATGTAAGTGGTTATATGTTAACTAAACCACCACCTGGTAAACCAAGGTTAATTGGCAGTGATGCTTCGCATGCTTGGGTGGCGACCTACATCCCTGCTGTAAACGGTTTTTCTGAAGTCGGTTGGTTTCATTTTGATCCAACGAATAATCGCTGGGGGCGGCATGCACCTGGAGAGGAATATGTTATCTTATCGAGAGGTAGAGATTATGCAGATGTCTCGCCCATCCGGGGAGTGATTCATGGTGGTGGGAATCATCATTTATCTGTGGCTGTGACAGTATTACCTTTCAATGAAAAATTATTTATTTGAACTGTATTAGGGAGATTTTATGCAGGAATATTTAGGTTCTTGTTTGTGTTCTGGCGTGCACTACAAAATTACAAATCAACTTGGACCGATTGTCTATTGTCATTGCCAACGTTGTCAAAAAGCGAGTGGCTCTGCTAGTGTTCATTCAGTTGAAATCCAGCGCAGTGATTTTGCCATTACCCAAGGCAATGAATTAGTGCAATGCTATGAAAACCCAGGCCAAGTAAACCGTTTCTTCTGCAAACGCTGTGGCTCTCAGCTCTTTAGTCAACGAGAGGCAACTCCTGACTCGATGCGGGTACGACTAGGCACCTTGGATACGAAAATTGATAAAAAAGTTGCGTTCCATATCTTCGTAGATTCCAAACCACTGTGGGACGATATCTTAGATGATGCCCCACAGTATCCTGCTAGACCGGGCGATTAATCCACGGTAATTTTTGCATCGTCCACGACTTTTTTCCAACGAATCGCTTCCTTTTTCACAAAGGCAGATAATTCTTCTGGTGTCGTAGTTTCTACATCGGCACCTTGCTCTTCAATTTTCTTCTCAACCGCCTTATCGTGCAGTAATTCTATTAGTACCTTATTGAGTTCGGTAATAATAGCTTTTGGCGTGCCAGCAGGAGCAAACATCGCATACCACTGATCTACTTCAACATGCGCAATACCTTGTTCGTTTAAAGTCGGCACATTGGGGAGCACTGCAGATCTCTTTTTACCAGCAATTCCAAGCGCCTTAAGCTTGCCACCTTTGACTTGAGTATATGCGCTAAACAAACTTGGGAACATGACTTGTGTAACCCCAGCCATCGTATCGACGATGGCGGGTGAAGATCCTTTATACGGAACGTGAAGCATGTCAGTGCCTGTATTTAATTTAAAAAGCTCACCAGTTAAATGCGGCGCCGTGCCTTTACCGGCTGATGCATAGCTAAATTTATTAGGTTGTGACTTCAGTAAGGTAACCAATTCTTTTGCAGAGTTGACATTGACACTAGGATTGACTACCAACAAGGTAGGTGAGGTCGCAATCATGGTGATGGGCTCAAAGTTTTTAATTGGATCGTAACGTAATTTTTGCAATACAGGGTTGATGCCGTGAGTCGCAATATAACCAAACATGAGGGTATAACCATCGGGATTGGCACGTGCCACAAATTCACTAGCAATGGCACCATTTGCACCAGCCTTGTTTTCGACAATAACGGGTTGCCCTAGTCGGCTACTGAGACCTTGGCCAATAATTCTGGCCATCGCATCATTCGCTCCGCCGGGTGCAGTAGGAACAACAATCGTGATCGTTTTGTTTGGGTAGGTCTGTGCGTGAACGAGCGAATGCATGCTCAGAGCAGCTACAACCATGCCTATTAAAGGCAATAAGCGTTTAGTAGTAACTAATCGCATAAACTGCTGACAAACTTTTGATGGGGAAGTTGATGTTTTCATGGAAAATCCTTTAAATCAGAAAATTCATTATAAGTGAAGGGGGTCATTTGAGTACGACACCCAAATCGAGAGACCTAGCCGATCATTCTTTGACAGGGTGTAGTAGGCTAAAAATATCCGCAACATTCGAAACAATCTGAATTTTTTCAAAATGCGTATCGACCATGAAGCCATTGTCTAAGCTATGCTGGAGAAATTGGATTAAAGGATCGTAATACCCGGACCAGTTTGCTAGGATAATTGTTTTTTGATGGGAGCCAATTTGAGCTGTTGCCCATACATCAAACAACTCATCAAAGGTCCCAATGCCGCCGGGGATGATAACAAAGGCATCTGATAATTGGCCCATCAGCATTTTGCGCTCACTCATTGTTTTCACAAAATGTAATTCGGTTAGACGTTCTTGATCTGGTTTTTCTGAAAGTAAATTTTCGGGTATGACGCCTGTGACCCGACCTTGATTCTGAAAAACACCATCAGAAACCTGACCCATGAGACCTTTACTACCCCCACCAAAGACCAAGCCCCAGCCTCTTTCGGCAATCCCTTGCCCGAGATTGTAAGCCCAATCTTTCCATTCAGGAACATTTCCAAACCGAGAGCCACAAAAAACAGCAATATTTTTAGTCATAAGTCATATATTGTAAATTACGATCAAATAATGGATAGCGAAAGAGCAGTTCGTTTAGTTTAAAATAGAATGACGCTTAACAATATTAAATATCAATAATTAAGAATAAGAGATGAGACATCACAGAGACTTTTGGATCAAAAATCCCCAATTTTATTTTTTTAATAATTCAGCACTCATCTAATTATGTTTCCATCCATTCTTGCAATTAGTTTAGGTGCCTCATTAGGGGCACTACTACGCTGGTCGCTAGCATTGATGTTGAATACTGTTTCCAAATCTATCCCGATTGGTACCTTGTTGGCAAATCTGATTGGTGGTTTATTGATTGGTTTGGCCATTACCTTTTTTGAGCAACATCAAGACCTCCCTCCGCAATGGCGATTACTCATCATTACCGGCTTTTTAGGGGGGCTAACGACCTTTTCCACCTTTTCAGCTGAAGTCACGCAAATGATTCAAGATGGCGATTTAGTTATCGCCCTATTGACCATTCTTCTGCATGTGATGGGATCCTTATCCATGACTTTCATTGGTATTTATATTTTTAAATTTTTTAAATAGGAGTTACAAATGGCAATTTATCAATTAGGGGATAAAATCCCGCAGATCCACCCAGAGGCTTATGTAGCAGAAGAAGCGGTAGTGATTGGCCATGTGATTATTGGCGCGAAATCAACTATTTGGGCAGGAGTTGTAATTCGTGGAGACAATGAACCCATTACGATTGGTGAGTCAACTAGTGTTCAAGAGGGCACGATTATGCACGTTGATAAAGGTTGCCCTCTGACTGTTGGCAACAATGTCACTATTGGTCATCAGGCAATGTTGCATGGTTGCACGATTGAAGATGGAGCGTTGATTGGTATTCAAGCGATTGTTTTGAATAATGCGGTAATTGGTAAAGAGGCTCTTGTGGGTGCTGGCGCTGTCGTGACTGAAGGCAAGGTCGTTGGTGAACGCAAAATGGTGATTGGTGCGCCGGCTAAGGAAGTTAAAGATGTCAGTCAAGAGATGGTCGATCGCCTCGCAAAAGGAGTGATTGGTTATGCCAACCGAGCAAAAATATTCAAAGAAACACTCAAAAGAATAGGTTAATCATGGTTTTAGAAATTGCGGATTTAAGCATTTTGCCCGGAAAAAATGCCGAATTTGAACTTGCAATTGAAGCTGGTGTAAAAGAAGTCATTTCAAAGGCTAAGGGCTTTATAGGCTTTAAGGTACAAAAGGGGATTGAAAACCCGAATCGATACTTGCTAATGATTGAATGGGAAACTTTAGAAAATCACATGGTTGATTTTCGTGAGTCTCCAGAGTTTTCGCAGTGGCGCAGTTATGTCGGGCCATTCTTTGAAAAGCCCCCAGCGATGGAGCATTTTGAATTATTGATTAAATAATACCAATGACTTCTTGAGGGAACTAAAACTTTTCGTTTTCCCTCAAGAATCGCCATTGCCCAACCGGAATGTTACCCAGAGGAATTTGGCCGATCCGAATACGCTTTAAGCCAACCACATGAAGGCCAACTAATTCACACATTCTTCTGATTTGTCGATTACGACCTTCTTTTAAAACAAAGCGTAACTGATCTTCATTTTGCCAACTTACTTTTGCCGGTTTTAATGGTACTTCGTCTAAAGACAAACCATGACACAGAAGTTGTAAACCGTTCGGAGCTATTTTTCCCTCCACGCGAACTAAATATTCTTTTTCAATGGGGCTATTCTCACCAATCAACAATTTGGCAATGCGCCCGTCCTGAGTTAATACCAATAAGCCTGAGGAATCAATATCTAAACGCCCAGCTGGTGCCAAACCCCTGGTATTGAATTTCGCATTTTTATTGGCATCTAAATGCGTTCTAAAAAAATTCTCAGGGGTAACCAAGGCTGCAGCTGGTGGATATTCTTTTGCATCATCAAAGTGAGAAATATAACTGATTGGCTTATTGAGCAGAATCGTGGCCCTTGCGTCTTGTAACTTCAACGCCTCTTTTTTGAGTTCAATCTTTTGATGAGGATAAGCCCGTGACCCTAACTCGGAAATGACTTCCCCGTCCACGGTTACTAATCCTTGTTCGATATATTGATCTGCTTCACGTCTTGAACATAGACCCTGTTCAGAGAGTAGTTTTGATATGCGTACTTTTTCCATAATCCGTATTATCGAACAAATTACATCAGAGTGGCTTAAAATTGATGCTTCATTGAAAATTCATCTATTTTCAA
>CAIRCS010000047.1 GCA_903877115.1 uncultured Legionella sp.
CTCCGAACCCTCTATGTGGTCCTCCGGGTGTAGTGGGCGCATATGCGTCACACTCAACACCTTAGTCGATATTGCAGCAGTACTTGCGGCACATCGGCTGATGAAATCAAATATGGCTCGCACAGCACGAGCTAAGTTAATGAGTCGGTTATCAGGTGTAACGATGATTGGCATCGGCGCCTTTCTGGCCTTAACTCGACAACAGACCTGAACTAATTATCAATTAAGGTTTAAAGGTTGAAGTTAAGGACTTCGGCACATATTCATTCTGGAATACGGCCATACAGTATGCATCGCGATATACGCCATCCGCAAAATACTCCTCTCGTAAAAGTCCTTCCTCCTTAAAACCAAGCTTTCGATACACTTTTATAGCACGTTCATTTTCACAATCAACTACGAGCGAAAGTTTGTGAAGATTCAATATTTTGAACGCATAGTCCATTCCCAGTATGACTGCTTTTGTAGCAAAGCCTTTTCCTTGAAATTTTGGGCTAATAATGAGCTGAAAGTCTGCACGACGATGGATGTGATTAATTTCTACCAATTCAACAAGACCTACTGATTCCTCGCCATGTACTACTACGAAACGACGTTCAGTTTGATCATGTATATGTTTTTCATAGAGATCAGAGAGCTCAACAAAAGCTTCATAAGGCTCCTCGAACCAGTAGTGCATGACTGATTCGTTGTTGTCGAGCTCATGAACAAAGCGTAGATCTTCTCGTTCGAGAGGACGCAGTCTGAGATTATTTTTTTCGTTCATTTTTACTCCGACTTAATTGAAGGTTTTAGGCTACGTAAACACATCGTTACAAGATATGGTGGATCAATTCATTACCAAGATTCAAATGGATAACTCATACTATACTTACCTTAGAATATTCATTCTTTGACTGCAATTTAAGTACTCAATAAAAGAGATCCAGTGTGAGAAACCTTAAACTTATCATTACATCGCTAATTATTTTTATAGCATTGCTCTTGGTCGGTGCAGCCTTACTCTATGCTAAATCTCCCCCACTTAATACAATTAATATTTCTGGTGCTATTGAAAAAAATGTGTGGGCTTATAATTTTAAAGAGGCGCAAGAATATATAAAAAAATTTGGCATACAAGCTAATCTTATAGAAACTGCTGGGCCAATTGAAGTATCAAAGCTTTTGAGCGATCCCAAATCTCAATTAAATACAGCGTTTATTTTTGATGGTTTATTAACGCAAGAACAAGCCGCAGATCTATATTCTCTTGGCAGCGTTAGCTATGACCCTATCTGGATTTTTTATAATGATAAGGTTGTGGGCAACCTATCAAGCTTTGAAGATATAGCTAAGCAGAAAGTACTATTAGCGCCAAAAGATAGTAACGCTTATGACTTGGCAAAAAAAATATTTGATTTGAATGGAATTAATATTGAAGGAAACTCAAATTTTGTTTCTTTGCCTCATGACGAGCGTCTTGAAGCATTTTTATCTGGCAAAGCAAACGTCATGGTTTTTAGTGGCCCCTTTTCTGCGGAAATAATACAGAAGAGCTTTATTGCTGGCAGCAAGCTTTTTGAAATACCCGATTCGAATTACTACACAACAAAAACAAATTTTATTGTTCTTACGTTGCCTGCCGGATCACTCAACTTCTTTGGGACTGCGCCTACAAAAGATACCAAATTAGTAGCAACCACTACGCTTTTGGTTGTTAAAAAAGATTTAGCGCCCGCTTTGCAACTGGGCTTGCTGATGACAGCAGCTGAAATGATTAGAAACAATCCCTATAAGTACAACGGCACCACAATACAATTTCCTGCCCCCATATTTGACTCTTCTATAACGAATAGTCCAACTGCTTTGAGATACTATGCAGATGGCCCGCCACTGCTTATAAAACATTTTCCTTGGTTATTGCCTTATTGGCCATTTTAATGCGCTAAGGGCCTCTGGTTATACACCAATCCAGCTTTTAGGGATTTTTACATTCACACCGGAATTTTTTACTTTAGCGCGCTTGTAGCTTTGGACGAAGTTCATTTTCGAACTGGTATCGTCATTGCAGCAACACCAATCACAACACAACCAAGCCCTATCCAAATTGTGGGTGACAAAGACTCTCCGAGAAAAATAACCCCGATCCCCACTCCAATAGGGATGCGAAGATAGGCCTGTGATGTGGTCCCTACTGAGCCTAGTGTCTGAATTAGACGGAAATAGATTACGAACGCAATCGCGGTTGAAAATACGGACAGCATTAATAACGCGGCTATCGAATTAAAAGAAGGCTGTAATGCCCAAGGCCGATCGATAATCAAACTAAGCGGTATGAGCACTATGGCACCAGCAATTAAAGAACCTGCAGCAGGGACAACAGGCGATAAGCCTTGAAATGAACGACCGTAGATGGCGGCTCCCGCATAGCAAATCGTCGCAGCAACAATCGCAAGTTGCGGAAGCACTTGTTCTCCAACCCCATTAAGCGCACTGAATCCAATGATCAGGCATATTCCCAATAGCCCTGCAATCACGCCAACTAGTTTTCGTATCGTTACGGTCTCGTGTTTTGTTAAAAACCACGTGACAAAAAAAACAAGCACCGGAGACGTTGAGTTCAAAATTGTCGCGATACCCGCCTCGACATATTGTTCAGCCCACGCTATTAGGGTAAAGGGGATCACACTATTCAACGCAGCCTGAACAAATAATCGCCTCCACACCTCCTTGCTACGAGGCATAGCTACTCCAGACACCGACACATCCACACCACACTACGACAACTTTCCACATTCAACATGCAGGAAAGGATCCGCAAACACCTCGCCAAATGGAGCCTACTAGGCTGGCCACGCATCCACACCGGACGATGCATCAACAACATCAAATGCATAACGAAAAACGTGGCACCCAGGATCAGCCTCACGTGCTGGCACACCATACTCCGCAGATGGTACACAGGGAGACGGTTCGGCAAGAGAATGCACAGCCACTGCACTATGGGATGTGAGAACCAGGAAGACTCCATCGACCACTACACCTTCTGCCCGATCATTAGGAACTGGGCTCGCAACAGGCTGGGCCTCTCCTATGATCCCGCCAACTCTAAACACGTCTGGACACAAACCCTGCACACCACCACCGACAACATACTCAAGCAGGCACACATGATCTACGCAGCATACCGGGCAACCAACCACTTCAGACATGCAGGCACACACGCCAACCACACATCACAACGACAACTGGCCACAGAACACCTCAACCAAATCATGCACGAAGCAGACAAGGGCAACCACAAACTTCCCCTCAAAAAAACCCAGCGGCATCCACAAAGGCAGGAAAAAGACCGCCAAAACGCCGCCACAAAAACTCGCCAC
>CAIRCS010000048.1 GCA_903877115.1 uncultured Legionella sp.
AGCAGCATATTTTTTTACCGCCACAGCAGCTTGACGAGCATCATAAGCAGCGTATCCACCATACACACCAAAAGAAACCGCATAGGGCAATGCAATACTTAGGACATAACCTAGAATAAGCCCCAAAGGTGCAAATACCCCAGTGGCAATCAACCCAATACTCGCGATGGCTCCTAAAAACAGCAGCGATCTAAAAATAATTTTACTATTTTTTTGAAAAAATGATTTTGGTTTGTTGAGATCAGCAATTTTTTTACCAAAAATGTAAGTATGTCCGAGGCTTTTAATAATATCCTCATCTAGCATCCCTTCGTCTTTAATGCCCTGACTCCCAGGACTATTATCGTTAGCAATTAATTGGTGATGCTGACTGTCAAAAATGGCTTTAAAAATATCAAGAAATTGCTTTCTTTTAGCAATATTATCTTCATCATATTGAGGACATTCATCATAAATTCGGACGTAAATATCAATGGCATCGGCCATAATGATTTCTAACCCGGTTCGATCTTTGGCGCTTTTACAATTTGTAATAACCGAACCGCCAAGTTTTTCAGTCACATAATGACAAAGAGCCGC
This sequence comes from uncultured Legionella sp., assembly GCA_903877115.1. Classification (GTDB taxonomy): domain Bacteria; phylum Pseudomonadota; class Gammaproteobacteria; order Legionellales; family Legionellaceae. Next base: position 580 of record CAIRCS010000048.1, read on the forward strand.
ACTAAACAGATCTTTGTTACGGCCAGATTTTAAATGTTTGCCATTATGAATTTTTAGCGCATAAATAGCTGCGTCTGCCTCTGTAGCACGCGTTTTTAAAGGTGTAGTAAGCAGATTCTTTTCACTTCTAATCTCTCCCAGTATTCTTTCTGCCTCAGAAATGAAACTATCTACAGGCACACCGGTCACCCATCCTCGGCCTATATTCACACCAATATTAAGATCAAGCAGAGTGATGTCGGGATAACTAGCTTGCAGGGCGAGAATAGCTTTGCTTTTATCTTCAGTGCGTAGCGTATTATTTTCCTCACCACTCAGGGTGACGCCTGAATACAAAATATTAGTATCGATTAGGTTTTGAAGCGGATTTCCATGTTCTTTGTGAGTCAATAATCCTAATAACAACACAGGTGCTTGAAGCCGGGATTGATCGGGGAGCTCCCAATAAGCCTTAAAGTCCTGTTTCACATTAGATTTGATAGCCTCGAGCATTTGTCTGATATTTTCTTCCGCGCTTGTCTGATAATGACTAGAAGGCATAGCATACGCAGTGGGCACGCCTTGACGATAGCCTCGCTTTGTAATTTTACTGCCTTGAGCGTCAGTAAAAACAAATGATCTTTGAGTTGCATTTGATAATCCAGGGATTCGTCGCAAAGTTGCAGGCAATACTTTTTCATAGCCTGACCAGACCCCATCCATTTCTGTGGGAATGATTGTTTTTAAGTACCTCTGCTCCCAGTTCCTAAGGGTCTTAACCCAATCGGGTATCTGACGATTATGAATCTGAATTAACACCCTTTTTTGATCCTTGGTTAATTTAGGTTTAATCACTGACTCGGCTATCTGCAAAGATACGTCTGCGTTCTGGACAGTCATTTTAATTTTGGATTCTCTTGTATGCCGCTCGTAAACTTGCCATGCCCAATAAGCCTCCCCTAATGCAATATCTTTTGCTTTTAACCCGCTCGTTTTTGCTAGGTTTTCTATTAATTGATTCACTATCCGGGTGTAATGATGAGGCTCAACCCTTTGCTGATCAATTATTTTATTAGTTTCCAACAATAGATCATCGATGCTCTTTGTGAGCTCAACGGTAAGCTTCCCTTGTTGGTTAAGTACAAATTTTGTCCCCTCAACAAAAGCATTGGCCCGAAAGTGGGTCGATTTTTTTAAGTCCATCTTTGATTCAATTATAGGTGAATGCATAATTAAGCCGCAATTTTGATAAGGGTATGTTACTTAATTATAGCAGAGCCTCAATTTTTAGGATCGATGGCTTATTAGCATCCCAAAAAACTCCAGCTTTCATCACAATTTGTCACTCCCCAGGTACGTCATCTGAGTTATCAATACAGAACCTAACCTTCTGATTTCATGGTAATTTTGGGGGCACTATTTTAGGGATATTGGTGAAATTGCAATGACAGTGGCTATTACCAGTGGGAGGTGCTGGCACATCTGCAAATTGCGCTGGAAAACAAACCGTGACATTCCAGCCTGTTTCGCCTGGCTTAATAGCATCAGGCAATTTCCAATAACGCTGTCCTTGAAAGGTTTTGTCATCATCCCCTTCCCAAAATACTGGGCTAAATTTAGCCGCCAAAGCAATGGTATTGCCAGGCTTGCAGTCAAACTCTTGTCTGATCCAGGCTTGACCCTCCGGAACCAGAACAGTCTCAATGGCCTTGCCTGTATCTGCATCTGAGATATCCACAGTCAAATCATACGATTTCCAACACTCGCCTTTTACCATGGTTAAATAACAAGTAACCGCAAACGTTTGCTGGGAGAAGAGTAGTGTACTCAACAATATGCCTAAATATTTCATGCAGGATCTCTTTTGCAGACTTAATAAAGTATAAATCGGATTGTACTCACAGTCCATGTTGACATAGATGAGGTTTTAAGAAATGATCAACTGCTTCCACCTCAGATTTCAATTGGATGTAGTCATGGAGTTTTTAGCTCAATATGGGATGTTCGCTTTAAAAACATTTACGCTAGTCTTGGCAATTTTATTTCTATTGGGGGGGATTTTCGCACTTCGACGCAAGCCAAAAAATGATTTAACCATTACTCATGTGAATAAAGAGTATAAGCACTTAATTGCTCATATGGAAAAAGAAATCCTAGGGAAAAAAAGTAAAAAGCCAAAAGCCAAAAAGAAATCGCAATCTCCAGTTTTGTATGTCCTCGACTTTAACGGAGACATCAAAGCGTCTCAGGTAGAATCTTTGCGAGAGGAAGTCTCCGCTATTTTAGCCGTTGCGACTAATCATGATGAAGTATTAATCCGCATAGACAGCCCAGGCGGTGCAGTCAATGGGTATGGCTTAGCTGCCGCTCAATTGCAGCGTTTACGTGACAACAATGTGTCTATTACTGCGTGTGTTGACAAAGTTGCCGCCAGTGGCGGTTATCTCATGGCCTGTGTCGCTCATCAAATCATTGCAGCGCCCTTTGCAATCGTGGGTTCGATTGGAGTTGTTGCGCAAATGCCTAATTTTCATCGTTGGTTACAAAAACATGATGTAGACGTTGAGCTGCTCACTGCTGGAGAATATAAACGCACTTTAACGGTGTTTGGCAAAAATACCGCCAAAGGACGCGCTAAATTTCAAGCAGAACTAGAGCTCATTCATCAAAATTTTCGCGATTACGTGCTAACCAATCGTTCAGAGATGAATATTGATGAGGTTGCAACTGGGGAACATTGGCTCGCAGTCGATGCTTTAGCCTTGGGTTTGATTGATCAAATCCAAACGAGTGACGAATTCATCATCAATAAACTTGCTACTCACCAGGCGTATCATATCGCAGTGCATCGCAAATCTAGTTTATTGGAGAGAATTTTAAAACCTACAGCAAAATTGTTACATCCTTATGGGTGAAGAGAATGAACCAAGAGACATAAAAACTGTGCTTATGGAGGAAGAGTGTGGTCCTTGTGATGAGGTCGCATACGAAAAATTTGAGGAGGCCGGAGATTTGCTAGGGATTAAAGTAGATTTTATTGGCAAAAATGATATTAACCTTTTACCAAATTATGCTGGGCTATTTCTTCGCGCTGTTCCTGGTGTGTATGATTTTACTTATCAGTTTATGCGCCGCGCTGAACAAGAAAATCTTGCGCTTATTGATGATCCGCAAACTCTTATTAAATGTAATGACAAAGTCTATCAAGCAGTCGCTTTTAAGCATCATCATATTCAAACACCGCCTACAACGATTGTGAATAAATATCAACAAGCGAATATTTCTGTGACGTTTCCGTGTGTTATCAAAAGACCAGATAACGGATTTTGTAAGGACATCATAAAAGCGGATAATGAAAAAGAGCTCAAAATAGCGCTGGAATAATTATTTAAATATGCCGATTTACTCGTCATACAATCTTTTCTCCCTACGGAATTCGACTGGAGAATTGGGGTATTAGATCGCAAACTATTGTTTGCATCGCGATACTATATGGCGAAAAATCATTGGCAAGTTATTAATTGGGCAGCATCTGACGAGGACTCGGAAGGTGAAGATGACCCTCTTGCACTTGAAGATGTGCCGGAAGGCGTGGTTCGTATAGCGCTCAGTGCCTGTGATTTGATAGGAGATGGGTTATATGGGGTGGGTATTAAAAGCTGTGATAATGAATATTATGTGATTGAAGTGAACAGTGTTCCTGGGATCTGTCATGGGGTTGAAGATAGAGCGTTGGGAGACGATGTCTACAGACAAATTATGTCCGTCTTTTTACAGCGTATGCAAGCCAAACATGGATTACTTACAAAAACCTATTATGAGCCTTGGGCAATTGAGCGTAATGATATCAGTTCCTAGAAAACAAACACGCTAAACACCTGTGAGGAAAAAGCATATAGCATTTACAGGCGCTCACTAGCCTAAGCACCGCACCATGAGGACTTCCTGAGAATAACCAAACAAAGGGTCTGGTTATTCTCAGGGCTGTTGTTATCAATTTGCTGGAAATACGGGGTAAAGATATGACTGCGCTTTAACTACTCTACCTTGCGTCCGGTTCTTGTTCAGTTTCTGCCTATTTTAGTGTCCAATTGATTGCCCAGGGTAGGTGGGGGGATTTGCGATTGTCGGCAAATTGATACGTGAATGAAGCATGCATATTATTACGTTCCAGTATCGAACTAAACTCAATATGAGGCGTACTAGTATAGAGCGTAATATCTTTATCTTCTCCGCATTGAAGTGTCATTAGAAGCGCAGTTGTTAAATACTCGTACTCGAAAGTCCAGGTCATTGAAAAAAATGCTTCTCTATCGCGAAAAATGACGTCAGGTATTTGTGAAGAATTGGCCAAAGCGCCCAACGCAATATAATGTTTTTTTAATATACAATCTTGATCGGTTGCATTTTTAATATGAACATACAGAAGAATAGAAGGATCGATCACTTCTGATTTAGCATACGCGCTCGAACAGGCTAAACCGACAAAAAGAAAAAGTAGCCCGATATTTTTCATAACAACTCTATTTATTTGTAATCCCTGCAATTATACATCGGGTAAAAATAACAATCAATTTGCGTGCAAAAAGCAAATCTTCAAGCAAACGTGACTCCCCAGGTTGTGGATAATTTTGTTTTCTATAGATTCAAACTGACTCAACGTCATCCAGAGCGAAGCGAAGGATCTCCGGAATTAGGCACAAACCTAATCAATTAGATATCCTTCGCTTCGCTCAGGATGACGTGGGTCTTCTGACGCAGGCTTCTACTGCGAAAATTCCAAAATAGCCATATTGGCTAATGCATCAGCACGTTCGTTTTCTGGATGACCAGAATGACCTTTTACCCAGTGCCAAGAGATTTCATGCATTTTAGCCAACTCATCAAGGCGTAGCCATAAATCAGTATTTTTCACAGGTTCATTTTTACTATTCCGCCAGCCCTTTTTTTTCCATTGCGCCATCCAGGATTGCATACCTTGGCGTAAATAATCAGAATCCGAGTACAAAGCTACTTTGCACGCACGCTTTAACGTAGTCAATGCCGCAATAGCTGCCATCAATTCCATACGATTATTAGTCGTCATGGCTTCGGCGCCTTTTATCTCTTTTTCTTGACCTTGAAAGCGCAAAATGGCACCCCAACCCCCAGGACCTGGGTTGCCTTTGCAGGCACCATCTGTGTAGATTAATACTGTTTCTACTGAGTCCATATCTTAACCCAAATAAGGAGACCAGGCCGGTTCTTGGATATCACCATCGCGTGAAGGAAACTTCAGACGAATCCGACCATCGATAGAAACCATCCCCAAAATCCCTTGATTGCGATCATGCGTTGCATACAATACCAAACGACCATTTGGCGCAACCGAAGGAGATTCGTCCATCGATGAATTCGTCAAAGTCGTAACTTGACCTGAATGGATATCTTGCACTGCAATATTGAAATCTCTATCACTGCGATGCAACATCACAATGCTTTGCTGATTGGGGGTATACGAAGCTCGAGCATTATAATTTCCATTGAAACTCATTCGGCTTACTTGACCATTAGCGAGACTCAAGCGATAAATTTGCGGACTGCCGCCTCGCCCAGACGTGAAAATAATCGAACCGCCATCAGCAGAATACTTAGGCTCTGTATCAATGGCAGACCCGAACGTGAGTTGGCGCATCTGGCCATTTTCCATATTAACGGAATAAATTTTAGGGGTGCCTTCTTTAGATAAAACCACGGCCAGCTCTCTGCCACTGGGTGACCAAGCTGGTGCGCCATTGATGCCTGAGAAGCTCGTAATCAAACGGCGTTGCCCCGTTGACACATCCACTTTATAAATCTGAGCTCGTTTTTTCTCAAACGATACATAAGCAATGGATTGTCCATCAGGTGACCACGCTGGCGACATAATCGGCTCAGACGAAACCAGCAGGTTTTGAGGATGAAAACCATCCATATCCGCAACTTCTAACGAATATCTTGCCCCCCTCATCCCGCGTTGTACCAAGATGTAAGCAATCTTGGTAGAAAACACCCCGCGCTCACCGGTTAACTTTTTATACACTTCATCGCTTATATGATGAGCCAATGCTCTTAATTGCCCTTCTTGGATCACATAGTTATTGGCTAATAATTGACGTCCCTGAGCAGCAGAATCTACCAATTTAAAACTCACCGCCATACGCCCATCACCCGTAGGCACGACTTCGCCCGACAATACAGAGTCGGCACCCGCTTGTTGCCAATACTGCAAGGGAGATTGTCCATTACCTTGAGCAGGTAAAATTTTGAATTGGCCAGAAATTTTTAGATCGTTCGTGATAACCGTGGTTAAACTACGCGCATGGTCATCATAACCAAAGGCATTAATCCCTATTGGAAGCGCGGCGCTAATTCCTTGAGTTAATTCTAAATCTAAAGCAAAAATCCGTGTAGAGATTGCAATCCATAAAAATAATTGCATGCCTCGTTTTAACATGGTACTACCCCCTCGTACTTTCAGGACGAACTGTTAAACTAATGTCCCGAAATAAATTAAACATTTCCGAATCCGTCGGCACCGGCAAAGGTGACGCTTTATAGATCGCTGCTTGCGCAGAACGATCCAACACCGGATCACCGCTACTGCGAATCAATCCCACACTCAATACCTGACCATTCGGCGCTAATTGAATTCTAAATTGGCTAAACAACTGCCTGTCAACATGTTCAGGCAAAATCCAGTGCTGACTGATAGCCTGAATAATCAACGCCTTATATTTATTGACCTCACCAGACATTTGCGCGGCCTTTTGTTGATTGATGGCTGCTTGCTGCGCGTTACGCTGTGCTTCCTGCGCTTTTCGTTGCGCATTTTGTGCTGCTAGTTCTTTTTGCGCAGCTAATTCTTTTTGTGCTCTGGTAGCTGCTTCTTGTTTTTGTTTTTGCAACGCTTCTGTCAAACGTTGTTTTTCTTGCAACTGTTGTTTTTGTAATTGCGCTTGTTGCTGCTTTAAATCAGCCAAATGGCGCTCTTGAACTACGTTTTGCTGAGCAAGCTCCTGCAAATGTTTCTTTTCCGCAAGCATTTGTTTTTGGTGCGCGGCCGCCATTTGCGCTTCTTCTTTTTTCATTTTTTGCAAACGTTGCTGTTCCTGAACACGTTGTCTCTGTGCTAAACGCAATTGCTCTTGGACAGCTTGTTGATGATTTAATTCCGCTTGTTTTTTCTCTTCGCGTTCTGTTTTTAAACGATTCAAGGTTTCTGCAACTGCTGCACTGTCTACACTGACTGCTTGCAGAGGTTGCGTTTGTGTTTCAGGATGGCTTTTTTCTTCACTGTTCATAGACAATTCAGTGCTGGGAGAAGAATGCACTACAAAATGCTCGGAATGACTTTCCAACATCAACATGCATAAAAGAAGAAAATGTAAGCCCAATGCCATAAAAAACGCATTGCGGTACACTAAATTTTTAATCATCATTGCGCCTCAACCACTGTTTGTTGTTCTTCCAACGCCATAGAGTCAGTCACTAAACCTACTTGCTCTGCGCCTGCTTGCTTCAATGCACTCATTGCCAGCACCACACGTCCATACGGGACACCTTGGTCTCCTTTTACCAAAACGTTGACCGATTGACCGGATTCTTTGGCCAAAGCCAATTCTGCCGCCACTCTCACCATTAAATTCTCAGCTGCAATTGGCATATCTGGATTAGCATCCACATTCAAAAAATACTCTCCAGTACTATTGATTGATACAATAATCGGTTCGCGATCCGTAGTTTTGACTGCCTGACTTTCAGCCTTAGGCAAATCCACCGTCACACCTTGCGTTAAAATCGGTGCTGTTATCATAAAAATCACTAATAACACCAACATCACATCAATATAGGGAACCACATTAATCTCAGCGATAGGATTTTTTGAGCGCGTTCTTCTCTTTATCATGATGCTCCTTTACTTTATCTGCTCAGAAATCAATGCCACCAATTCCTCTTGAAACAAATCAGAGCGGTTTAATAAACTATTGGCATGGGTGCTGTACCGATTGTAAGCAATCACCGCAGGAATAGCCGTGAACAACCCTAAAGCAGTCGCAACCAGCGCTTCAGAAATACCAGGAGCCACCATTGCAATCGTTGCTTGTTGTGCTTGGCCCAATGCTTGGAAGGAAGTCATAATCCCCCAAACTGTTCCAAATAATCCCACATATGGCGCTAAAGACCCTATTGACGCAAACAACGGCAAATGTTCCTCAAGTTTTTCGGCTTCTTTGTAATGACTGATTTGCATCGCACGCTGGATCGGTTCGAGTACAATAGTGCCCTGCTCACCTAAGCGTAAAAACTCTTTAAACCCAGCAAAGAAAATGGCAGCCAATCCGCGTTGTTCTTCCTCATCACCCTCTAGTTGGGTATATAGTTTGCCCAAATCGCTACTATTCCAAAACTCTTTGCGAAATAGTTCATAGTGATCTTTTTTCTGCTTAAAATACCAAGCACGTTGAAAAATCAAAGTCCAAGACGCAACAGACGCCATTAATAACAACATCATCACAAATTTGACGACAAACCCTGCTTGTAAAAAATAACCTAAAATAGTGGCATGGCTACCCATGTTTTATTCTCCTATTAACAGAGTTGGTAAACGTCTCGGCTTAAGAGCCTGATCAACACATACTGTCATCACTGTAGCCTCAGAAATAAGCTTATCATTTTGATTGTACATCGTTTGTTTGAATTGTAAGGTACATGCAGTCTTATTGACAACCGAGGTCGTAATGTTCAAAAAATCATCCAAATACGCCGGCAAATGGTAACGAACCTGCGCCTCACGAATTGCAAAATAAATATTATTTTGTGCCATAATTGTCAATAAAAAACCATGCTCACGCAACATTTCAGTTCGAGCTCGTTCAAAAAAATACAGATGGCGTGCATGATACACAATACCCATCAGATCTGTATCTTCGAAATAAACCCGGTAGGAAATGCTTTGTATGCTCATAATTTATGGTTTTTTGACCAGGTTAGTTTATCTTTAGCGGGTGCTTTGAAGCGCCGCGCAATAGCTAGTCTATTGTCCAGCTCCAAAGTGCTCGCTAAAGATAAACTAACCAGACAAAAAACGCAAATTATGATCATACAAAGCATATTATATGATCTTTTTTCATGGGTTACGAGAGGTCCACAGGAGTTATCACTTGCAAACCAAAATGTTCATAGGCAAGTGGCGTTGCAATCCGTCCCCGTGCTGTGCGCATTAAAAATCCTTGTTGAATCAAAAAAGGTTCTATGACGTCTTCAATCGTCCCCTTTTCTTCTCCGATTGCAGCAGCAATACTATCTAAACCAACCGGTCCTCCAGCAAAACGCTCGATCACGGCTAACAATAATTTTCTATCCATCACGTCAAATCCGTGGTGATCCACATGCAGCATATCCAATGCATCTGATGCCACTTCCGCAGTAATCACCCCATCTGCTTTGACCTCAGCATAATCTCGCACGCGGCGTAATAACCGGTTAGCAATTCTGGGCGTTCCACGTGCCCGCACCGCAATCGCAGCCGCACCTTGAGCAGCGGTACTCACTTTTAAAAGACGGGCTGAGCGCTCTACGATTTGAGTTAATGCCGCAACCGAGTAAAACTCTAAGCGCAATACAATCCCAAATCGGTCACGCAATGGCGAAGTTAGGGAGCCCGCTCGAGTGGTTGCGCCAATCAATGTAAAAGGCGGTAATTCTAATTTGATTGAGCGAGCAGCTGGGCCCTCACCAATCATAATATCCAATTTATAATCCTCCATCGCTGGATATAAAATTTCTTCAATCACGGGACTCAAACGATGGATTTCGTCGATAAACAAAACATCATTTTCTTGTAAATTAGTTAAAATTGCAGCGATATCACCCGCTCGTTCCAAAACAGGTCCCGATGTTTGGCGCAGATTCACGCCCATTTCATGCGCAACAATATTGGCAAGCGTGGTTTTCCCCAAACCCGGGGGACCAAAAATCAACACATGGTCTAACGCTTCTTTACGCTTATTGGCTGCGTCAATAAAGATTTTCATCTGCTGACACACGTCATCTTGACCAATATACTCGTTCAAACTTAACGGACGGATCGCTCGATCGAATACTTGTTCAGCCACATGGGCTTCTAAACTCACCAAACGATCACTTTCTATCATTTATATTTAACCTTCATTCGTTTAGGGTCTGAAGTGCATTAATCACTATAATACATTTCAAACTCAAATGGATGTACTAAGTGTTTTAACTTCATGATGTCCTCATTGCGTAATTCAATGCAGCTTTGTAGAAAATCATGAGAGAACACGCCGCCCGCCAACAAAAACTCGTGGTCTTGTTCCAAATGCAAAATAGCTTCTTCTAAAGAACGAGCTACAGTTGGAATCCCCTTCAGCATATCCTGGGGTAATTCATACAAATCTCTATCAATCGCTTCTCCAGGATGAATTTGCTTTTCAATCCCATCCAAGCCCGCTAGCATCATAGCAGAAAATGCCAAATAGGGATTCGCCAAAGGATCTGGGAACCGCACTTCAATGCGTTTGCCTTTTGCATTCCCGACATGGGGAATCCGAATAGCAGCAGAACGATTGCGTGCAGAATAGGCCAACAAAACAGGTGCTTCAAAACCTGGTACCAAACGTTTGTAACTATTGACACTAGGATTGGTAAACACATTCAATGCACGAGCATGATGAATAATCCCTCCGATATAATACAAAGCCATTTTAGATAGGCCCGCATATTCATCACCCGCAAATAAATTCACGCCATCTTTCATCAGTGATTGATGGCAGTGCATGCCACTACCATTATCACCCACCAATGGCTTAGGCATAAAAGTAGCTGTTTTACCATGATTGTGCGCCACATTCTGCACAACATATTTCAATACTTGGAGTTCATCAGCTTTTTTCGTCAACGTATTATACCGAGTAGCCACCTCACATTGATTCGCCGTAGCCACTTCGTGATGATGCGCTTCGACTGGTATCCCATAACTCTCTAATATTGTACAAATATTGCTACGAATATCTTGCGAAGAATCGACTGGTGGCACCGGAAAATACCCACCTTTTATCGCTGGGCGGTGGCCCGTATTGCCACCATCTACGCTTTTACCAGAGTTCCAATAGCCTTCTTCAGCATTAATCTCATAAAAAGCTTTATTAATGCCGGTTTGCCAACGAACATCGTCAAAAATAAAAAACTCTGGTTCGGGACCAAATAAGGCGACATCTGCGATGCCTGTAGTCTTCAAATAAGCTTCTGCACGCTGCGCCAACGCACGCGGACAACGCTCATAATCTTTACCGGTACTAGGATCGAGCACATTACATCGAATATTTATCGTTGTATCTTGATAAAAAGGATCCTGAGCGGCAGTACTGAGATCAGGCATCAAAGCCAAATCAGATTGATGAATTGCCTGCCAACCCTTGATAGAAGATCCATCAAACATTTTACCGTGCTCAATAAACTCGTCATCCACACAAGAAGCACTAATCGTAATATGCTGCTCTTTCCCACGCGTATCCGTAAACCGTAAATCAACAAATTTTGCTTCGCAAGATTGCAGCATTGCCAAGACATCCTTCTTTTTCATCTTTCCGCTCCGTAAGCATTCACCACAATTCTTGACGTTTCGAGAACCTGTACAACGTCTCATTTCACGGATCAGATGTTAACTGAGTGACTATTCCATTTCAATAGAATACACTAGCTTTATCTCTTTAGATTGTGGTTTAAAAACATGGGCGCGTTTCAGTACCAGGCCTTGAAAAAAACGGGGAATCCAAGCAAAGGCATGATTGAAGCCGACTCTGAACGACATGCACGCCAATTATTACGCGAACAAGGTTTGATTCCTATCTCAGTGCAAGTCTATAAAAAATCCAAAAAATCCAAACAAAATGACAAATTGCGTCCGGCACATCTGGCTTTATTCACCCGACAATTAGCCACCCTGCTTGCAGCAGGTATCCCGATTGATGAGGCCCTACGAGGTGTCGCTGATCAATCAGAAGTAGAAGGCTCACGACGCTTAATCATTGGCGTGCGCGCCAAAGTCTTGGAGGGGTTTGGCTTAGCACAAGCAATGGGAGAATATCCCCATGCATTCCCAGAACTCTATCGCGCCACTTTGGCTGCGGGGGAGCACACCGGCCGTCTCGATTTGGTCCTTGAAAAATTAGCCGACTATACTGAAAACCAGCAAGCTATCCGTCAAAAAATTCAGCAAGCTTTGATATACCCTTGCTTGATGATTGTCATTTCTATTGCCATCATCAGTTTTTTATTGGCGTACGTGGTACCAGATATTATTGGCGTCTTTGCCAATTCCAAACAAAAATTACCGGCACTCACCAACGTCTTGATTGCCATCAGCAATTTTGTTAAAAATTATGCGTTATATGGCCTTATTTTGATTATCCTACTGGGTTTAGGATTCAAAAAAAGCCTTAAAAACCCGCAAACCCTATGGAAATGGCATCAATTTATTTTAAAATTACCTCTGATTGGATTTGTGGTCAAAACAGTAAACGTCGCACGCTATATTCATACCTTTGGTATTTTATTTTCTGCTGGAGGCAATGTCTTAGAAACCATGCGCGTAGCAGCCAGTCTTGTCAGTAACACCACTATGCGACATGCTTTTGATCAGGCCACATCAGACGTCAATGAAGGAACAGCGATCCATGTCGCGTTGAAAAACACTACTTTTTTGCGCCCCATGGCCTTACATTTAATTGCCAGTGGGGAAAAAAGTGGTCAACTGGCTGGTATGATGGAGCGTGCGGCTGATCATTTAGATAATGAGGTCAAGCAGTTGATCGATACGGCATTAACTTTACTGGAACCTATGATCATCCTTCTCATGGGAGGAGTGGTGTTATTTATTGTGTTGTCTACGTTATTGCCCATTTTTTCAATGGAACAATTGGTATCTTAAAAGGGGAGAAAAAATCAATGAAAGAATTACAACGCGGGTTTTCATTAATTGAAATCATGGTAGTGGTCGTTATTCTCGGAATTTTAGCGGCTTTGGTCGTACCTAAAATCATGAATAGACCGGATGAAGCGCGGAAGGTTAAAGCCAAACAAGACGTAATGGCTATTCAAAACGCTTTAGAGTTATATAAATTAGATAATGGGTTTTATCCCTCAACTGAACAAGGTTTAAATGCTCTGGCCACCAAACCAACTACCAGTCCCGCACCGCAAAATTGGACGCACTATATCCAATCTCTCCCTAAAGATCCTTGGGGCAATCCCTATAACTATTTAAATCCTGGTCGACATGGAGACGTGGATGTCTACACCAATGGACCTAAGGGGCAAACTGAAGGAGAAGATCCCAACGAAGAAATTGGAAATTGGGAGCACAACTGACGACATGCCAAACAGGAATCAAATGTTCGACAGGATGAGGTTAAACACAACGAATCAACAAAAAGGATTTACTCTGGTCGAAATCCTAGTGGTCATGCTGATAATCGGAATAACCTTTGGCATGGCCATGTTGGCATTTGGTGACTTTGGTGCGACGCGTAAAATCCGCTCTTCTGCAGAGGGGTTTGCACAGTTTTTACAAGTGATGCATGAACGTGCTTTGCTGGAATCTACTACAGTGCAAATCCACTTAAACCCGTCCGGTTACACTAGCCAACGTTTGAACGTTCAAAGTAAATGGCAACCACTCAAAAACGCCTATTATCGACCACGTTCTTTGCCACCCAAAACCAAAATTTCTGTGGCTTATGGGGGTAAAAAACCAGATCAATTAGTGATTACCATGAGTAGCAGCGGAGACATGACGCCCTTTAAAGTTTATTTTGGTTCAGCGGAGCAGCCGCATCTGGCTAGCATAATCGGTACCGAAAATGGGACGGTCAATTTTAATGATACAGATACACGGTAAGATGAGTCGTTCGCACACAAAAGCGCTACGTCCCGCGGGACGTGGCGATCTGAACCTATCTCGGGGCTTCACTTTAATTGAAGTATTGCTCGCATTGGCCATCCTGGCCATAGGCTTGACCAGTTTATTAAAATCTAATTCACTGAATATTCAATTCACCAGTCGACTCAAAGACAAATCCATCGCACATCAGGTCGCGATGTCTGCGATTGCGGATATTCAAACGAATGTCATCTCCGTGCCTGTGAATCAAGAGACCACTCATACCACCCATACTTTAGGCGCCACTTGGTATTGGCGTGCAAAGGTATCCTCTACAGCATTGAAATCTTTGCAACAAATTTCAGTCAGCGTCAGCACACGCAAAACCGGACCTTTTACCAATCGCTTGATTGGTTATCGATATGGACCATGAAACAGCGTGGATTTACTTTAATTGAAGTGATCATTGCCTTGGCCGTTTTTGCGATTATTGCCAGCTTCACGTCCTATATTCTGGCCCAATCTTTTAACATCGATAAGCGGTTAAAAACGCAATCCATGCGTAATCATCAAATAGAATTAGCTTTGGTCCTCTTACGCCGAGAAACCACCCAAATTATTAATCGCCCAATCAGAGGGAATGAACAATCCCTATTCCCTGCTTTGATTGCCCATGCTGATGGCGTAGAATTTACACGCAGTGGAGATATCAATCCCAATGCAGCAGCGCAGCGTTCGACTTTAAAACGAGTTGCTTATTTGTGTTATGGAAGTAAATTGATCCGCCGCACCTGGCCTTTGTTAGACTCCCCAGATCGACGTCAATTTCACAGCCAAGTGATTCTGGATCATCTGAATGCTTGTGGTTTTACCTATATGGATGCCAAACATCACCCCCACACCGAATGGAAAATGCGCCCCAGAGACAGAAGCAAGCAACTCTCCCCCCTACCGACGAGTATCGTATGCCACCTGTCTCTAGAAAAAGCAGGCACGCTAGATATCGTTTTACCGCTACCAACGGGGTTTTATGCTTAGGAAAAAAACTCTGACCCATCAAGGTAGTGCCCTGATAACCGCCCTGTTCATCATTACGCTCATCGCCATCACGGCGACGGCGATATCTGTACGCATCCGGAATACCATTGAAGCCACCCATCTCGTTGAAACCACTGACCGACTCTATCTTGCCTCTCAAGCTGTCAGTATCTGGGCGATGGATCGCATCACAGATCCCAAACAAGAGTTAGGAAAAGCCAACAAAACAACAGGCGCGATTCTGAGCTTTCCCACAAATTTACAGCATATCTACCCTAACATCACTATTTCAGGACAATTGTTTGATTTGCAAGGTCGATTGAATCTGAATAATATGACCAATACCCAATATCAAACTGTTTTTTATAGTTTATTGGGAAAACTCCATATCGGAAATACGTCTTTTGAACGTAAAGAAATCGTAGACGCTGTCGTATATTGGATACACCCCCCCCAAGTCACTTCTGCCCACGATGAATGGCATGACAAATATGCCCGACAAAAACCTACGTATTACCCCAGTCAAATGCCTATGTATCATAGTTCTGAGTTGCGCTTAGTGTATGGCGTTTCAGCTAACTATTATCAAAAAATAGCGCCATTGATTGCCACGTTACCTGAGGCAACTCCCATCAATGTGAATACCGCACCCCCAGCTATTTTAGAATCTTTGAGTCATGAAATAAAAGAAACCGACCTCGCACATATTTTGCAAGTTCGCAGTAAAAAACCCTTTAGAGATCAACAAGAACTCATCCCCATTGTTGAAAAATATCATATTCCTAGTGAATTACTGACCGTTGAAAGTCATTATTTTTTAGCCGTAGCTGCGGTTCAATCCGGCGATATCAGTATGCAAACCTTTGTTATTTTGAAACGCCAAAAAGAAAGAAAAAAAGCTGAAGCCGGGCCTAGAACAGGCCCATGGCATACCAGCATCTTAACTCAATCTATTAACACGCCATAGTGCAGCAATATCAACCTGATCTAACGCCCCAATTACGTCATCCTGAACGCAATGAAGGATCTCCGAAACTAGGCACTGTACTTAATTCGAAGAGCCTTCTCGCATAAAATATCGATCAGGATGACGCAACAGAGGTTTACAACCCAACTTAAATGCTCAATTTTTAAACCTTTTTCCTTGAGCCACCCATAAAATGATGGTATAATGCACACCTTATGAAAATAAAACACATAGCAGCCACATTAAGTCTCACTATCCTATCCACAGTTGCCTGGAAAATATGGCATACCACGCCTGATGTGATGGTTTTGCCTAATAATAAGGCCTTTGCAGTCTTATCTGGTTGGGAAAATGCGGATCTGAAGCCCTCGCTTTTAGCGTTCCGTAATTCTTGCAAGCTATTTTTAAAGCAAGATCCGGAACAAAACGTAGGTAACACGCGGTTTTCTTTAAAAGCCAAAGATTGGCAGCCATTGTGCGGTGCAGCAATGAAAGTCAATGCTTATTCAAAATATAGTATTCGTGCCTTCTTTCAAACTTGGTTTAAACCCGTTGCTGTCAATGGTAAGGCCCCTTCTCAAGGAACATTTACGGGTTATTACGCAGCAACTATTGAAGGCAGCCGTTCAAAGACCAGTAAATATTCTATTCCATTACATGATCATGCAAAAAAAGACGCACCCATTGCATGGGTTGCTTCATCCAAAGATTTGAGTACCTTGGTGATGGAAGGATCGGCAATGATCCTACTGGATAATGGCTCACATATGGCCATAGAATATGTCAAAGGTAGCGCTTCGAATCCTTATTTCCAAGAAACCGAAGACAAATCGTTTCACGGTGCTCAAGACGTGACATTAACCCCAGGCTATTCCATGGCCATTGATCGGCAGTGGATCCCTTTGGGTACCCCGCTGTGGCTCACTACTGAGGTTCGGCAAGACTTTTCCAAAAAAGCGCAGCCGTTCAATCGCCTTATGATTGCCCAAGATATCGGAAATGCCATTCGAGGTGCAGTACGCGGGGATATGTATTGGGGCCCTGGTAGCAAAGCGACTAAAATTGCCAGCAATATTAAAAACCAGGGTACTTATTGGTTGTTGTTACCTAAAACTGCAAAAGCTTAAATCGTAGGTTGGGACAAGACCCAACCTACGATAATTAACTCTTGCCCATCTTGGGCAAGAGTTAATTATGTGAGGATAAACGGCCACGTTGCTCAGACTCAACGACCAACGGCATAGTGAATCCAGAGTTTAATTTACTATCCCCCACCTGAAAAATAATATGTGGGTTATTGCCATGCGCCAACATCTGAACTTGTTGTTGGGTTTGATACAATTGAAAAGCAAGCGGATTGTCTTTCATCGAGTCTGCAAGCTCACGATAAGCATTACCTACGGTTTGAATAGCAGCAGCCTTACCCTCAGCGATCGTGCGTTGCGCATTTGAGTCTGCAGTAGCTTCGATGCCTTTTACTTTCGCAGCCTGATGTTGCACCTCAACAAAGTCTTCATCCTCTCTTTGCCTAACGATTGCTGTTTCACTCATCGGAACAGGCACAAACTCGGATAAACTATGATGACTCACCACTTGTGCGATATTGATTTTAGCAATTTCAAAAATGGTATTCTCAATCTCATCCACTGTAGTGATTGCCAAAAGAGGATCTTCAATTTGATATCTCACATCTGCTTTGATTTCTAAAACGACACCATTACTCGTCAGTGCCTTTACTGGCTTTAAGGTTTTCGTTTCTTCCTTAATCGAAACAAACCCATCCTTTTCATTGAATGTATGATTAGCATCCTTCAAAATATGTTGACCTGCTTGAAGAATTTCTAAAACACCACAACGCAGGGTCTTTGCAACATAACCTGTTTGCACGGTAATAATTTTATACGGCCCTAATTTAAGACAATTTCCAGATAAGGACTGGGGTTGCACTTCATAGGTTTCCCAATGAATTCAAAACTATGGCTGGTTCTTTATCATAGTTGGCGCATTATCTTTCAGTGTGACCTCAAAGTAAAGCTAAAAAAACAAATTTAAAACAAATAGCACACCAGCAAGCCGCATGCCTTAACTCAAGATGACGTGCTTTCGTTTTTCACTACCTATAAGTGTAGTCAACATTAAGCGCGATAAATGGCACCCAAAATGACTGGCTTTCTAGCACCAGTAATGTGGCTGAGATCCAAATGCGTACCGGTTAACGCTTGATACGCCAACCAAGCAAACAGCATGGCTTCTAAAAAGTCGGGATCAACCCCTAAATCTTGACTGCTGCTCACGGCAATCTGTGGCAACAAAGTTTGAATACTATTCAGCAAAGCCTGATTATGTGCCCCGCCGCCGCACAAGGCTAAACGTTTCACCGGAATAGAACTTGCAACTATTGCTTGTGCAATCGTTTGCGCACTGAGGGTCAGTAAAGTCGCCTGCACATCTTTAGGATCATATCCTGGTTGAATATATGCTTGTAACCACTCAGGAGAAAAATAAGATTTACAAACACTTTTAGGAAATGGCAACTGAAAATATGCATCCGCTAATAATGCATGCAATAATTCTGGGATCACCGTTCCTTCTGCTGCGTAGTCACCATTGTGATCATATTTTTTCCCTTGCTGCGTCTGAATCCACGCATCCATCAAACAATTGCCCGGCCCCACATCATAACCATAGGTAGGCGTTTGTGGGGATAAAAAAGTAATATTTGCAATGCCACCCACATTCACAACCGCTACTGAATCCTGAGAATGACCTAATATCGCCTGATGATACAACGGTGCAAAAGGTGCACCTTGTCCCCCTACCACCATATCCCGCGTTCTAAAATCAGCTACAACGGTAATACCGGTTAATTCTGCGATAGTATGCGGGCAACCCAATTGAATCGTGTAAGGAATGGAAGCCACAGGATCATGACGAATCGTTTGCCCATGACTACCAATTGCGGTGATTGCCTTGGGATCCATCTTATATTGTTGTAATAAAGTATTTGCAACACCTGCAAATTCCTTGCCGAGCACAGTATTCAATTGCCAAATGTCTGCAAGCGTAGTCGTTGTACCCGTCATCAGTGCTTGGATCTGATCGGTGATTTGTGGCGAATATGGGATAGTTAAGCCTCCCAACAAACGATGGGTTTCAAGATCAACCAACGCTGCATCAATACCATCCATACTGGTGCCTGACATCAAACCCAAATAAATACTCATGTTGGCGTCACTCTAAAACAGCGATCAAAATTAGCCGTGGTTACAGTCGCAATTTCTGCATAAGTCATACCACGTAAAGCCGCCAATGCCATGGCCACCTGTTTCACCAACGCAGGATGATTTTGCTTGCCTCGAAATGGCACCGGTGCCAAATACGGCGAATCAGTCTCAATTAACATACGATCTACAGGAACCTTTTTGGCGGTCTCTTGTAAATCTACGGCTGATTTAAAAGTGAGGATCCCCGAAAATGAAATATAAAAATTGAGGTCCAAAGCTTTCTGAGCAACTGTCCAATCCTCAGTAAAACAATGCATAACACCCCCAATATCTTGAGCGTTTTCTTCTTGCATGATGCGTATCGTATCGACACTGGCTTGACGAGTATGAATAATCAACGGTTTTTGAGAGATTAGTGCTGCGCGAATGTGGTTACGAAATCGCTGTTGTTGGAAAGCTTGTTCTGCCTCGTATTCAATCCGAAAATAGTCTAAACCCGTTTCTCCAATCGCAATACATGCCGGATAAGCTGCAAGGCGCACCAAATCATTGGTATCGGGTTCATCAGAAGTTTGTTCATTGGGATGCACGCCTACTGAGGTATACACTTCTGGAAATTGCTCAGCAATGGCTTCGATTTTTGGTAAATCCTCCAACGTCACGCACACCGTCAGCATTCGGCTCACATCATTGGCACGCGCCTGCGCAATGACTTTTTGTAAATCTTGGTCGAAATCAGTTAAATCCAACATATTTAAATGACAATGCGAATCAATCAACATCTTGAATAATCCCCAAGAAAATCCAACAAAATACGCTCCCAAACCAGCGTGGTGTTCAAATTTATATTATGCTGTAATTGTCTCAGAACAGCATAAATACTATCCAATTGAGCATACAAATATTCCGGACGCCATAGATGAGAGAACACAGCATATGCTTGGTACTCTTTTTCTAGTGCAGCAACGGGTAATAACCGCACCTGAATTAATTTGGTCACGACTGCTGTAAAAAACCAGAGCATATCCTGGATAGGATGCTCAGACCACTGTTGTGCTAAATCGCAAGGTGATAGGCGCTTGGCCAACAAATCATCCAACCGCTCAAATATATCTGCGCGTTGGGCATACAACTTTCCCCGCGCTGAAGCCTCGGGATAGGTATTGCCGAGAGACAAGGGATCAGCATTGGATGCTTCAGGCTGCACAAGAATTTGTTGGCAGCGACTTACGATAGTCGGCAAGAGCAAACTGGGATTGGCCGTCACTAAAATAAACATGGTGGAGGCTGTAGGTTCTTCGAGTATTTTTAACAATGCAGAAGCTGCAGCCTGATTCATCGATTCAACTGGATAAATCAACAAAATTTGACGATCACCTAATTGCGGTGTCTGGTAAGCCACAGACTGCAAATCACGAATTTGCTCAATTTTGATAGCTCCCGTAGGATTTTCTGGTTGGATCCGATAAATATCAGGGTGACTATCACTCAAAACTTTCAAACACATGCGACATGAGCCACAAGGCGTATGCGTATCCAAACAGACAATGTGAGCCAACATACGATCTAAAAAAGGCTCTAAGTGCATAGCTGGCGGCACGATGACCAAACCCGCTTGCAACATACGTTCCTGAGTACGCATCCTGGTAATTTGTGACCAAATTTTTGCATCTGGCAAAACCTGAGTCAAACTACGACCGGCCATTTAATGACTCCCAATAATGTCGAAACGCCTGTTTCAATTCAGCTTCCACCTGAGGCAAGGATTGACTCGCATCAATCACTGCAACCGACTCAAACCGCTTGATAGAAACCTGATACGCGGCGTGAACGGTCTGGAAAAAAGACAAAGGCTCTTGTTCAATTCTATCTAATGTACCGCGCGTCTGCGCGCGCTGCATACCGATCTCCGGTGAAATATCCAAATAGAGTAATAAATCGGGCTGCATATCGCCCACACATAAGGTCGACAATTGATTTAAAACCTCAAGCGGAATCTCACGCCCCCCCCCTTGATAAGCAAAACTGGACAACTCGCAGCGGTCAGCCAACACCCAGGTACCTTGTTGCAAAGCAGGTTTAACCACCGTTTCAAGTAATTGCACGCGTGCTGCATAAAATAACAATAATTCAGCTCTGGGATCGAGGGGATGCTCATGATCCGCATGCTTTAGCAAATGACGAACAGCTTCCCCTACAACGGTTCCGCCAGGCTCACGGATGGTGCGTACGGAAATCCCTTCTGCCTGCAATAGGCGCTGTAAAAAGAGAATGGCCGTAGATTTGCCAGCCCCTTCCAATCCCTCAACCACCAATAATCGTCCATTATTCATCATTTTTTTCTCATATATTGCCTAATTGCCTCAAGATGTTCTGCATATTTTGTATGAAACACATGCGTTCCGTCTCCCTTGGCTACAAAATATAGATACGCAGAGATCTCCGGATGACTGGCTGCATCGATGGCATCCATCGACACCATTGCAATCGGTGTGGGAGGTAATCCCTTATAGCGATAGGTGTTATAAGGAGAATCCACCGTCATCTGTTGATGCGTCAATTTACCCGCATATTCATCGCCCAATGCATAAATCACGGTCGGATCCATTTGTAAAACCATATGTATTTTCAAGCGATTCATTATCACACCCGAAATCAAACGTCGCTCTGCGGGTAAAGCCGCTTCTTTTTCTAGAATAGAGGCTGCAACCAAAAGTTCATAGGGATTTTTATAAGGTAAAGCCGGATTACGATTTTGCCAAGCGTGAGTCAGGACATTGTCTAATTGTTTATGCGCTCGACGTAGCAATGCCTGAGCGCTAGATCCCGCATCGTAAACATAAGTATCTGCGAGTAATAGGCCTTCTGGAGCACTATGTTGACCATCCAGCTCAGACCAATCACTGGCTTTATAATCCAAATACGGTGCCATCTGCAAGTCTTTGCTAATCTGACTTACCGTCGTACCCGGACGAATCATAAAAGATTTGCGCAACACATCTCCTGCTACAATCCGTTGCAACAAATTCTGGGCCGACTCGCCTACCTGCACTTGATAAATACCTGAGCGTAATTTGGCAGACAAGCCTTCCACACGAATCAAATAGGTCCAGAGTCGAACCGACCCTACCCAGCCTTGAGCATACATAGTTCGCACCAAAGCCTGTGCCGTGGTTGATTTTTCTACTCGAATAATGACAGATTCATTGTTTTGAATGGAGATAGGTCTATAAATAATGCGGTATAATTCTAAACCAAACAGAGTCGCCATCACACCCAATAAAGCCAGACCATAAATAATGATACTGATGTGACGTCGACCCCGTGGCAGCATTTACGCTAAACGCTTAAACAACAAACTTCCGTTGGTTCCACCAAATCCCAGTGAATTGCTCAAGACATACTCGATGGGTCGGTATTGTGGTTTATAAGGGACAAAATTCAAATCACAGCCTTCATCTGGATTATCCAAATTCATAGTAGGCGGCGCAACCTGATCCCGAATCGCGAGCACAGAAAAAATCGCTTCAACTGCTCCAGCAGCACCTAAAAGATGGCCTGTCATAGATTTGGTTGAACTAACTGCCAATTTATATGCATGGTCCCCAAATACGCGTTTAATCGCCTTGGCTTCGTTGATATCATTCAAATGTGTAGAAGTGCCATGCGCATTGATATAATCCACCACAGTGGGTTCCACATCTGCATCAGCTAAAGTTGCTCGTAAACAGCGCGTCGCACCATCAGCATCTTCGTCAGGTGCGGTAATATGAAAAGCATCAGCCGACATGCCGAATCCAACTAGCTCAGCATAAATCCGTGCATTGCGTGCTTTTGCATGTTCATATTCCTCAAGGATTAAGATCCCTGCTCCTTCACCCATCACAAAACCATCCCGATCTCTATCCCAAGGTCGTGATGCTTTTTCAGGTTCATCGTTACGTTTTGATAACGAGCGTACGGCTGAGAAGCCTGCAAGACATAAGGGTAAGTTCGTCATTTCTGCACCACCAGACACCATTACATCTGCATCACCAAACGCAATCATCCGCGCAGCCAAACCAATATTGTGCGTACCTGTTGTGCAAGCCGTAACTACGGCAATATTGGGGCCCTTCAAATTATGTGCAATCGAAATTTGACCTGCTAACATATTAATGATGCCAGCCGGGATAAAAAAAGGAGAAACTTTACGTGGGCCGCCTTGGGTCAAACGTTCGAAATTGTTGGTAATCGTTTGGATGCCGCCAATTCCTGCACCCACAGCCACACCAGCTCTTAAAGATAGTGCTTCATCTATCTTCAATCCAGAGTCTCTTATCGCCTCTTGTGCAGCAATCATGCCAAATTGGGTAAACGGATCCATTTTCCGAGCTTCTTTGGCTGAAAGATGGGCTTCCACATCCAAATTTTTAACCTTTGCCCAAATTTTTGTAGAGTAATCCGTGATATCAAACCCTTCTACAGGACCTACACCACTCACTCCATTTAAAATATTCTGCCAAGATTCCGCAACCGTCAGACCAACTGGAGACACCATTCCCATACCAGTGACTACTACCCGACGTTTCAAGAAAGATTTGCTCAAAATAAAACTCCCAATCAATATTCACGCAGAACGATTCGCCTTGTCGTTTCGAATGAAGCAACGGGCGTTTTTACGTTCATTTCTTTGAATTTAGGTATATCCTCAGATCCACCATCCTGAAAGCGTCATAGTCGCTTGAAGGATCTCTTGAATTTGACAGAACCTGAGATCCTTTACTGCGCTCAGGATGACGGATCTGGGAAATACAAATTTAGTAACCACCTTATTTTTGCATCAATCTAGGACTGTTCCCTACTGCAAATTAAGTAGTTACTGGATTTATTGCTGAACTTGACGGCTGTTGATATAAACGATAGCTTGGGCGATCGTTGTAATTTTTTCAGCTTGTTCATCAGGGATTTCAGTTTCGAATTCTTCTTCCAGCGCCATCACTAATTCAACCGTATCTAAGGAATCAGCGCCTAAATCATCAACAAACGAAGCTTCATTAGTCAACTCTTCGGGTTTAACACCTAATTGTTCAACAACAATTTTACGGACTCGATCTTCTATTGTACTCATATTCTGCATATCCTCTTTAAAATTTAAAAAATTAGTGAGCAGTATACCGCTCTCCATGATTTGATCACAAGTGTTGGGACTAGTGCCGCGTCAATTGACTCTTGACGAGGCACACTCATCCCTAATCCATATACATACCGCCATTAACATGAATAGTCTCACCAGTGACATATGCCGCTGCATCTGATGCTAAAAACGCAACGACTTCTGCTACATCTGAAGCTTGACCCAAACGTTTCATAGGAATTCGTTTCAGCATTTCTTCTTTCACAAAATCAGGCAATCCCGCTGTCATTTCTGTATCAATAAAGCCGGGAGCGACGACATTGACTGTAATCCCTCTTCCGCCCATCTCAGCCGCAAGCGAGCGCGAAAAACCAGAAACACCCGCTTTGGCAGCAGTATAATTTACTTGCCCTGGGTTTCCGCTGGCTCCAACCACTGAACCGATATTGATGATTCGGCCCCACCGAGCTCGAAACATCGGCTTTAAACATGCTTTGCACATACGATAAACGGAATTTAAATTAGTTTCAATCACTCGAAACCATTCATCATCAGTCATCCGCAATAATAAATTGTCTGCAGTAATACCCGCGTTGTTGATTAGAATTTCAGGATTTCTTTGCTGTTCAGCAAGCAATGCCATAGTGTGGTCGACCGCATCTTGTTGCGTCACATCTAAAACCATCCCTTCCCCTTGCAAGGGGTGAGTCGCTAACATCTTTGTGATCGCTTCCGCGCCTGCAGCTGTGGTAGCTGTACCAATCACATAAGCCCCTCTAGCAGCCAGAGTATGTGCAATGGCTTGACCAATCCCTCGACTTGCACCCGTTACCAGGGCAACTTTATCTTTTATATTCATCACCTACCCTCTTTATTTAGAGTAAAACAGACTTACTCGCATCACAAGGCGACAGCAGACTCTACTGTTAAAGATTTATCAATCCGCTTAATCAATCCACTCAATACTTTACCTGGACCACATTCTATGATGGTCTCCACACCTGCTTTCTGCATCATTTGAATCGTTTCAACCCAACGAACTGGGGAGTATAATTGCTGCTGTAACAATGCGCGAATTTGCTCTACTGAATGATAAATACTCAAATCAACATTTGAGATCACGGTTCCCTTCGGAGGGCTCATAGGCGTTTGCGCCAAAGCATCGGCAAATTTTTCTGCCGCAGGCTTTAACAATGCGCAATGGCAAGGAACTGAAACTGGAATTAATCTAGCCATTTTTGCTTGATACGTTTCGGCCAAACCCATAGCTCGTTGCACAGCTGCAATATGACCTGCAATGACAACTTGGCCTATGGCATTATAGTTTGCGGGAGTAACCTGTTCATTATCTTGAGAGCTTTGCAGACAGATATCTCTGACTTGCTCATCAGTCAACCCCACAATCGCAGCCATTGCCCCAACGCCCAAAGGAATAGCCTGCTGCATCAATCGGCCACGAGTCTGTACCAACTTTGCGGCGTCGACCAGTGACATGACTTCGGCGCAAACCAAAGCTGCGTACTCTCCCAGGCTATGTCCTGCCATCATTTTAGGCATGAATGGTTTATGGTGTTGTAAAACGCGAAATAAAGCCACATCGGCTGTCAGCATGGCCACTTGTGTGTGTTCTGTTTGATTTAAAACATCTTCAGGACCCTGCTGCACTATTTGCCATACATCATAATGGAGATGATCAGAGACATCTGAAAATGTCGCTTTGATTTCAGGATGGATTTCAGCCAAATCCGTTAACATCCCAACGTATTGCGAACCTTGACCCGGAAAAACAACCGCATAATTCATCATATTTGCTTAGCCCATGTGATCACAGCAACAAACCTTGATTCATAAAATCAGTGATTTGATCGCGTACCAAATTAACGACGTTTGATTTGACTTGCAACATAGCGCCCTCAATTGCAAATTGAAAAGCATACGCATTTGCCCCACCATGACTTTTAACCACAATACCGTTCAATCCTAAAAGACTTGCACCATTATAACGGGCTGGATCCATCCGCTTTTTAAAATGAGACAATGCTGGTTTTGCCAACAATCCGATTAGACGTGACCACCAATACCGTTGAAAACCCTCTTTCAAAACGGTTGCCATCAAAGTTGCTAACCCTTCACTGGCTTTCAATGCAACATTGCCCACAAAGCCATCACAAACCACCAAATCCACGTCGCCCGTATAAAAATGATTGCCTTCCACATAACCAACATAATTTAATAATTGGCATTCAGCGAGCATATGTGCAGTCCGTTTGACTTGATCATTGCCTTTGATTTCTTCTACGCCAATGTTTAACAACGCAATTTTGGGCCGCGATTTTTGATCGAGGGCTTGAATCAATGCAGAGCCCATGACCGCAAATTGGAATAAATGTTCCGCACAGGAGTCAACATTGGCTCCCAAATCAATCACTCGAGTACGACCTTGCGCCGTGGGGAGCTCGGCAATAATAGCGGGTCGATCGATGCCTGGAAGAGTTTTCAATACGAAACGCGCCGTTGCCATCAAAGCCCCGGTATTTCCACCACTGACACAAGCTTGCGCTCGTCCATCACGCACCAAATTGATGGCAATTCGCATCGAAGACAATTTTTTATTGCGCAACGCATGTGACGGCAACTCATCCATCGCCACTACTTCAGGAGCGTTTTCAATTGAAATTTGCGGGGAAGAGGTTAATGAGTAGCCTGCCTTTTGCAAACTCGATGAGATACGGCGTTGATCGCCAACCAAGATCAAATGCAAATTTGCATTATTTTTGACAGCACGAATGGAAGCTGGAATGACAACAGTCAAACCATGATCGCCACCCATTGCATCAATCGCTATGGTAACAGTGTTCAAAGAAATTACTCTTGATCTTCGTACACAGTTCCATCAGCAGTCACTTTACGACCATCAGCCGTATAGCCGTCTGGGGTAAGATGATGACGTCTATGAGTCTCACCTGTTGTCGCATTCACTGATAATGTAGGCAGAGTGAGCGCATCATGCGAACGACGCATATCTCTTTTTGAACGCGATTTTTTATTCTGTTGAACTGCCATTTATATAACTCCTAACCAATATGTTGCTGTTGGGCGTCAATTTTACAGCCTTTTTTCAAATATTCCAAGTCTTTCATGCAATATACCCTTTCAGAAATTCAGAGGGAGGGGTAATACAGCGCTTTATTCAATCAACACTCATCATGTTTTTCTGGACTAAACAAATGTAGATCGTCTGTCACAATCTCCAACAAATCCAAATCATCGTCTGATTGCACCATGCAATCCATCGAACTCATCAGTTGATTAGCAATCTCATCACTCTCACAAATAGCTACTTCGCTCTTATGGTTGTAAGCATATGCAAAATCTTGCAAACAACGTTGACAATTAATTATCAATTGTCCACTGCTTTTTAAATTCAACACATAATACCTACGCTCATGCTGTACTGCGACTTCGCAAGTCAACACACAAGGCGCCTGAATATAATAAGGCAAGCGTTCATTCACCTCTACGGTCAATTGTACAGGATGTGATTGCTTGGCTAACGTTTTTAATGATTTTAATGACATAATCGAATCGAAAGAAGAGAGTAAAATTGCAACAAAGCCCAGTATACCTTAAAATACGCTCTTTTGTTAATTGTTAATACATGAATTTTACATAGAAGAGTACCTAATCTTGAGTCAAAAAGTGATTGTCGGAATGTCTGGAGGTGTTGATTCCTCAGTTGCCGCTTATTTATTGCAAGCAGCAGGGTATCAGGTCGAAGGCTTGTTCATGAAAAACTGGGAACAAGATGATACCAGCACTTATTGTGCTGCAGCCACTGATTTGGCTGACGCCCAAGCCGTTTGCGAACAACTTAAAATCCCTCTGCACACGGTGAATTTTGCTGAACAATATTGGAAAAAAGTCTTTACTCATTTTTTGGAAGAATACCAAAGCGGGCGCACGCCGAATCCCGATATTTTATGCAACAAAGAAATCAAATTCAAAGCTTTTTTCGAGCATGCTTTGGATTTGGGTGCTGATTATATTGCGACGGGACATTACGCAAAAGTAGCCCTAGATGGTGACATTGGCTTATTATACAAAGCCAAAGATCGAAGCAAAGATCAAACCTATTTTCTCCACGCCGTGGCACCCAAAGCGTTGGCCAAAACCATATTCCCAATTGGGGATCATCTCAAACCTCAAATTCGAGCTATTGCCTTAGAACAAGGGTTTGTGACCCATAATAAAAAAGATTCAACCGGAATTTGTTTTATTGGCGAAAAACGCTTCAAAATTTTTCTCAATGAATATCTTTTAGCGCAACCTGGACATATCAAAGATACATTAGGTCAAGTCATTGGCCAACATGATGGCCTCATGTTCTATACCATCGGTCAACGCCAAGGCTTAAAAATTGGCGGATTGAAGAACAGCCAAAATGCGCCGTGGTATGTGGTGGATAAAGACATTAGCAATAATATTTTAATTGTGGCTCAAAGCGAACAACATCCCATGTTGTACGCGCAAGGGTTGCTGTGCGGCCCCATCCATTGGTTGCTCCACGAACCACCCCAACTACCTCTCACCTGTTACGCAAAAATCCGTTACCGACAAACCGAGCAGCCGTGTCTCATTTCACCCGCGCAAGACTCCCAGCATTGTGTGATGTTTTCCGCTCCGACGCGCGCCATCACACCAGGACAATCAGTCGTGTTTTACCATCAAAATCAATGTTTGGGCGGTGCAGTGATTGACCAAATCATTCGTTGATACAGCTTAGGGACGAACTGTTATTTCTGGCCCGTTCTTTATTCAACACGCCTTGTTCTTGTGTTCTCTAGTACGGGCGCTGGGAATACCTCGTTCACTTTAGATCGAATACTCTCAACGTCTGGAATCGAATGTTTAGCGCGACTTGATCTATTTAGAAATCGATCAGCCAAAGAACGGAGTTGATTCGATTCAGTTCCTTTAATTGCCTCAGTAATCTCAGTAAAATTTGTCATTGTACGAGGTACTTTTTCATCGAGTAAATTATATAGCTCCTTAATTTTAATTTTAGTACCATTGTCAAAGTCATATAAGCAATCATGCTCACGTGCAAAATTTTCTATGACTGTGTAGAGTGTGACTGCCCTGGTATCCAATTCATTTTTCGAACTAGTAATTTTTTCCTGCAAAATATCTTCCACAGTTTGCATGATATAACCCCAGATTGATCAAAAACATATCTTAAGCATGGTTTGTAGACAATGATTTGTCAAAAATGATTGATTTAAATAACAGGCATAGAAGCTGAAACAGCATGTGAATTCCGTCATAACCCCTTGATTTTAGGGAGTTCAAACATCGTTTGAGCGGCTTCTTCCTTTTTAACGACGAAGAACGCAATATGCCGTCGTTGCGAACGAAGTGAAGCAATCCAAAGGCTTTAAGCGCTTGAAATAATGCTCATATTCAGATAACAGATATCATTTCTTCCATTTTTCGAACTATGCTATAATGAGACTTTTCTTATACTAGAGATACCAAATGGCAGACGCATCCGCGGTACAACACCACGAACCTATTGTGCAACATGCTATGCAGCCTGTTATTCATGTATCCACAGCAGCAGCCAACAAAGTCGCAGCCTTGATTACTGAAGAAGGCAATCCCAATTTGCATTTGAGGGTCTATATTACTGGCGGCGGTTGTTCTGGCTACCAATATGGTTTTACTTTTGACGAAAAAATTCAAGAAGATGATACTATCATTGAAGCTGCCTCGTCTGATTCTAATATCAGCATCAAACTCTTAGTCGATTGCATCAGTGTTCAACTGTTGCATGGGGCAGAAATCGACTATACCAGTGGCATCCAAGAGCAATTTATCATTCGCAACCCCAATGCCAAAACAACTTGTGGTTGCGGATCGTCATTCTCTGTAGATGATGATGAGATATAAAATTCTCATGTCATTATTTTTTTTAATAAGGTTTCACTATCACCGGCGTACCGACTTCCATAAAATTGTAATATAGCCATTTAGCATCTGCTGGATGGATTCGGATACAACCGTGGCTCGCATTATAATTGGGCACTTCATGTGAACCATGCACTGCATAGTATTGAGAAAAAAACATACAATAAGGCATGGGGGAACCACCTCTACCCACTGGATAGCGGCTAGAACGACAATCAGCACCTCTTTTTTGGATTACATGAAAAGTACCGGTCGGTGTTCTACATCGTCGGCCAGTATCTGGACAATACGCGCGTCCAGCCGAACCATGACCCGACTTTACAACCTGGCCATCACTATTTATCGCAGTCCAACGTTGAGTCGTAGGGTCGAACACAAATTTACCCGCTACAGCGACATCATAACTTGAACCTGGAATAATTGATTGCGCTTCGGTCGAAACCCATAACAACAAGCCAGACGCAAGACAAGCGACGAAAGACAGTGGTTTGTACCAATCAACCCGTTTCATGAGTTATCCTTAAATCAATCACTCCTATCTATAATTATAGATTAATATTGACTAATTTTCAGGCACCAACCTTTGTGTGAAAAATTTTCATACGTTTTATAGGGTCAATGCTATGCTTAAATCATGTAACGCATTGGCGAGAAAATCTGGTGCTGATTAAAATATCTGTATATTTATATTGTATTTTTATTTCCGGATATCTCTTTGCGAATGCAACCTCTAATCAATACCCTGAGTCCATTGCGACGACGGAATTACCCGCCTATTGCTCTTACCCACCAAAAGTCCAACATACCATTAATTTACTACTCAGCTTAGCGAAACAAAGGCTCAATTATCAATACGGCAGCTCCAATCCCAAAACAGGTGGCATGGATTGCTCAGGTACTATGTATTATGCATTAACACAGATGGGGATCCCCGAGATACCACGTTCATCGGATTTACAATATGAATGGGTCGCCACACACGGTCATTTCTACGCGGTTCCTGATAGCACGATATCTATTGATGCCATTGAATTTTCACATTTGCGTCCTGGTGATTTGTTATTCTGGTCCGGAACGTACAAGATTGAACGGTCTATTAATGTCACCCATGTAATGATGTACCTAGGTAAAAACCAAACAGGACAACCCTTGATGATTGGTGCTAGCAATGGACGCAGTTATAAAGGAAGAAAAATTTATGGTGTGAGCGTGTTTGATTTTAAAGTACCAGACAAAGATAGACATGGCCATTTTCTTGGGTATGGTTGCGTGCCAAATTTGAACTGTATTTTACCCATGCCTACGACCCGCGGGCTTATCATTACCCCCAAGTTACTTTTATCTCAGTAAATGAGTAGAAATCTGAGCCACGACCGTTAGGGAGTGGAGCCTTTAAAAGCTCCACTCCCTAACGAGGTCGCTGTAACAATCTATTAGACCATTAATTGACGAAGTGCGCTTACTTTACCAATCACAGAGCGATACGCCTTAAGTATTGGTTTTGAACATAGCCTTGTTTAAAAGTACTTGATCGAGCAATAGATGGGTCAAAAAAGTGCAAATCAGTGCCGAGCTATTACTCGTCTTAATGGTGTTAAGCATTGGCCCTGTGGACAGATATAGCTATCTGTAAGCTCATCATACTTGAAGTCACTTTTTTTAATCTTATCATCTACGGTTGTTTTGCTTTTTTTTTACCATTTTTTCCTGTAGCACATAAAACACTTATATTTCTCTTAATTGATTCTTCAAGAACCCGTATGGACTGATAGCCACCATCCAGCAATAACTCCTCAATGGCACTGTCTTTATCTATTTCATTTACCTTATCTAGCATAGACATCAGTGATTCGATTTCATTAGTAAAAAATGTTTCGCTTAATGTTTCTTTATAGCGATTATTGGATATGTCCGTTTAAAAACGAACACATCCTAACATTTGACAATACTTTATTCCATATTGGAGGTTACAGCGACCTCTAACGGTCGTGGCTCGGATTGAACCGGA
>CAIRCS010000049.1 GCA_903877115.1 uncultured Legionella sp.
AGTGATGATGATATGACGTTTGGTGGTTATGGCAAACTAGTTTTCATCCTGTCTGGTGTTACCGACTATCCTGGTGTAGAAAATGAAAAAACTGCGCAAGAGGTATTGGAGCAACTGCAATTAGATTCTGAAGCGCCTTATATGTACCGAGTATTCAAAAATGTTGTGATACCTGTTTGCTCATATTCTGTACCTGGTGAAGCAGTCAAAGCAGTGGTATACCAAGTGCCTGAATTCAAGACTCCCAAGGCTACGGTCTAGAAATAGGTCATGATTTGTTAAGTTCCTACTGCCCGCGGTTTATCAGAAATATTACAAATATAATTATTAATGAATGGGTCTGAACATGTGGGGTAGGCACGAGTATCACCGTCCGAAAGTCCTTCCTACAGGGTTCCCGTACAGGTCGGCGCAGGTGGAGAGAGGGTGCAATTACTACCAGATTAAAGCGAATTCCGTTTTGGGACAATCATATAGCTGCTCCTTAGCGCTTAGAGATAAGAATGTAGTCAATTAATTTTTAGTGTGCAGTTGTATATGTAGTTTCCAGCAGACTTTAATATATCAGGTAATAAATCAAAAACCCCAAACCTGTCAAAGCAGCCAATGGATGTAAAATGAGTATCAATTTGGGGGCCGGTTTTTTGCGTAAATCAAAACTGAGTAAAGTTAATCCGCCCATCGCGGCTAGAATGAGGATGCTTATACTAAGCCAGGGTTTGGAGCCCGCATGTTGAACTGCATACGCTACAAGGCAACCTAGTCCAAGAACTGCAACCAATCCATGAATAATGACGGCGGGTTTGAAACTGGGTCGATCACAGAGTAATTGAATAAAAACAATAAATCCGAAGAAAATAGCTAAAACAAAAAATCCTAAGGCTAAGTACATATAGTTGTGCATATTAAAGGCTCCCACTCAATCCATTGCAGATTACTAAGATAATATAATCCGCAGCGAATGGGAAGACTTGTGGGGGTTTGAAATAGTTCTGCGTAATGTTCTAATTGTGTACGATGCTTGGTTTGAGCCAACTGTTCTGACTGTCCGGTTTTGAAATCAATGATCCAACGCAGATTCTGCTCGGAAAATGTCCGATCAATGATGTAGGTTGCTGAGTTCTGAGCGGATAAGACTGAGTATTCATTTTGCTCATCACTGCGAAATTTCGCTATCCATTGACCGCGAACATCCTGGAAAAAAGCCTGAACTTGGTTTTGAATTTGGTCTAGTGCTGCCGAGAGTTCTTGATCAACAAACCCCATGCCTCTCAACTGTTGTTGGGCTAAGCCCCAAGGAATATCGGCGTAGGCGCTGGGATGATAGGTACAGATCCATTGCAGCAGGGTGTGGGTAACAATCCCAATTAAACGCGGCAGTGCAGGTGTCAGCATAGATACTTCATTATCTTTTCGGCTGGATGGCGGCGGCGTGAGATTCGGTGGGTTTTGATAATAGCCTAAGGGCAAGCGCTGTAAATTAGGCAGGACAGAGGGTGCGCATGGATTTGCAGAAGGTGAGGGATTGGCATCGCTAAAAGGTTGTTTTGTGAGCATATGACGAAAACTCTTTTTCCGCATGGTGGTATGATTATCGAGCAGATACAAACGATGTTTGGTACGCGTGACGGCAACATAGAGCAAGCGTTGCGATTCATAATAGGATTTTTGTGCATCCAAATGCTCTAAATAATTATATACGCGACATTCTTCATCAGCGACAGCTTTGATGGGCGAAATTAAAAATAAATCCTCATATTGCTCGCGAGGCAACTTCAGCCAACGCATCAATCCGCGGTCTGATTGTCGAGGCTGATTGCCTAAGCCAGGCAAGAGGACACAATCAAATTCCAAACCCTTGGATTTGTGAATAGTCATGATATGTAGACGGGCTTGTGTCGATTTTTGTGAATATAAGCGATTTAGTTGTTCTTGAAATAATGGATAATCCACGATTTGTTCGTCGACGGTGAACTGACTAAGCAGCGCCCAATATTGTTCCAAATCTTCTTGTTCAGCAGGGCTTAAAATAGCGTCTATGTGCAATTGTTTTAAAATTTTGGCTAGCATGTCATGCAACGAGATCTGTTGACGATGTAAATAAGCTGCATGAAAAACTTGGTAAATATATTGCGCACGTATTCGACCCTCTGCGCTGAGATCGGGGATAGCTTGGCTATGTGCCAACGACTGATAGATGGATTTGGCATAGGAAGCAATGGCCAGTAAATCGGCCAAGGATAAACCGACCCAAGGACTACGTAAAAATGCCAACCAGGCCAGACGATTGGCTGGCATGAGAAAGGCTTGGGTCAATGACCAGATATCCCTCAAATGAGGTAATTGCGCTAATAAATCAATATCCACGCCTTGAAAAGGGATCTGTTTTTGTCGTAATAAAGTGACAATAGTCCGTAATTGTGCACGCGAACGAACTAAAATGGCAATGCTGCTGTTTGGATGAGCCTGTAATTCTTCTTGCAAAATGGTGATCACAGCCTCTGCCTCTTCATTAGAATCGGAAAACTGCTGTGCTTGCACGAAGCTCGTGATAGGTTGTGTCACCACGGGTGTTGCAGGATGAAACGAAACAGCCCCGGTTTCAATATCATCGTGTGCGGGAAAAATGGTGGTAAATTGATGATTGACCCAGTCGACAATGGTGGCGGAAGACCGAAAATTGGCAGAAAGTTGTAAAGGTTGCAGTGGCACGGGTCCAATGCCTTGGGTTTTTGCCCGCAAAAACAAACCCACTTCTGCGGCGCGAAATCGATAGATGGATTGCATCGGATCACCCACAATGAATAACGTGCGCCCATCTTTCGGTTCCCAACCCTGAACGAGTTGAGTAATTAGTTCAAATTGTTGCAAAGAGGTATCTTGAAATTCATCAATGAGGAGATGTTGGATCTGGTGGTCTAAATATAAAGCCAAATCACTGGGGGTATCGCTGTGGCCCAACGCGAGTTTGGCTTGATGCGCAATCCCCGTAAAATCAATCGCTCCTTGCTCTTGAAATGCTAGGGTTAGATGCGCCACTAATAAAGGCAGTATTTGAAAAAGGGCTTGTAATACGGCCCATTGTTGTTCGGCAAACTCTGGTTTTGGGAGATGGCCTATCTGGATGAGTGCCGCAGAAAATTCGGGTATATTATTGAGTGTTTCAAACAAATGTTTGGATGCCGTTTTAAGTTGACTGTACATCGGATCTGCGCAACGATCGCGCTTTAATCCAATATGATGATCGAAACTTTTGCGTAAAGTTTGAGTTGAGGTCAACAAAATACTGGCTAACGCAGCGGCTTGATCGGCGGTAATCTGGCTAAAGATATGCCAGTCTTCGAGTACGCGTAATCCGGGGTTGTCCAAACCACCATGAATCACCAAATCTTTGATTAATTCAAACAATTCATGTTGCAGATCAGTGGGCAATATTTGGCAAAAACGCGCTAACTCATGCTGCTCAATCCAGGCTAAAGCTTGTTCAAAATCATGCTTCGTTTGACTGCGCGCATGAAATAAGGGCGAAAGCCATTGATCCCGTTGGGCCAAAACTTGGGCAAATAAGGCGATTAATAAATCTTGACGATTATCCAAATGCTGTAACAAAGTTTTCAGATCGGCTTGGTGATCCGGACTTTGACAGGCCATTTGCACATAATTCCGTGCTGCTTGATAGTATATAACCTGAGGTTGTGTGGCGATCTGAGCATAATGATTGCTATGTAATGGGATAGCATGCGCTAGCATTTGACAGAGCGCATCAATGGTCATGATCCGGAGGCGATTGCCGTTTTGGAGTAAATGCCAACCTAGGGCTTGATCCTGTTCCAAGGCTTGTTGGGCATATTGAAATGTCACCGTTTGATGGGCTGATGTCGGCGCAGTGCCTGCTGCAACCTGGCGTAGTGCAGACAAAATCCGTTCCCGCATTTCATTGGCGGCTTTGCGGGTAAAAGTCAGCGCAATAATTTGTTCAGGCGCTTGGACTTGTTGCAGAAGACGGAGAAAACGTTGCGTTAAGATTTCCGTCTTACCCGATCCGGCTGGGGCTTCAACAATATAAGAGTGACTGGGATCGGTGGCTACATTCCGCTGCTGGTGATCATGAAGCATGATCATCAGCAGGCCAAATGAGTTCTTGCGCTGCGGTTCTCAAATTATAAGAAGAGCTCATACAATGTCCGTAGGCACCTGCATTAGCAATCAGGATCACATCTGATTCAAACGTGTCGGGTAAAATTCGATCGTAGCCTAAGGTATCTCCCGATTCGCAGATAGGGCCGACGACATGCGCAAAACCTGTATTGGGTTCGTTGAGTCGGGTTAAATTAACAATAGGGTGATATGCGCCATAGAGCATGGGTCGGATCAGCGAGTTCATCCCTGTTTCAATCCCGACAAAGCGCACTTTGCCTTTTTCTTTGCATTGCGTTACCTTGGCCAGTAATACGCCACTTTCAGCCACAAAATAACGTCCTGGTTCTAACCACAGTTCAATTTTGGGATGAGTTGTTTTGACGTGCTGCAACCTTTGGTCTAATTCAGTCAGATTGAGAGGTTGTTGACCGGGTTTTTCAGTAATGCCGAGGCCTCCGCCCAAATTAATAAAGCGTACATTCGGGAAGCGTTTAATTTGGTCAATCAACATGGTGGCGGTGTCTTGCCACAACTCCACAGATAAAATACCGCTCCCTGAATGGGTATGCAGACCAACTATATTTAGTTGATGTTGATGGACGAGTTCTGCCGCGCGCTCAATATTATTGGGCGCAATACCAAATTTAGATTCATTACCACCCGTACACACAAATTTATGATGGCCAGCCCCTGTGCCAGAATCTATCCGCAAAAATAGGGGATGTCCCGCAAAAATCTCAGGCCAATGTTCCAAAGGATACAAACTATCAATGGTGACATAGCAGCCAGTAGTCAGCGCGTTCTGATATTCGGCTTTGGACGCAAAATTAGGCGTAAAGAGAATTTTACGGCGGTCGATATCAGGACAAGTTTCCAGTACCAAAGCCAATTCCTGGGGTGAGACGCATTCAAAACCAATCCCTTTGGCTGCCAAAGTTTTCAACACTGCAGGGTGGGGATTGGCTTTGAGGGAATAGAAAAAGGTAGAAATGGATTGGATTGCCAATAACGCATCAGCTTGTTTGATCAGAGTTTTTTTATCATAGACATAACAAGGAGATTGCGTTGCAGCCAAAGCCAACAAACCTTCTCGTTCTGTTTCCCACCAGGAAATGAGTTTGGGCTCTGGATGTCCAAATTCTTCATGCCAGCTTTTGGAATAATAAAAACTTTGTGGATTAGATTCGATCAACAACACATGCAATTTTTGACAAAGTTTTTCAGCTTTGGATTCATCTACCACAAAGGTTAAATTTAAATCATTAGACGCGAGAGAAATCAAATGCACTTGCTGATCATCAAACACTTCAAATGCCGATCCTAATTGCGGTAAAACGCGGCGAATATGATGACCCACCAAACTGATGGCTGAGCAAGGCTCGATAATCCGAGCGCGCCCGAATTGATTCAAATCTACTATCAGCGCATCCAGTTTGGCACGATGCGTTTGGGGTTTGCCATGACTATCCAAAGATAAGGTCACATTGGATTCTGAAGTCGCTATGAGATCGACAGAAAATTGATGACGTTTGAATGCGCCAAAGATATCCGCAAGAAAGCCGACTTGCTGCCACATGCTCACGGTATCAATAGATATGAGTGTGATGCTGTGTTTGACCTGAATGGATTTGATCGGAGGCGCATCATCATCACTTTTGGTGAAAATATG
Organism: uncultured Legionella sp.; assembly: GCA_903877115.1. Taxonomy (GTDB): domain Bacteria; phylum Pseudomonadota; class Gammaproteobacteria; order Legionellales; family Legionellaceae. Next base: position 5,810 of record CAIRCS010000049.1, read on the forward strand.
CGTTCCAGAATGTTCTGGCATACAGGTATATTTTACATACATTGGAATATTGGCTTTGCGTACGGGAGGAATGCTCAAAGGATGTAATACTTTGGCACCCATGGAAGCGATTTCTTGCGCTTCTTCATAATTCAGAGTTTTTAAGAGACGGGCATGGGGTAGTTGATGCGGGTTAGCAGTGTAAATACCTGCGACATCTGTCCAAATTTCACAGACCGTTGCACCCAAAATGGCGGCTAACAACGCTGCAGACGTATCCGAACCCCCACGTCCTAAGAGGACTGTTTCCCCTTGGGCATTAGCGGCAATGAATCCTTGCGTTATAACGACTTGAGCACCGCTGTCTTTTAATTGATTGGCCAAAGCAGGATTGGGTTCTGCATCGACTCGTGCGGAGCAGTAGCGTTGTGTATCATCTCCGGGCATCGGGATGGCAGTCAAAGCCTCGCGCGCATCAAACCATAAACAGTTCAATCCATGTTGGTTTAAAAAAGCATGCCCTAAGCGAGTCATCATTAATTCGCCCAAACTTAAAATTTGCGCATGGGTTTTAGCTGGCGCTTCGTGTAGCAGGGCAATCCCGGTGAGCCATTGCTCTAATTGTTGAATATCCGCTTGAATGACCTGGGGATCTACTTCAAGTTCACGGGCCAAATCCAACATGGCGTCCACAAATTGCGTTTGTAAGCTGTGTTGTTGGTTCAGAAGCGCTGCTTCAACCATTTTCTCCAATTGATTAGAAGCTTGTGCACGCGCGGAACACACCACGATGGGTTGTAGCCCAGCCGTAAGGTGTTTTTGCGTGATAGCAAGAATATGATTCCAGGTTTTTCTTGAGGAGACTGAAGTTCCTCCAAATTTGGTGACAATTTGTCGCATAATGATTCAGCATTGCAAAACGAGAACAATAGCATGAATGCTGGTTAGGATTCAAGAATTACACTGGCTTGCGATTGAGGTCGGAAGCGCAGAAAATGCCTGCGCTAGTTCTGCACTAAATTATTGCGCAATATTGCAGCAGTCTCGTTCAAGATCTGAGATAGCATATATGGAATTAACCCCTAGATAGCTTTTGGGCAGGCGTCCCCATCAATCCAGAACTTCATAATTTAAATCTCTATTTTTTCTGAGTTTTTTGTTTTTTTGGAGGTTTTGGGGGGGGTGGGGCGTTCGGTTTTATATAGGCCAACCTTCTTGAGGTGATCTGCTTGTTGACTGAATACACGAATTTTCATAGTTTCAGAAAGGGGGCCTACCATACAGCCTAGCGGCATTCCTTCATGATTATTGGACGTATAATATTTCAACATCCTATATTCCGCAGCAAATTTCCCATAATTTACAATTAATATGATTAATTTACAGTCAATCAGTCCTGGCCAAGAAAAAGATCTAACCATATTAAGAAATAGATCAAATCAATGACTACGCTAATGACTTATTATTGCGGTCATGTTTTTTTAGACGGCTACAACCATGCCATTAAATCGAGACACAGTAAGTAGTGAACAATTAGGACATCTTGGGTTAGTTGCAGCAACTAT
>CAIRCS010000050.1 GCA_903877115.1 uncultured Legionella sp.
AGGTCAGTTTTATTACAGATTTTTCTTCAGATTCACTCAAGAAGAACAAGACAATCTGATGCAAAATTTTGATAATTTACTCCAAAAACAAGGGTTTTGGACTGATTTTTTGCGTGACCTAAAATGAGGGGATTGCTGAGGATCAATCCAGTAAAAAACGCAGGAGCAGACCAATTTATATCAGTGGGCGCAAAGAATGAGGTGGCCAAAAAAAAGAATAATACGAAGAAGGTAGGGAAAAAAAGCATGCCCTGTTGTGGCTGAAAAACCGTTTTCCTTTGTTGCCATATTAACACAATGAGCGCAACTAAACTGATATTGTATTCAATAAAATTATGTAATAAATAAGACGTTACCTGTACTAGGGGATGATTGGCATCGCTGTGAAACCCATGATTGAGTTGAAATTTGAATGACATCCAGTCATGTTGAAAATTCCAGATTAGAACAGGAGAAAATAAGAGTAATGCAAGGCCTAACCCCACGTAAAGATGCATGCTTTTGAGAATAAAACGATAGTCTTTATAATACAGACATCCTAAAAACAGACTGATTATCAATAAAATACCCGTATATTTTGCTAACAATAAGCATCCTACAGCAAGACCACCTAAATAGTAGTAACGTGTTTTTTGGGTGATGAGAAGTTGAAGAAAGCAATAAAAACTTAAGCTCCAAAATAAAATCATCGGAACGTTATAAGTGACTTGTAACATAAAAAAATGGAGGATGCCGGGAGTTAGCAACCACAATAATACGGCATATCTCGCAGTCGCTTGATCAAATAATAACACGGCACATTTCCATACCAAACGTGTAGTGATGGTCGTAGCACTGAAACTGAATAAAAACAAACTTAACTCTCGCTCACCAAATACAGTGGTATAAAGACGTAACAGATAGGCAATGAGCGGGGGGCCATCATAATAAGATAATTGAAGATGTTGACTCCAAAGCCAATAATAATAAGAATCTGGACACAGCCTTGCATCACGTAATAAAAAAATAAATAGCAGAAAATAAGTGAGTACAAATACATTTAATAGTTTATTTGGTTCATTTTTTCCAAAATTAAGTGTCATTTTTTTTTGCCATTAAGTAAAAAATTTCTGTATCTCCGTTATATTTTAGAAGTTAAGTCTTCACAAAGTAGCTAGGTACTTTGCAAGTTCTTGTATATCTTCTGATGTCAGTTTTGCACAGATAATTCGCATAATTTTTAGAGGGTCGTACTGCGAGTTTCTGCTTTGAAAGCTTCTAATTGCTGAATAATATATGCTGGTTGTTGATGAGAAATCATCGGGAATCCTGCTTGCTCAGCCCCACGTCCATCAGGACCATGACAAGTAATGCATGCTGGTATATGTAGGGTGATGTCTCCTTGTCGATATAATTGTTCGCCGCGGGGCAATGGTTTCGTAGAAGGTACAGAGGATGCCAACGGCTTTTGTGAATAAAACGCAGCCAAATCTTCCATGTCTTGCTGATTCAAATTTGCTACCAAAGGGGACATAATCGGGGAGGGGCGTGTGTTGCCGGTTTTATAATGTTGCAATTGCTGGACCAGATAAGCCCATATGGTTGAACAGGATTTGATTATTAGTCGTGCGTTGGTTGATTTGTTTACTCACTCTGATATCAAGCAATCTCTGGTTTTTCGTGGAGGTACTGCTTTAAATAAATTATATATTGATCCGCCTGCGCGATATTCGGAAGATATAGATTTGGTTCAACTAAAGTCAGAGCCAATTGGAAAAATGTTAAATGCGATTCGAGAAGTTTTAGATCCATGGCTTGGTGCTCCTCAACGTAAATTGTCTGAAAGAAGCGCAAAATTGATTTACCGTTATACTGCCGTTGATAACACACCGGCCAAATTGAAAATAGAAATCAATACAATAGATCTTAGTAATAGATCGGCGCGAATGTCCCAGCTCGCGGGTTATGATTTCACGATTTTTACGGTCTACAGCTTTTTGATGGGCATTTAGTGATTTTGCAGTAGCGCCGCCGGCAATGGGACAAAGCCATCCTTTTTTATGTGGATCGAATTTCTGTGTAAGTTCGTGATATCGCTTCTGGGCATAGGCATGTCGCAAGCCATGACATTTTTTGATACCCATTATGTTGGTTTGAATCTGGTAATAATTTAGCTGTTGTTTGTATGTTCTTCTTTTGAGTGATATAGGCGCGGATTTTTGGACGAAAAAAAGGTCTTTTTAAGAGCTATTCTTCTTAATATAAAGAGGAGAATAGAATGACCAAGACACGTAGCTATTTTACAGGTAAACGCTCGGAGAAATGCGCTGCTACTGGGTCGTTGCGAGATTTTTAATACAGATCAAGGCGCGCAGTTTACCAGCAAGGATTGGATCAATACATTAAAAGATCACGGAATATCTATCAGCATGGATGGCCGAGGCCGCTATTTGGATAATATTTTTATTGAGCGTTTGTGGCGTAGCGTGAAACAAGAAAAAATCTATCGGTATGATTTTGAAACCATAGAAGAGGTGGAACAGGCGCTTACAGAGTATTTTGATTACTATAATCATGGAAGACTTCATCAATCTTTTGGTTATTTAACACCTGCTGATGTATTTTATGGCGATACAAAACCAAATTAACTCATGCCATTAGTGCGTCATGGCTTACCCACAGGGTCCACAGGCCTATCCGAGTCAACCGAAGCTCTCCTGACTTGTGGATAAGCCATTCAGGTGGTGTGGTGGTAAATTGGAAGAAAAATCTAGGTAGTGAAATACTCCCTAGATGGTGCTAAAATACCAGCGATTGAAGTAAATAATTAGTAATAATGACTGGATGAATAGCTCTTATTTTCCTTTAGTTTTGTTCCAGACATCCGGACCCATATCAATAGTTTGCCCATCCTTTGTTTCAGATTGTTTGGAAACACTGGAGGAAATTAACATTCGCGCCAGAGCCCAATGGCTAGAGCTTGGAGGTCGTAGTTTTTCTTTCATTCCTTGCCTTAATACTCATCCCGCTTGGGTCGAAGTACTTGTAAAAATGATAAAAAGGGAAGCCTTTGAAGATTAAAATTAACGGATCAAATGCCGCGTTGTTACTTCAAACGGAATACTCGCTAAATTTTTATTTTTGGCTTCAACCATAATATCAAAATGGTTCCTAAAGGTTCCTGCCCAGGCATTACATGCGCTATTCCACATCAGATCGCTGTGCTGCCTTAGCTGGCTTTTATTATACCCTTGAGAGAGTAGTTTATTTAAATCAGGAAGAACATCAACCGCATGATGCTCCAATACGCGTTCTGGTGATACAGAATAATGAATGACTGGTCGAATACCGCGCCAGCTATCAATAACACGACGCATCCTATCGTCACTGGCTTGAATGTATTCTCCTGTTTTTATCCAATGGTGATGAATATCTAAAACCAATGCCAGGTGCTTTTCTAGCTCTAAACTTGCATCAATACCCCATGACATTTCATCGTTCTCAATAGTAATAGAGTTCCTGGCTTCGGGTGATAACCGCCCCAAAATTAATTTAATACCCTCAGGCCCTTGCTTACCAGAAATGTGCACGTTGCATTTAAAATCCTGAAATGTTCTTCCGTATCCCATCCACCTGATTAAATTGGCATGGTATTCAAACTCAGCAATGCTGCGCTCAACGATATCAGGTGTCGTACTGGCAAGAACCACGAATTGCCCTGGGTGCATACTCAAGCGGACATCTAATTGGCGTGCCAAGTCACCTGCAATACGAAGTTTTTTTTCAAGAAAAGTTAAAACATCTTCTTGTTGCCAGAAATATTGTAAATTGGGATGCGTAAAGCCAGGGAGTTGATCGCTACCAATTCGAACCATGCGTTGCTCGGGAACCAAATGACCCACATAGTCAATAAGATTATGAACAGCGCGTGTATTATGGGTGATAATTTCCCATAATTTTTTTTCCGCTTCATTCTTGCTTCTCGACTCGAGCCACTTAATCGTTGTCGTTTTTTCAGAATAATTTTGTTGTATTTCTTTTAAAATTTTTGGACTTTGATTTTGATTCAAATCCATATATTTGCATGCAAATCCTACTCGCTTAAAAATCATTTTTTAAAGACCTTGTGAAATTGGCTAACCCTTAATATTTTTTTATCATTACTTTAATCTTTAAAATACATAGAGAGACAGACAAAATAAAGTTATGTGGTAATCCCCCCATTTTTAACTGAGGTTAAAAGTAGAGGGTTAGGCAACTAGTGCCAATTTTTGCCTTGGAGGAACTCCTCCAATAGCAGTATTTGGACGTTCATTACTGTACGACCAAAGCCATTGTGTCGCATGTAGCTGTACTTCAGCAATAGTTTCAAATAAAAATTGATTCAACCAATCGTACCGAACAGTTCGATTATATCGTTCAATATA
>CAIRCS010000051.1 GCA_903877115.1 uncultured Legionella sp.
TGCCGATTCTGCCATTTGCAATGATAATAACCCAGTCGTCAAACAAGTCCTTATCTAGGATCACAGTATAATAACGAGTTCCTTTTTCGAAGCGAGCGGATTGAAAAATTGATTTTTCGTCAAAATTTGTTGGTTTTGTCGAATCATTTATAGTTAATGTATTCAAGGCTTATCCTTTATATTGTTGCCAACCATCCTTAGACAACTCCCAAATTTCTCGTTGATTGAGTATAGGATCGACAAATTCCCCAGATTCCATATATAAAAGATGCGCACCCATTTTATTTTTTATTTGATGAGAAGCTTGATTTCCTACGGCATTGGTAAGAATTAGCTTTTCAAACGCTAAAGTATTAAAAGCGTAATCAGTTATGGGAGTAAGTGCTTCTGACATAATCCCTTGCCGCCAAAATTTTTTACCAAGCCAGAATCCTCGGTTATCTGGCGTACCAGCGCGCCTTAATTCAATCGCTCCAATTAATTCATCTGGGGAGGTTTTTAAAAATATACCCCATAGCCATTTGCTTTTACCTAAATGTGGCACTATCTCGTGTTCAATGTAATATTGAACCCCGTTTTTTGGATATGGCCAAGGCACAACAGATGCTAGCCATCTAACGACCTCATAATCAATAAAATGCTTTCCATAATTTTCGTAATCATTCGTTGTGATTTCTCGAAGTATTAGGCGGCGGGTAGCAAAAGTTGGTATTACCATATTATGTCTCGATGAAATTAGGAGGCCAGATATCTATATAAGGTTGGTATGGAAATTTTTAGCACCCCACAAATATCTTCAAGCGTCATGCTTTTGTCGAGATGCATTCGTTTGGCTGCCTGTATTTTTGAGGCATTTACTTTAGGTCGCCCACCCTTTCTTCCTCGGGCTCTGGCTGCGGACAGTCCGGCTTGAGTTCGCTCTTGAACAAGACGTCTCTCAAACTGTGCCATGGATGAAAATATATTAAAGACCAATTCGCCAGAAGCAGTAGTTGTATCGATTGCACCATCACATAATGATTTAAAACCAATGCCCTTTTCTTTTAGCATTTCGATGATGGATACCAAGTGAACCATAGAGCGACCCAGGCGGTCGAGTCGCCAAACAACCAAAACATCACCTGGTGATAAATTATCCAAACATTGGGTTAACCCAGGGCGGTCAGTTTTTGCACCAGAAACCTTGTCTTTGTAGATATCATTTTTATGACACCCAGCTTGAGAGAGTGCATCGATCTGCAAGTCCAAATTTTGATCATCGGTACTGACCCGAGCATATCCAATTAATTTTTTCATGATTTTATCAATAAATCCAATTTTAAATGAGTATTTGATAGGTAGATAATGATATGGGTTTTTGATAAAAACCACAAGGCCAAAAACCCAGGTTTTATAACGCTTTTTGCAAATTAGGAAATGACGAGAAAATGACTCTCAAAAAACGGTCGTTTATTGAGAATTGAAATATGTAATACAATGTATTATAATACCCAGTATTACACGTGGAATCTTCTATGAAACACCTAAAAATAAAAAAATTTAGTAGTGAAGCGAAAAGAGCTAATTTAATAGATCAA
>CAIRCS010000052.1 GCA_903877115.1 uncultured Legionella sp.
AATTATCTTCTCAAGATCGATTTCCATGTTTTTATTCTCAGCCAGATTGACATAACGCCAATCAAGAGAGCCTTTTTTATCAATAATTTGAACAATAGAATCATCTATAGCAAACCGCAAACGCAAGCAAGGGTATTTAGCTTGTGCGTATTCCCAAGCGGTTTTTAAAACAAATGGATCTACCTTTTTATGATATTCCAGTATTATTTGGACATGATAAGTATCATCTTTGGTTTCATTGCTTAAACTGTGCGCAATCAATCCCTGTTGTAAATTGTTAGCACGATAAATAGCCTGAACATCTTGTTCCCCTTGAAGAACATCAAGAACATCCTGAGCAACAACATGGTTAACGTCGCTACTACTTAAATAGCTGCGTGGAAGCGCACAAGCATGTGTGAGCACGCGAGTTAATGAACGCTGAAACACCTTCACAAAGGTATTCAGCAACCCCTGAGACAAAGAAGAGGAAACAATACAGTGAAATTGGCAATCAATAACAAAACTATTGATTGCAAGAGTACTCTTGCCATTAACTTGTGAACCCGGCATAGCATGACCACTGGATTCATTGACAATAAACCAATCATTTGAGTGTTTATTAGATTTGATCTTATTCAGTTGTCCTAAATAATTAAAGTGTACGGTGGGCAATTCATCATCGTGATATCCTTTAAAGACACCAAAACCTATCCCTTTATTTGGAACATTTCTCAAATATTCCTTAACTCGTTGGATGGATTTTCCTATATCCTCAGGCTCAACAGATAGGCAAACAGGATACATCGTTGTAAACCACCCCGTTGTTTTATCAACACAGATAGAAGTATCGATTTCTTCACGTCCATGCCCTTCCAGAAGAATATAATTTACAGCCGAAGTGGACAAGACAGATAAAGCCAGACCTAATGCCGTTAACAAAATATCATTTATTTCAGTATTAAATGCTCTATGACTCTGTTTCAATAGTTGCTGAGTGATAGCATCATTCAAGACAAAACGCTTTTCATGTTCTCCTGTACTTTCTCCATGGAGCGCGTCGTTCCATACTATATTGCCGTATTGGGGATCATTGAATACCGTGTTCCAATAGTGCTCTTCCGCAAAATGCTGTTGTTTATAACCATGAATAGCATTTCCCCATTGCCGATAACTGCTTCCTTTTTGTAATACGGAATCGTCATTACGGTAGTATGCCGTTTTAAGGTCATTCATTAATATGTGCCAACTGACGGCATCTACAATAAGATGATGTAAGGCCATGAATATTCGTGCACTACCGTCCGAATAGCCATAAATATAGCCAAAACTGTATAAATTACCCTTTGTTATATTAAACTCACTTTGCCATTTAGTGAATGTGGCTTGTAAATTACTATCAAATTCCGAATCACTGTGCTTTGAACCTGTCAGATATTGTACGTCAAGTATGTTCAATAAAACCTTATCATCAACCTGGGTTGAAGAGGCATAAAATTGCTTCCAGTTACCCTCGTCGTCTTGGGAATAACATAAACGTAATGCATCATGATAAGCAATTACGTGTTCGAAAGCCTTTTTCAAACGTTGAATATCCAATCCAGGCGTTCGGATCAAAAAGGATTGATTCCAATGACTGGCGTTCTCAATTTTGTCCCGTGCCAACTGCTCAAAAAACCAGTTCTGAATTGGTAACAGCGGAACATCTCCCGATAAATATCCTTGCTCTGCATGTATGGTCATTTGATTGTTATGTGCAGGAGAGAACACCTGCTCACACAGTTTCCGGATGGTTCGGCATACAAAAATATCTTTTGCCTGAATACTGACTCCTGAATATTGGCGCAGTTTATTAATTATAATAATACTAGTAATACTATCTCCACCTGCTTTGAAAAAGTCTGTTTCTATTCCCATTAGCTCTATTGGCAATCCCAGAGATTCTGCAAAAATAGCACAAAGTTGGTGTTCTTCCCTGTTTCGAGGAGGCACATAATACTCATTGAACACAGTCGGAGTTAATGCTCGTCTATCCAATTTGCCCGATGGTGTCACAGGAAAATTTTGAAGCATGGTAAAGGAGCTGGGAATCAAATGAAGCGGTAGTTTTTTAGCAAGAAATTCCGGTAATTTTTCTACGCAATAGGCTTCATGATTATCATAAATTGTAAAAAAACGCTCATAAAATAAATTGTGTTTCAAAATCTGCTTGTTATGAATGGAATTATAATAAAATGTTTCTTTAGTTTTAGCAGAGTACACCGTTCCATGAACGATATAATCAAAATTAAGTTGGTTATCACCAATTATTCTATTTACAACCACCTCAATGTAATCACCTTTCGCCAGAAGCATTCCTTTAGGAAAGATGGGCAAGAACACAGGAAGCCAGGAATACTGCGAACTCATGGTATCCAGCCAGTTATCTTGGCTTATCATTAAATTCAACCAAACCATAAAACCATGGATGAGAGCTGTTTCTGTTATATGGAGTTGTATTTTGTGAATAACATCCATGACAACTTCTTCATCACTATCTGTTTGGGGCCATGATAAATCTTCAAAAACAGCTATATTGGATACCAAATCAGAATAATCTACTCCTTGAATCGACATTCTTAAATCAAAAGGATACCCGGTTTGCTCAAAAACTCTTTTAACATATTGGTATTTTTTAGCGTCAATGTAAGGTTGTTCGATAAAATGATCTGGAAGAGCGATAGCAGCGACCGTGCTTACAGCACGCTCAGGAATAAAAATACCTCCTCTTTTTACATGTCGCTTTCTTGCATCATTCAAAACAACAGCCGCTCCCTCCGCACCGCCGATGGAACCGACAATTCCAGAGATACACACATCACATAATTCAGGCAACAAGATGTTTCGACTGTCGCCTAAAAAAAGACTGATTGTATCGTCCAGGCCATGTTCTTTAATTACTCGTTTGGCCTGAAAATAAACAGGCTCTATATACTCAATTGCATACACTTTTTTGGCGCCAGCCTCAATACACAAACGAGCAAGAAGAACATCTGCGCCACAACCAATATCAACAACCACTTTGTCTTTTACAAACTGATTAATTGCCAAACGATATTGTTTCCATCTATCAGTATGATTAGACATCAATGTATACATCCAGTCATCATACACATAGTACTCAGCCAAGGAAGGGGACCATTTAAGTGTGCTGTTCATTTTTTTAGGAATATAGTATGCAGATAATTGCGGATGGCCATCTACTTCATTTAACTGCACTACGGATGCTTCAATACCATGATGTTTGTTAATGTTCTCCTCAATTTCAGCAAGTTCCACTCGATAGCCACGAATTTTCACTTGTTTGTCATTTCGACCGATGTACTCAAGGGATCCGTCAGCTGAATAACGCGCTAAATCACCGGTTTTAAATAAACGCGAATTTGTATTGGTAGCCAGCTCTTCAATCGTTTGAAATGGATTGATTATAAATTTCTCAGACGTGAGAGCGTCTTGGTTCAAATAGCCTCGCGCCAGACCAACCCCGCCGATATATAGTTCTCCGATAGAGCCTATGGGTACCGGGGTTAGCTCGTTATTAAGGATATACACCAATTTATTGGATATCGGCCTCCCTATATTGGTATTCAGGGATCCTGCTTGATAAGGATAAAGAGAAGCACAAACGGTTATCTCGGTGGGGCCATAGCAATTGACCACCTGGGTACCTTGTTTAGTGTAGGCTTCCAATAGTGCTGATTTTGTTTTATCACCACCGACTACTAAAACATCGAGAGGCAACAGATTCTCTGTAGTTAACAAAACAGGGGGGATGTCTGCCAGATAAATATTTTTTAAGCGAACATACTCTGATAATAAGAGCAGATCTTTCATGACGACATCAGATAATAAATGACTGGTATGCCCATTTAAAATTACCGCAAAGACTTGCCAGACATGTGCATCAAAAACATAATTGGAATACCAGATACAGGGTTGTGATGTTTCTTCATGAGTAATACAGGGCTTAAGGGAGCAAGCATTTGCCTTAGCTTGAACAAGATTCGCAACGCCCCGATGCTCCACCAAGACCCCTTTGGGCACTCCGGTTGTGCCACTGGTATAGATGACATAAGCTAGGTCATGGCTGGCATTCAAAGAAACCGGATTGTCAGCGGAATAGTGTGCCAAATCCTGTTGCGAGGCTTCTGCATCGAGCAAAAACACTGCTCGGTCGGAGAGTATTTCCTTCATCAATAAG
>CAIRCS010000053.1 GCA_903877115.1 uncultured Legionella sp.
CCACCAGAAGAATTTACTGCATTGCGCGAGATTGGCTTAGAAAAAGGATTTTTTGAAGTGGCCGCCGGGCCCTTGGTTCGCTCATCTTATCGTGCGGATCGGATTTTTAAACGGGATAATTTGGGCTTGTAGTCTTTAAGAAGGTAATTCCTCTATGTTATACTTATTTTGGTAATAAACCATAAGGACACCTTTATAGTGAAATCAAAAAGACCAGTTAATCTTAAATTGAGCACACTCGCCTTTCCTCCTATGGCGATAGCTTCTATTTTGCATCGCATCAGTGGCATCGTACTTTTTCTTCTTTTTCCGTTCGTGTTGTATGTGTTCCATTTGTCACTAGCGTCACGCTCTACCTTTGCACAATTACAGACTATGATCCTGTTATGTCCATGGACTAGAATGGCTTTATGGGCATTTGGTTCGGCGTTAATTTATCATGGGATTGCGGGCGTACGCCATTTGCTGAGTGATTTGGATTGGGGCGATAGTCTGCCAGCTGCGCGTTGGACTGCGTATGGCGCAATGGGATTGAGTTTGATATTAATTCTCTTTTTAGGAATGCTATTATGGTAACATCGATAACCAGTTTGACGGGAAATGGTTTAAAAGATTGGCTGATCCAGAGAGTCTCTGCAGTCTATTTGCTGGGCTATGTGTTGTTTCTTCTGGGATATACGGCGTTGCATATGCCGTTAGATTATGAGCAATGGACATTATTGTTTCATTGCCAAATAGTTAAAATTGCGACGGTTTTGGCGTTGCTGATGTTCTTATTGCATGCTTGGATCGGTATATGGACAGTTACCACGGATTATCTGCAGCACATGGGATTAAGACTGGTAATTCAGATTTTGGTAGCTTTATTTTTAAGTGCTCAATTCATTTGGGGCTTGACGATCGTTTGGGGGCAATAGCATGGCTGTGGCACGACATAAATTTGATGCAGTGATTATTGGTGCTGGCGGCGCAGGTATGCGAGCAGCTTATCAATTGGCTAAAACACCTGGTATGAAAGTGGCTCTGATTTCCAAAGTGTTTCCTACGCGTTCTCACACGGTTTCTGCACAGGGTGGTATTACCGTTGCGTTGGGCAATTCTCATGAAGATGATTGGCGTTGGCATATGTACGATACTGTGAAAGGCGCGGATTATATCGGAGACCAAAATTGTATCGAATATTTATGTAAAACTGGTCCTGAAGCAGTCTACGAATTAGAACACATGGGATTGCCGTTCTCTCGTATGGATAATGGTAAAATTTACCAGCGGCCTTTTGGTGGACAATCTAAAAACTTTGGTGGTGAACAAGCGGCACGGACTGCGGCGGCAGCAGATAGAACCGGACATGCTTTGTTACATACCTTGTATCAACAAAATGTCAAAGCCAAAACTCATATTTTTAGTGAATGGTATGCCCTTGATTTTGTAAAAGACAGTCATAATAAAATTGCTGGTGTGACAGCTATGTCGATTGAAACCGGGGAAATTGTATTTTTTCAATCCCGAGTTTGTATCCTTGCTACGGGCGGCGCTGGACGAATTTTCCAATCTACTACGAATGCCCTGATTAATACTGGTGATGGTTTTGGGATGACCTTACGCGCTGGCTATCCATTGCAAGATATGGAAATGTGGCAATTTCATCCTACGGGCATTGCAGGGGCGGGATCGTTGGTGACAGAGGGCTGTCGTGGTGAAGGCGGTTATCTGATTAATAAAGACGGTGAGCGCTTTATGGAGCGTTATGCGCCTCATGCGAAAGATTTGGCGTCACGTGATGTCGTAGCGCGTGCTATGGCCCTCGAATTGCGTGCTGGCAAAGGATTTAATATTGACGGCGTCGATTGTGTGAAATTGAAAATTGATCATTTGGGCGCTGATTTGATTAATAAACGCTTGCCGGGTATTCGCGAATTGTCTATACAATTTGCCGCGGTGGATCCGATTAAAGAATCCATTCCTGTCGTCCCAACTTGCCACTATATTATGGGAGGTATTCCTACTACGATGTATGGTGAGGCTGTTGGCGTACAAAGAGGCAAAGATGTTGTTATTGACGGATTATACGCTGCGGGCGAATGTGCTTGTGTGTCGGTACATGGTGCCAATCGTTTAGGCGGAAATTCCTTGTTGGATTTGGTGGTATTTGGACGTGCGGCCGGCTTGCATGTGGAACAGCTGTGGCAGTCGAATGAATTACGTGACATGCCGAATGTGACGGAAGATGATGTGGAAGCGTCGTTGACCCGTTATAACCGTTGGTATGACTCTACTGAAGGAGAAAATCCTGCGGTATTACGTGCTGAAATGCAAAAGGTCATGCAAGAGGATTTTGGGGTGTTCCGTACTGGGGAGATTATGCAACAAGGTTTGTCACGGTTGGATAATATTCGCAAGCGCTTAGACCATGCGCATTTGACTGATAAAAGCCGGGTTTTTAATACAGAATTGGTGACAGCATTAGAGTTGGATAATTTGATGGCAACGGCGTATTCCACTGCGGCATCTGCGATGGCACGCACTGAAAGTCGTGGTGCCCATTCGCGCGAAGATTTTCCGAAGCGCGATGACAAAAAATGGATGGTGCATACCACCTATATGATGAAGGGTGACAAAATGGGAACCCGTCCTGTGAATGTGACGCCACTAGAAATGCCGACATTTGAACCCAAAGATCGAGTTTATTAAGGATAAACATGGCTGAGACTACCTTAACATTATCTATTTATCGCTATAATCCAGAAGTGGATAGCAAACCCTATATGCGAGATTATGAGTTTACTATGCCTGAGGGCAGTAATCCTATGTTACTGACCATGCTGGAGCGTATCAAAGCGGAGCAAGACTCAACGTTGTCTTTTCGACGCTCTTGTCGCGAAGGCGTTTGTGGCTCGGATGGAATGAACATCAATGGGAACAATGGCTTAGCTTGTATCACACATATTGCAGCGTTAGGCAAAAAGATTGTGATTCGACCGTTACCAGGATTTCCAGTAATTCGAGATTTGGTGGTGGATATGAGCCAATTTTATCAGCAGTATGAACGAATTGAGCCTTATTTACAGAACGATACGACACCTCCTGCTGCCGAGCGCCTACAGTCTCCTGAAGAACGCGCGCAGTTGGATGGGCTGTATGAATGTATTTTATGCGCTTGTTGCACCAGTTCTTGTCCTTCCTTTTGGTGGAATCCTGAAAAATTTGTCGGACCTGCGGGATTATTGCAAGCACGGCGCTTTTTAGCCGACAGTCGTGACACGGCAAAGGTGCATCGGTTGGCAACCTTGCAAGATCCGTTTAGTGTCTTTCGGTGCAGAACCATTATGAATTGTACAACTGTTTGTCCAAAAGGATTAAATCCTACCAAAGCAATCAGTGAAATTCGTCATCAAATGTTGACACAAGAAACATAATTTGTATCATTCACGTAGTTTGGATCCGACGTACTGCGGGACGTTGGGTTATGAAAGTATCATTCGTTCTCGGTCAATGGATTGCCAAGCGTTGCGACCACGTCGTCCTGAGGGTAGCGAGGAATCTCCAGTTAACCAAGGAGATCCTTCGCCGCAAGCTTCTCAGGATGACGTGCAGTGTCGCAACGGAAGTTGAAGACTAAAATAGTAACTTTTAATCACATTCCTTATTTTGAATGTGTTGACAATTCGCTTGGAGAAATGCATAGATGAGTTTAAGTACTTTACAACAGCAAATGGCTAGTTCTTATTTATCCGGTGGTAACGTTGCGTATGTCGAAGGGTTGTATGAAGACTATTTGTCCGATCCTACTACCATACCCGAAGAATGGCGTGCTATGTTTGATGCGCTACCTAAGATATCCGGACAGCCAGAATTATCTCATCGTGACATTCAAGAGCAGTTTTTGCAATTAGCCTCCATGCCAAAAACATCTGTGAGCGTAGATTCGGCTCCCAAACAACAAGCAGTCACCGATTTGATTCAAGCGTACCGAAGTTACGGTCATCTCCAAGCGAATTTGGATCCTTTGGGTATGGCTGCGCGCCGGACACATCCTAGTCTTGATCCTCATTACTATCATTTGGGTGATGCTGATCGAGCGCAAGTCTTTTCTGCTGGACCTTATTTGGCTCAACAACCCTTAACTCTGGCAGAGATCGAGCGTAATTTGCAAGCGACTTACTGTGGTTCAATTGGCATCCAGTACATGCATTTGAGTAATCAAGATGAAATTGCGTGGATACAACAATATTTTGAATCAAATCATGGACGGCCTCAGTTTCAAACGGAACAAAAAATCAAGATTTTGAAAGATTTGATCGCGGCGGATGGTTTGGAAAGGTACCTGGGAACGCGTTACGTGGGTCAGAAACGCTTTTCATTAGAAGGGGGTGATGCACTGATCCCTTTGATGAATGAATTGATTCAGAACAGCTGTGCTGCGCATATTGATGAAATTGTGATTGGCATGGCGCATCGCGGCCGTTTAAATGTATTAATCAATGTTTTAGGTAAAACCCCTGACTCGCTATTTCAAGAGTTTGAAGGTAAATATGATTCGACGCGTACGGGTGATGTGAAATACCATCTGGGTTATTCGTCAGATTTGTCGACGCAAGAAGATGCAGTGGCGCATGTGGTGTTAGCATTTAATCCATCGCATTTGGAAATCATTAGCCCTGTGGTGGAAGGCTCTTCCCGCTCGCGGATGAGACGCTTGCATGATTTAGAGAACAAGAACAAAGTATTGCCCATCGTACTGCATGGTGACGCGGCATTTACGGGCCAGGGCGTGGTAATGGAGACCTTTAATTTCTCTCAATCACCTGGCTATTGTACCGGCGGAACCGTGCATATCGTGATCAATAACCAAATTGGTTTTACAACGAGTAATCCACAAGACGCGCGTTCAACTGATTATTGCACCGATATTGCTAAAATGGTGGAAGCGCCCATTTTGCATGTGAATGGTGATGATCCAGAAGCAGTGGTCTTTGTTATTCAATTAGCTTTTGCATTTCGGATGATGTTTAAACGCGATGTCGTAGTGGATTTGATCTGCTACCGTCGTCATGGTCACAATGAAGCCGATGAACCCGCTATTACGCAACCCATGATGTATCAACGAATCAAGCAAATTCAGCCATTGCGCGAACTCTATGCTGCACAGCTTGTTCAAGAAAAACTAGTGACGGCAGAAGAGGTGCAAACTTGGAACGATGCTTATCGCGATGCTTTAGATCGTGGCGAGTCAGTTGTAGCTAGTTTACTAACGGATTATCAACGCCCTCAGGCACCCGATTGGACTCCGTATTTCAATGCTCAATGGACGGACGAAGTCAAAACAGCGGTGGATAAGAAAACTCTACAAACTGTTTCTGAGCAATTATTAGCCTTGCCCGAGGGTTTTGCCGTGCATCCTGTGGTCAAACGCTTATTAGAAGAGCGCCAAAAAATGGGCACGGGTGAATTGGATATGAATTGGGGATTTGCTGAAACCTTGGCTTACGCAACCATATTGCAAGATGGCCACGAAGTGCGTTTGTCAGGCCAGGATTGCGGGCGTGGTACGTTCGCACATCGCCATGCTGTATTGTATGATCAGAAGACGGGGCAAGGGTGTACGCCTTTACAGAAATTTTCCACCAATTCTGTCCACAGTTTTTCAGTTATTGATTCAGTGCTATCTGAAGAAGCCGTACTGGCTTTTGAATATGGCTATGCCACTTACGATCCCAGTTCTTTGGTATTATGGGAAGCTCAATTTGGTGATTTTGCGAATGGCGCCCAAGTTGTGATTGACCAATTTATCAGTTCTGGAGAGCAAAAATGGGGGAGACTCTGTGGCTTAGTGATGTTATTGCCCCATGGCTATGAAGGGCAGGGGCCGGAACACTCTTCTGCGCGTCTCGAACGTTTCATGCAATTGTGTGCGCAACAAAACATTCAAGTCTGCACACCCACGACGCCTGCACAAATTTTCCATTTGTTGCGTCGCCAGGTATTGCGAAAATTCCGTAAGCCGCTCATCGTGATGACACCCAAAAGTATTTTACGCCACAAATTAGCTGTCTCAACATTAGAAGACTTGGCGCAAGGTAAATTCCAAGTGGTGATTGCTGAGCAAGATCAATTAGATGCTGCAAAAGTCACGACAGTGGTATTGTGTTGTGGAAAAGTTTATTATGACCTCCTCCAACATAGACGCGCAGAAAATTTGCAACAGCATGCCATTATTCGCATTGAGCAATTGTATCCTTTTCCTACGCAAGCATTGACGGATGTGCTTAAGACTTATCCTAATGCAAAAAACATTGTTTGGTGTCAGGAAGAACCGAAAAACCAAGGTGTTTGGTTTTCATCGCAGCATCACTTTAAAGAATGTCTGCGACCTGATCAAACATTGACTTATGCGGGACGTGGATTTGCTGCTGCGCCAGCTGGCGGTAGTGCGAAGACACACAGTGAACAGCAAGAAGCGTTGGTGAAACAGGCGTTAACCTAATAGGAATCATTATGGCAACTGAAATAAAAGTACCCGCCTTACCAGAGTCCGTGGCAGATGCCACGATTGCAACCTGGCATAAAAAAGTAGGCGATGTTGTGAAGCGGGATGAGAATATTGTAGATTTGGAAACAGATAAAGTCGTTTTGGAAGTGCCCGCGCCTGCAGATGGTGTGTTGACCGAAATCCTATTTCAAAGCGGTGCAACGGTTAAATCTGGTGAATTGTTGGCCAAAATAGACACATCTGCACAAGCTGCAAAAACTGCGCCGGCTGTTGCAGAGGCAGCGCCTGCAGTATCTAAAAAATCAGAGCCAACTGCTGATGCCGCAACCAGCCCTGGCGTTCGTCGCTTAATGGCTGCAAACGATCTCAGTCCTACTGCGATCCAAGGTTCAGGGAAAGATGGCCGGGTAACCAAAGACGATGTGACGGGTTATATCTCTTCACAGCGCGATAAATCTTCAAAAGCGGGCGCGCAATCAGCGCCGCTGCAAATCTCTGCCGGTAGCCGAGAAGAGCGTCGAGTGCCCATGAGTCGCTTGCGCGCAAAAGTGGCCGAGCGTTTGTTAGAAGCCCAGCATTCTGCGGCCATGTTGACGACGTTTAACGAAGTCAATTTGCAAGCAGTCATGGATTTACGTGCGCAATACAAAGACAGCTTTGAAAAGAAATTTGGCGTGAAGCTTGGTTTTATGTCGTTTTTCACCAAAGCAGTCGTGGAATCCTTAAAGCGTTTTCCTGTTGTGAATGCGTCCGTAGATGGGCAAGATATCATCTATCACAATTATTATGATATCGGTATTGCTGTGACGACCGAACGTGGTTTGGTGGTGCCAGTGGTGCGCAATGCAGATCAGCTTAGTTTGTCGGATATTGAACACACTATTTCTGATTGTGCGACGCGTGCTCGCAGCGGGAAATTGACTATAGAAGAATTGCAAGGTGGGACGTTTACCATCACAAATGGTGGGGTATTTGGTTCGTTGCTGTCTACACCAATTATCAACCCGCCGCAGACTGGTATCTTAGGTATGCATAAGATCCAAGAGCGTCCGGTTGTAGAAAAAGGCCAAATTGTTATTCGGCCGATGATGTATGTGGCTTTGTCGTACGACCATCGTTTGATCGATGGCAAAGATTCAGTGCAGTTTTTAGTAAGCGTAAAAGAATTACTAGAAGATCCCGCGCGTTTGTTACTTAATGTTTAGTTAGGACACCGAATGAATTTACATGAATATCAAGCTAAATCTTTATTGGCCAAATATAATTTACCGGTTCCTACCGGTTATATTGCTAACAGTGCTGAAGAAGCGGTTAAAGTAAGTCAAAAACTATCTACAGCATCTTGGGTAGTGAAAGCCCAAGTCCATGCTGGAGGCCGCGGCAAGGCCGGTGGCGTTAAATTAGTGAAAACTCAGACAGAATTAACTGACTACGTCAAAAAGCTTCTTGGAACAAGATTAGTAACGCATCAGACTGATGCGAATGGGCAACCTATCAATGTGGTTTTGATTGAAGAAACCAGTGAAATTGCTCGTGAATTATATCTGGGTGCAGTGGTTGATCGTGCGCAACGACGTGTGGTGTTTATGGCATCGACGGAAGGCGGTATGGAGATTGAAACCGTAGCAGCCGAGACACCAGAAAAAATTCTGACAGTTACGATGGATCCTCTAGTAGGGATTATGCCTTACCAATGTCGAGAAATTGGTTTTCAATTGGGTTTGGTTGGTCCTCAGATCACCCAATTGGTTCAATTGATGACGGGTTTGGGTCGGATGTTTGTGGAAAATGATTTGGCTCTCTTAGAAATCAATCCATTAGTCGTGACCAAAGCAGGTACTTTGGTTTGTTTAGATGCCAAAATTAGCATTGATGACAATGCGATATATAGACAACCCGCTTTGAAAGCGATGCGTGATGCCTCTCAAGAGGACGAGCGTGAAAATAAAGCGCATGATTTTGAATTAAATTACATTCCTTTGGATGGTGAAATTGGTTGTATGGTGAATGGTGCCGGTCTTGCGATGGCTACCATGGATGTGATCAAATTATGCGGTGGTGAGCCAGCCAACTTCCTAGATGTGGGCGGTGGTGCAACCAAAGAACGTGTGACTGAGGCATTCAAGATTATTTTATCTGATGAAAAAGTCAAAGGCATTCTAGTGAATATTTTTGGCGGAATTGTACGGTGCGATTTGATTGCGGAAGGTATTTTGGCTGCGGTCAAAGAAGTGCAATTAAAAATCCCGGTAGTTGTTCGCCTAGAAGGTAATAATGCCAAATTAGGGGCCGATATTTTAAATAATAGTGGTCTGAATGTGATTGCTGCGAATGGTTTAACCGATGCGGCGCAAAAAATTGTGGCGGCAGTAGCTTAATTTCTGTGCGTTTATGCACGTCATCCTGAGGAGCTTGCGACGAAGGATCTCCCAAAATTGTTGGAGATTCCTCGCTGCACTCGGAATGACGTGGTCGCAACAGCGGTTGAAGTCTTAATCAAGAGGTTTTAATGAGTATATTAATCGATAAAAATACCCGAGTGATCTGCCAAGGATTCACTGGAAATCAAGGTACGTTTCACACAGAGCAAGCCATTGCATATGGCACTAAAATGGTCGGTGGTGTGACGCCTGGTAAAGGCGGGCAGACGCATTTGTCGTTGCCAGTATTTGATACCATGCGGGATGCTGTGAAAGAGACGCAAGCTACGGCTTCAGTGATTTATGTGCCTGCACCGTTTTGTAAAGATTCCATTATCGAAGCTGCAGAAGCTGGGATTGAATTGATTGTTTGTATCACCGAAGGCATTCCAGTTTTGGATATGTTGCAGGTCAAATTGTATTTGGAACAAAATACGCAAAGTCGTTTGATAGGACCGAATTGCCCAGGTGTGATCACTCCTGGACAGTGTAAAATTGGGATTATGCCTGGTTCAATTCATTTGCCTGGTAAGGTTGGGATTGTATCGCGTTCAGGTACGTTGACTTATGAAGCAGTCAAGCAAACGACTGATAAAGGTTTTGGACAAAGTACTTGCGTGGGAATTGGAGGAGATCCTATTCCTGGTAGTAACTTTATCGATATTTTGGGACTATTTGAAAAAGATTCACAAACCGAAGTTATTATTTTGGTGGGTGAAATTGGTGGGACTGCAGAAGAAGAAGCGGCGGAATTCATTCGTTCGAATGTGACGAAGCCAGTTGTGGCTTATATCGCAGGCGTGACTGCGCCGGCTGGAAAACGTATGGGACATGCAGGCGCCATCATTTCTGGCGGAAAAGGAACTGCGGCGGATAAATTTGCTGCACTCCAAGCTGCTGGTGTCATGACGGTTAATTCTCCTGCTGAATTAGGCGATGCCGTTGCAAAACGGATGAACTGGTAAGAGCCTCGTAAAGACGTGTTATTTACCGTCATTGTGAGCGTAACGAAGCAATCCAGAGTCTTTTAAGTCACTGGATTGCTTTGTCGTTACACTCCTCGCAAAGACGGGTTATTTGCCGTCATTGCGAGCGTAGTGAAGCAATCCAGTGTCTTTTAAGTCACTGGATTGCTTCGTCGTTACACTCCTCGCAAAGACGGGTTATTTGCCGTCATTGCGAGCGTAGTGAAGCAATCCAGAGTCTTTTA
>CAIRCS010000054.1 GCA_903877115.1 uncultured Legionella sp.
GGCTGATAAAAATCAGATACAGTTGGTTTTTATTCAACCAGGAAATCCACAGCAAAATGCTTATATTGAACGATATAATCGAACTGTTCGGTACGATTGGTTGAATCAATTTTTATTTGAAACTATTTCTGAAGTACAGCTACATGCGACACAATGGCTTTGGTTGTACAATAATGAACGTCCAAATACCGCTATTGGAGGAGTTCCTCCAAGGCAAAAATTGGCACTAGTTGCCTAAGTCTCTACTTTTAACCTCAGTTAAAAATGGGGGGATTACCCATTCATTAGATCAACTGAGGCAAACACAAGCAGTTCCTTCAAATCCCTCCAAGCCAAACAATGCTCGTTACGGTCTTGGCATATATCATGCGTTTATTGCGGAATGTTGCATAAACTGAGCTATTGGCTCTATCTCTTCTTGACGCAAAGTTAATATTTCGTAACCAGTTGGTGTTACTAAAATGGTATGCTCCCATTGTGCGGATAGTTTGCGATCTTTGGTTATGGCGATTGACCACCCATCTTTATTCAAATGTTTTACTTCAGGACGGCCTTGGTTGATCATGGGTTCAATAGTAAATGTCATGCCGGCTTCTAATACTAATCCTGTGCCAGCAGTCCCATAATGCGTAACTTGGGGTTCTTGATGCATTTTTTTACCAATGCCATGGCCACAATATTCGCGTACTACAGAGTAATGGTTTTGGGTGGCGTGGGTTTGAATCGCATGGCCAATATCCCCAATGTATGCTTGTGGTCTCACGACTGAAATGCCTTTATACAGACATTCTTGGGTGATATCTACTAAGCGTTGCGCATGTGCAGGCACTTCACCAATACAAAACATTTTACTACTGTCGCCATAATACCCTTCATAAATGACGGTGATGTCGACATTGACAATATCGCCTTTTTTAAGGATTTGTTTATCAGAAGGCATGCCGTGGCAAATCACATGATTCAATGAAGTATTGACGCTATAGGGATAGCCATATTGGCCCTTGCTCCCTGGTATGGCTTGCAGTGTGTTACGAATGTAATCTTCACAGAATGTGTCGATGTCCATCGTGGTGAGCCCGGGTGCTACGATCTCGGTGACCGCCTCAAGTACTTGAGCTGTCAGCCGACCAGCAATCCGCATTTTTTCTATCTCTTCTGGAGACTTGATTTCAACCATGATAAATCCCTTTAATCTGTGCCATGTTGTTGACGATAATGTTCAAGAAACCGCGCAATTTTAGTAATTGCGTATTGCAGTTCTTCTGCATTAGGTAAAAATACTGCACGAAAATGATCTGGCTTAGGCCAATTGAAACCAGTTCCTTGTACCACCAATACTTGCTCTTTGACCAATAATTGGTATATGAAATCGCGATCATCTGTAATCGGATACAGTTTGTGATCTAATTTTGGAAAAAGATACAAAGCGGCTTTTGGTTTGACACAAGAAACACCAGGAATTGCTGTCAGTAAATTATAAGCCAATTCACGTTGAGTATATAACCGTCCACCTGGCGCGACAAGGCTATTGATACTCGATTTATGCATCAAAGCACCTTGAATCGCAATTTGTCCGAGTACATTGGAACATAAGCGCATCGAAGCCAGCATATCTAATCCAACAATATAATCTTTGGCATGATCTTTTTTCCCTGATACCACCATCCATCCAGCACGGTAACCACACGCTTGATAGTTTTTTGACAACCCATTGAAGGTAATAAATAAAATATCATCTGCCAAAGAAGCAATCGCGGTATGTTCAGCGTCATCATACAGTGTCTGACTATAAATTTCGTCAGAAAAGATGATCAAATGGTGTTGGCGAGCAAGCTCAATGATGCCGAGAAGAACGTCCTTAGAATATAATGCACCCGTAGGATTATTGGGATTAATAATCACAATAGCGCGTGTTTGCGGTGTGATTTTAGCGCGGATGTCATCTATATTAGGGGACCAATCTGTTTGTTCATCACAAAGATAATGGACAGGTTGTCCGCCAGATAAACTGACCGCTGCAGTCCATAATGGATAATCTGGGCTGGGAATCAATACTTCGTCCCCGGTATTGAGCAATGCATTCATGCTCATGACGATCAATTCGGAGGCGCCATTTCCGATATAAATATTATCAACGCTTATATTTTGGATTTGTTGTTTTTGCATCTCAAGCAGAATGGTTTCACGACAATCCAGTAGGCCTTTTGAGTCGCTATAAGCTGCGGCTGCGCGCATATTGAGACGCATATGGTCGAGAATTTCTGCAGGAGGATCGAAGTCAAAAATGCCCAAATTGCCGATGTTTAATTTTATAATTTTTTGGCCAGCATCTTCCATTTGCTTGGCTTTTTCTAATACGGGGCCACGAATGTCGTAGCAAACGCCGTGAAGTTTGGCAGACTTTTGTATTATACGCACAACTATTTCCCTCAATGAGTGAGTAATTATAACTCACGAAGAGGGAAAAAGCATGTGTTTTGAGTGGATTTTAGCTTACCCGAATATTCGAAAACTGCCAGGGATCAGATAAGTCTAGATGTCCTTTGCGCTCCGGAAATACATTGCCGCGATCTTGCAATGGCGTCCAATTGGTATAGTAGCCATCTACTTTTCCGAGATAAGGTCGTGCAATATTCAAAATGAATTCATGATCCATATCTTCGGCTTCCACCAAGCCGGCATCGGGATTTTCTATTGCCCACATCATCCCTGAGAGCACACCCGCAACGACTTGCAAACTGGTGGCATTGTTAAAGGGTGCAATTGACCGGGCTTCTTGTACGGACAGCGTAGAGCCAAACCAATAGGCGCCTTTCGCATTCCCCATTAAGAGTACGCCTAACTCATCGATACCATGAATAATTTCGTTAAACATAATCCGTTGTCGTTCTTGCTTTTTCCACTCTGTGCTACCTAATTCCAATATAGACAACCACGCATCCGGACAAGCGCAATAAGCATAATGCACCGTAGGGCGATATGAGACGGTATCTTGATCTTTGAGAGTGAGGTAGTTAGAAATAGAAATACTTTCTGCATGGGTAATTAATAATCCATGAATAGGCCCAAAACTAGGCGTCCAGGAGCGTACTTTGGTACCCGCACCAGGTCGTTCTAGATAAATGGCGCATTGCGATCCTTCAGTATGCTGACGGCCATCCAGCGGCAAATGCTTCTCGTGAGTACCCCAACCCAATTCAGCAGGTTGCAGGCCTTCTAGCACAAAACCATCGACAGACCAGGTGTTGACGAATTCACCGGCTAATTTGGGTTTATTAGAAATTTGGGTATCGTGTTCTGCCACATGAATAGCTTTGATGTTTAGATTTTTTGCCAAGGTTGCCCACTCCTGCGAATTTGTAGGCATTGTGGCAGAAAGATTATTATCCTTGGCCATTCTTAATAATGCTTCTTTGACAAAATGGGATGCCAAACCAGGATTAGCGCCATGCGTTAGAATGGCGGTTTTCTTGACTTTTCCTTTGAGCTTTAATGCGGTTTCGCGCAACATATAATTGGTGCGATCGGCTAGAGACAGGCTCTGAACAGCAAAATCTTCTTCCCAGGGTTCGTTGGCCGTATCAATGTATAACGCTTCGTGGTCATTACATAATTCAATCAAAGGGATACTAGAAATATTGCAGCTCAAATTCACCAGAAAGTCACCAGAATGGAGTTACTTACCAAGGATATCCAGATAATTCGAAGGCGTAATGATATGCAGTTGAAACGCAATGCCATATTCTTCAGCAATTTTTGCGCCAGAGTTATCCGCAGAAATGATCGTAATTTGGGTTTTTTTGAGCTTAAATTTTTCAAGAATCACAGGCAATAACGCTTTTCCAATGCTGCCAAATCCTAATAGAATCATTTGGTGATCAAATTGTATTTTATGTGAACTGGCTTTCATATCGCGTCCTTGTTTGATTTTTGATGGCATACGCCCGGATGTTTTTTTGCAACGATATATTTAGCATAGACTATTTTTTAGAGGGTGTGGGGAATTGACTGACTTGGAATAAATAAGAAGGTTTTTTTGGAATAGAGTAGGTTGAGCCTTGACCCAACCTACCATGCGAAGCATTCGTTCTTTAATTATAAGAATGACTTGAATCTTGGCGATATCTATTTTCAGAGATTGCCTCAACTAAGTCATCATATGACATCTCATCAATATCTTCTTCCGTAATCCGTTGTTCTTCTAAAGCCGTTAAAAGATCAGGGTGAAGGCATGGTAATGATTTGAGTCCCCGATCCTTCGCTTGCTGGCAGACATAAGACATATCGTATCTTTCGGTCCGCAGCGCATCCAGATACGCAGGCGTAATCATTTGTCGAATCAAATTTGTCATGGCGTTCTCTGCTTGCACAATAATCCACCCATTAGACGGCATGGCGTCACTGAGCAGGTCACCTGTAGTTGGTCGTTCAGCAAGATGGGCAGTAAAAAATTCTCTAAACCCATTATATACCTGTGTAATATCTTGAACGCTGAAGAGCTCTTCTTGGAGTGCATCTAGGAACTCATCTGCCATCATAGTCAGTGGAATTTGGGGCCAGAAATATCTTGCAAATCATTTATTGTTAATATGATATTTTTTTCGCGGGCAGCATCAACCAAGAGTTGTCTATTGTATGCTACAAATGCTTCATAACTATTGTTCATAATAAAACCCTTTTTAAAAAAGCAAGGGCGGATTATATGCACAATAAATTCCAAAATGCTATTCGGATTTTGTAAAAGAGTCATCAATATCCGACAATATGTCTCCAAGAATGGTAGGTTGCGAAATGAAAGGACAGTGGCTTGTGAGGAGTGTTTTTATCTGATTCATGGCTTGGCGGTTGATAAATATGTCCTGTGATGAGGGGGATATCATCACGTCATTCATGGTTTTTATATAAAACTTCGGAATTTGATTGAAAGCCATCAAATTATAATCCAACGTGTCATAAGCAAAAATAATGGGTTCTGGGACCATAGTCATGATAGCGTGTTGGGCATCTTTCGTGCTGGCATCCGCCATCAATAAGTCCTGAATCGGTGCTTGGTAATCTGGAATCGATAACCCGGTCGTATTATCCAAGGGTGCTGCTTTATCAAAGTTTTTATTGTCTTGATCAGAGAGTAAATCAAAGGGTTTTTCACCAGGCCAGGGCACGACAGCTGCTATATAGACCAAGCCTTTTATTTGCGGACCACAATTGGCGATAGCTTGAGTGATGATTGCACCCGCTTGATTGTGTCCGACTAAAATAACCGGTTCTGCTTGGAGATTAGCAACCTGACATACTTTTTCAACCGCGGCATGCAATGTGGCATTTTGCGCACTGACTCCGTCATGCAGTCGTCCAGGCGTGTCCACTGTTACAACGTTATATCCTTTATTTTGCAGATAAGTTTGAACCGGCAGCCAAACACTGCTTGTAAATAAGGCCCCATGCACCAGGATCATAGTGGGATGTGCTGCAGCAAAGATTGGTGTGGTGTGGGCAACGAATAATGCGAAACTTAGGGTGCGTAATGCTTTGAATAGATTCATGTTAGCCTTAATAGTTTTCATGTGATGATCCATTGCAAGGATTATTAATGTTTTTAATTTAAATTTCTAGTATAGTGACAAAATATTAATCATTTTGCGGGCTTTTATCTGATTATGCAGGGGAAAAAATTAATAACTAATCTTTTTTTTAAAAGTTCACGCCTTGTATTTCTAAGGCATGGTGAGTCTGAGTGGAATGTGAAAAAAATCGTTCAGGGTAGTTCCCCCGATCCTAGCATCACACTTTCTGCTGCCGGCCGAGAATCCGTTCAACCAACGTTAGCTAACCTGCCAAAACCCCAGCTTTTGATATCCAGTCCTTTGCTACGTTGTATACAAACGGCGGAGGCGTGGTTTGGTGTGCCCTATGAGCAGATTCCAATCCCGACTAAAGTCAATCCTGCCATGGCGGAAATCAACGCAGGCATTTACGAAGGTTTGTGCTTAGATGAACTGAACAATGATTTGGTGTGGCAGCAATGGATGAGCAATCCAGCGTCTTTTGAATTTCCAGGCGGTGAAAAATTAACTGAATTTTCTGACCGGGTTTTGCGAGGAGCTGGTGCGATATGTGCGGAACATGGAAATTCTAAGCAAATTACCTATGTCATTACGCATGGCGTGGTGATGCGAGTGTTAAAATGTTTTTTGGCCGATCAAGATTTAACCCATTTATGGTCGCATCAAGTGACCAATTTAGAGCAGATATGTTTGTCTGACGCACAAATTATGAAATTTCAGCAATTTCATCAGCAATGCTCAATCAATGATGCCACCATCTCTCCTAAGCGCCGCTGAAAATCAGGTTTGAGATTGGAAGTGAGCACAATATACCGCGTGTTTTGATCGCTACTCCGATGAAAGTAGATATCTAGCATATATTTGACCAGCGGGTTGCGAAATGGATGCTGAGGAATAGGTGCTTCTGGGATCCCAAATAAAGTTGGTCGCACCTTAGGTTTGGGATCTGCTAAAAAATCCTGAGGCATATTGATGTTCATTAGAAATTGCTTGGTTTGATCTAAAATCGCGATGATTTCGCACGCATTAAACAAGCTTTGATCTAATTTTAATTCAGGAAAGTATTTGGAGAGTATGGCAAAGGCTTTGTTGATGACAAATCTTTTGATCGGATTTCGGCTGAGACATAATTGCAGTTTTCCTACGGCAGCATATTTGACTAGGCTTGAGGCTTGCTGAAAAGGGGCTCCTATATTCGCCGATTGCTGAGCCTGTTTCGCTAAATTTACTAGACTTGATTCTTTATTTAGTTCTAGTTTGATAGGGTCTACGCGTAAAAAACATCCGATGGTATGGTCATACTCGGGATCATCGCGAGTGGATTTGGTCGTGAAAATAACTATTTTATGGGGTGCACAACTCAGGTCATTATTGCAACATTGTAATAATGCTAGACTGACTGCTGCGCAGAGCACGTCATTGATGGCAACACAATGTTGGGCACAGAATTGACGGAGTTTTTCTACGAACGATTCAGGCAAGGCTATCTGAGTAGAGGACGCATCGGCATTTGGAAGTATATATTGTTTGGGAAAGTGAAAGGATCCTGCATCCCGTAAATAGTTTGCCCAAAAATTTGCAGCGGGCGCAGCCTGCTGACGTAGAACCGTATGATGATGAGAGATGTAGTTTTTATAGGGTTGCAGTGCATGGTCTGTGTGGGCTTGTGTCCGGTTGGTAAAAAAATAGATAGGCATGCGATAGGCTATGAAAAAACAAGTCATGACAACTTTCATCGGCAATCATATGCGACATGCAGACTTGAAATTCTATTTGATTGTTGGGTAAATAAAATAAATCTGCGCTGATCCACAGTGATTTGGCACGCCAGGTTTTTTTGTAAAACAATTCATCATAATGTTGCGTGAGATAGGGTTCAACCTCATCTTCTGGCAGATCGCGTAGAGAGGTTGTGCGCCACTGTCTAAATTGCTTGTTGGGATGCGCGCAAGGGGTTTGCAACGGATACAAAAGATGAATATGGTACGAAAAAATCTCTTGTTTTTGTAAAACCCATTGTAAAGCCAAATCCAAAGCTTCTTTATCAATCGTACCCTGTACGCGTTTGCGCCATACCATATTATATACTTGCAGCTTTGGTCCTCCCAGTCTGCCGAGCCACATTAATAATTGAAAGTCATGTAAAGGGAGCGAATTCCCTTGATTCTGAACCACAATGGGTGCATTGATTTCTGCTGGTGCTGTTTGATCTACTATGGATGCGAGTTGTGCTACTGTGGGTGATTGATAGAGATCCGGCAAAGAGATTTTTTTACCCATGTGTTGTGCAATTTTAGCGATGATACGTGCAGCCAAGAGAGAATGTCCGCCCAGTTCAAAAAAATTATCAAGTACGCCGATACGACTATGTTGCATTTCTTCAGACCATATTTTAGTAATAAGCTGTTCTGTAGGTGTTTGCGGTGCTTTATATATTTGTGAACTCAGTAGCTGAGGCATAGGAAGTGCGCGTTCGTCTAATTTATCATTCGCCGTACGCGGAAATGAGTCGAGTAGAACAAACGCATTGGGTATCATAAAATCGGGCAAGAAAGTCAGTAAGTATTTCTGCAATTGCACAAACGAAAGCGTGGTTGCGTAGGGTTTTAAAATATAATAAGCAACCAAGAGGGGTTCGTTATTTTGGTTGTTGCGCACTACTGCAATGGCATCTTGGATTCCATCATGTTGACGCAGCCGAATTTCGATTTCATTTAATTCGACACGGTAGCCACGAATTTTAATTTGTTTATCAATGCGGCCTATATATTCAATGTCGTTATCGCTATTTTGTCTGCACAAATCACCGGTTTTATACAATCTTATTTTGATTTAATCCTTGTGAGTATTGAATGAAGCTTTTTTCAGTGAGTTCGGGTTGATTGAGATAGCCGCGGGCTAAACAACTACCACCAATGTAAAGTTCCCCGATTTCCCCCTGAGTCACAGATTCTAGTTTTTCATTGAAAATAAAAGTTTGCATGGTTGGCCCGGGTTTGCCAATTGGGATAAACGGTATGGTTGGATCTATATTTTCCAAAGTTATTTTATGCTGCGCAATGGCCACCGTGGTTTCAGTGGGTCCATATTCATTAAAAATGACGTGATCTTTAAAACGACTTAGCCAAGTATGACAATCTGAGGCAGGTAGATTTTCACCACCTAAAATAATCGAACGTAAATAAGGTAAATGACCATGTTGAGGGGTGTGTGTATGGAGCAGAGTTTTAAAAAAACTAGGTGTGATATTAATAAGATAAATTTTTTCAGTTTCCAAGTAGCGTAAATAAGAGTCTGGATCTTTTCTAACTTCATCTGAACAAATGATTAATGTGGCACCTAACATCAAGGGCACAATAGAGCTAGTAATCCCAAAATCAAAAATATAGTTACTGGAATAATCGACTACATGGTTCTCAGAGAAAGCTGTGTAGGTTTGAAACCACTGGCAATAGTGAATGACACTATGATGTTCAATCATAACCCCTTTGGGTGTGCCGGTTGAACCAGATGTATAGACCACGTAAGCCAAATTATCGCCGGTAGTTTGCGTGCGCACTTTTTCAAGTTTTAACAACTGTTCGGAAGATGGGGTGGCATCCTGATTGATAGAATCGAGATGCAGAATAGTGCCCGTAAATGATTCGAAGAGAGGCTGGTTAGAAACGGAGGTGACCAAAAGAGATGCCTCGCTTTCCTGCAATATCCACATTAATCGCTCGCTTGATTGGTTTGCGTCAAGCGGAACGTAGGCACTTCCCGATTTTAATACGGCAAAAATTGCAATGATTTGCTCAATCGACCGCGGTAAACATAAGGCGATGCGCATCTCAGGCTTGGCACCTGCTTGGAGCAATTGCAGTGCAAGATGATTGGCGCAATCATTGAGAGTTTGATAGGAAATAGACTGTGATCCACATTTAATAGCAATTGCTTCTGGAGTTTGGGATACGCGTTGCTCAAACCAAGTGTGTATCATGCTCATGATCTTGCTTCCTATTTATTTGAACAACCTACACACGTCATCCTCAGAAAGTCGTAAAAGAACTGTGTCATTCCCGCGTAGGCGGGAATCTATTCTTACATCGGTACTGTACCAAATCAAGGGTGGATCCCCGCCTACGCGGGGATGACACAGTGTGTTGAACATTATTCATCCTGAGGCTTTCACGCTGTAGAATCTTCTTTTATTATAATAGACGCTAGGGTTTCTCCAAGCTTTTTTTGAAAGTCGGGTAAAAGATTAGTAGCAATCGTGATGAAAGGCATTTTTTGGTCATTGTTGCGGTGAAAAGCAATATCCAGCGTATAGGGAATCACTCGAACGGGATAAGCGTAGAGTGGGATCTCGCGTTTGCGTAATCCCAGCAAATCGGCAGGAAGTGACTGTTCTGTTTCATTCAAGAAATCATTGTTAATATTCACGTTAATAAAAAATTGCTGGGTTCTATCAGCAGCTGCTAATGTTTTACAGGCGTTGATGAGGCTGTTGTTCAATTGAAATTTGGGAAAAGACTTGGCAATTAATGTTAACCCGATGTTGGTAAAAAAGGTTATCAACGGTTTTTTTATTTTAGGTTGTTTGCCAATAGCAGCAATTTTGATTAGGCTCGAAGCGCGCTGAAAGAGCGCTGTTTCATATGCGGATTGTTGGGCTTGTTTGGCCAAATCTACTAATGTTGTTTGGTGATTTAAACTCAGTTTGAGAATGTCCATTCGTAAAAAGCAACCCATGAAATGGTCATATTGTGGTTCGTCACGCGTGGATTTGAGATGGCTGATTAATAATTTATGCGGTACGCAACTCAGATCTTGATTGCAACATTGAAATAATGCCAGGCTGGTTGCTGCGCATAATACATCATTTAATCCAATACGGTGTTGAGCACAAAATTGGCTTAATTTTAAGCCAAACGATTCGGATACGGGGATATGTGTAGCGGCGATTGCGTGATTTGTTACAACATATTGTGTAGGGACTATAAATAAGCCTGTATCTTGTAAATAGTGTTTCCAAAAATGCTCGTCAGTATTGGCATGCTGTTGCACTGTGCTATTTTTATGCGTGATATAATGTTTGTAGTTTTGTAATAGCTCATGATTGTGCAATGTGGAGCGTTGCGTAATAAAGAGATAGGCATTGGATAGCTCGTGAAAAAATATAGCCATAGAGCGTTCGTCTGCAATCAAATGTGACATGCAGACATGTAATTCAATTTGATCATTGTTTAAATAATATAAATTGGCGCGTATCCACGGGGTATTGACACGCCAAAATCGTTTGTAAAACAAATCAGCATAACGCTGAGAGAGATATGATTCTGTTTCTGTATCGGAAAGATGCTGGAGAGAAGTGGTTATCCACTGTCGGAATTGCTTAGATGGTTTGGTGCAAGGCGTTTGTAAAGGGTAAAAATGATGGATATGGTAAGAAAAAACATCTTGTTTATGTAAAACCCATTGTAAGGCCGCGTCCAAGGCGGCTTTGTCCACAGA
>CAIRCS010000055.1 GCA_903877115.1 uncultured Legionella sp.
TACGATGATAGTCAGGATCAGTTCCTGCAATCTGCATAGCTTCGCTATCGGTCAGGCATTGAATGCCTTGTTTGGTTTTTAAATGCCATTTTACCCAAAAGCGTTCGCCTTGATCATTCCATAAACTGTATGTATGAGACGCGATTAAAATGCGCCATACGCTCTATGAGCTGATGATCGGACATCACAATAGGACCATTCGGCCCGACAGTTAAACTATTTTGATTATCTGCAACGGGAATCCCAGCAGAAGTGGTCATGTAAGGGCACTTTTTCAATTTAGTCTCCAATTCATCCTTGAATGTCTGTCTCAGTTTAAGCGAGTTTAGGGCGTATACTCAAGTGCTTTTGCGTAAGTCCTGATCATAAAAAGATATGTGCATCTGGAAAATGCAGGGTGGAATTTGTAAGAATAAGAAGTCGGAATACAGTGGATGCTGCTATGATATAGCACAAAACCGTTCATCTGGCCTAAATGATTACTGCAAACCACACAAAACACCTGAAAATTGAGTCAATAGGGAAACCCCGCCCTGAAGGACGGAGTCTCAAGTCTAGTTATTTGAATACTCTCTAAGACTCTTTAATCGCTGCGATATTGGCTCGATGTGAGCGCAGTTTTTCTACAGAAAGGTATGTTTGCTGGAGCTTTTCTTCTACCGAAGCAATCAAATCCGTTGGGGCTTTATCTCTAAAATCGCTAGAGTTTAATTTGTTTTGCGCATATTCAATATCTTTGTCTAATTTAGCCAGCTCTTTGTCTAAACGAGCCAATTCGGCTTGCTTGTCGATCAAGCCGCTCATTGGAATTAAGATTTCAAGGGTGCCGACTAAGGTTGAAGCATAGACTGCTTGTTTGTCTTGTTCTGTTTCCACGTCAATTTGGCTTATTTTTCCCAGAGTTTGCAAAATCTTTTGATATTGCTGAACTTTCTGTTTAAGGTCTGCATCGAGATGACACAAGATGATTGGCACCGGCTTGGCTGGGCTGATGCCAATTTCTGAACGTAGGGTACGCACGGCTTGAATCATGGCTTTGACCCATTCAAACTCAGTTTCAGCGGTGGGATGGATCAAATGGGGCTCTATTTGCGGATAGGCGCATAACATAATCGTTTCAGAGTTGTCTGAGGTGATTTTGGTTATTCTCTGCCACAATGCTTCGGTAATGAACGGAATGATGGGGTGCAGTAGTTTTAAGACTTGTGATAAAACATGGACCAGCGTGCGGCGTGTGCCGCGCTTCAATGGGGCATGCGGTGTCTCATCAAATAAGACAACTTTGGCCAATTCTAAATACCAGTCACAATATTCATACCAGACAAATTCGTACAATTCGTTGGCCAATAAATCAAAACGATAATTCGCCAAATGCTCATGACAGCTCCCAATGGTTTTTTGTAATAATGACAATATCCATTCATCTGCTGCGCTGTATTGAAATGCGCCATCATCGAAATCACCATTGTCATCTTTGGTGCAAAGGAGAACAAAACGTGCAGCATTCCATAGTTTGTTACAAAAATTTCGGTACCCATCTACGCGATTGATGTCGAAGCGCACTTGGCGACTTTGAGATGCGAAGGAGCAAAACGTAAAGCGTAAGGCATCTGCGCCATAAGCTGGTATGCCATTGGGATATGATTTTTTAGTTTGTTTCGTAATTTTGTCTTTGACTGAACTTATCATCAAATTAGTAGTGCGTTTTTTCAATAAATCATGGAGGCTGATGCCATCAATAATGTCAATAGGATCAAGTACATTCCCTTTGGATTTCGACATTTTCTTGCCTTCGCTGTCGCAGATAAGGCCAGTGATAACGATCTGTTTAAAGGGGATTTTTCCAGTAAACTTCATGCCCATCATGATCATTCTGGCTACCCAGAAAAAGATGATGTCAAAGCCAGTGAATAATACAGAAGTAGGGTAAAACTGTTCTAAATCTGAAGTTTTTTCGGGCCATCCTAATGAAGAAAATGGCCATAATGCAGATGAAAACCAAGTATCCAATACATCTTCATCTTGATTCAATGTGGTGCTTTCATCTAGTTTGTATTTAAAGCGCACATCATTTTCACTGTATCCTACATAAATATGTCCGTGGTTGTCGTACCAGGCAGGGATACGATGTCCCCACCACAGTTGTCTACTGATACACCAATCTTCTATATTTTCCATCCATTGAAAATAGGTCTTATTCCAATTGTTTGGGATAAACTCAATATCTCCTTTGCGCACTGCCTCGATGGCAGGTGCGGCTAATGGCTTAATTTTGACATACCATTGATCGGTCAATAAGGGCTCAATCACCACGCCAGATTTTTCTCCACGCGGGATCTTGGAATGATGCGGTTCAATTTTTACTAGCAAATCCAGGGCTGTCAAATCCGCGATAATTTGCTCTCTGGCCTGAAACCGATCTAAATTTTGATAGGGTAAGGGCGCATTTTTATTGATGGTAGCTCGTTTGGTGAAAATATTAATTATTGGCAAATCATGGCGTTTGCCTACTTCATAATCATTGAAATCGTGCGCAGGCGTAATTTTTACGCAGCCCGATCCAAATTCTTGTTCGACATAATCATCTGCAATGATCGGAATTGTTCGATCACACAGCGGCAATTGAACTTGCTTGCCAATGAGATGTTGATAGCGGGCGTCTTGGGGATTAACTGCTACGGCCGTATCACCTAAGAGTGTTTCGGGACGAGTAGTGGCGATTATAATGAATTCGTTTGAGTCAAGAATGGGATATTTGATGTGCCATAATGAGCCTAATTCTTCTTCAGAAATAACTTCTAGATCAGAAATAGCGGTGCCTAATTTTGGATCCCAATTAACGAGACGGGTTCCGCGGTAAATCAAGCCTTCCTCATACAGTTGCACAAATACTTTGCAGACTGCGTCAGACAACCCTTTGTCTAAAGTAAAACGTTCACGCGACCAATCAGCAGAAGTTCCAATGCGTCGCATTTGTTTGGTTATTTGTCCACCGGATTCCGCTTTCCATTGCCAAACTCTATCTAAAAATTCATCGCGACTCATACTTTTGCGAGATTGACCTTGTTTTTCTAATTGGGTTTCGACTACCAATTGGGTGGCAATGCCAGCATGATCTGTACCGGGTTGCCATAACGTCCGCCGTCCAAGCATGCGTTGATAACGAATCATCGTATCAATCAAAGTATGCTGAAAACCGTGTCCCATGTGTAAACTACCCGTTACATTGGGAGGGGGTAGCATAATACAGTAGGGTTTGCCTTCGCCATTCGGTTCAAAATAACGATGAGTTTCCCAAAGCGTATAACAGGCTTGTTCGATATCGTTGGGCGAATAGTTTTTTTCCACAATAGACCTTGGACACATTATTTGCCACGAAGTATAGCATTAAAAAAGCTTAGTCAAAATCATCTTGTCGATGATCTGCGGCTAAATATGTATAGATGGTTGGTACTACAAACAAAGTAAAGCAAGTTCCGACCAAAAGACCAGAGGCAATGACCAATCCGATGTCAAAGCGACTGACTGCGCCAGCCCCCGAGGCAAATAGCAGAGGGGATACCCCAAATATCATGGCGGCACTGGTCATTAAAATAGGTCGTAAGCGAATGGCTGCAGCTTCTTCAACGGCCGCCTTGCGCTCCAAATGTTTCGTGCGCTGTAAATGATTAGCAAAATCGACAATGAGGATCCCATGTTTGCTGATCAACCCGATCAAAGTAATCAATCCCACTTGGGTATAAATATTGATGGAAGCCGCCCCTAAATTAAGGGGGACCAGAGCGCCGAACACAGACATCGGCACTGCAATTAAAATGATTAGCGGATCGCGATAACTTTCATATTGGGCGGCCAATACGAGAAAAATAGTAATAATGGCTAGAAAAAAAGCCAAAATTAATGCGGACTTTTCTTGCATATATTGTCGAGATTGTCCGGCATAGTCTGTGATAAATCCACGTGGCAATAGTTCCTGTGCCGCGTTTTGTAAAAACGCCAAGCCTTCGCCCAAAGTCACATTGGGTCGCATCACCCCTTGTAGAGTAGCGGAGTTTAGTTGTTGAAAATGTGTATTGTCGTTGGGGCTCACACGATTCACTAAGCGCGTAACGGTTGATAAAGGTACCATCGTACCTGCTTCTGTAGCGACGTATATCTGGCGCAATTGCTCGGGGTTCAAGCGAAAACGGCGATCTAATTGTGGAATAACTTTATAGCTCCGTCCTTGCAAATCAAAAAAATTCACATAACCACCTGACAAAGCGCCATTCAAACTCGAGCCGATAGCTCGCATATTTAATCCTAGATCTGAAGCTTTGGCTCGGTCGATCTCCATGATGACTTCGGGGTGATTGAATTTCAAAGTATTGTCTAAAAATATAAACAAACCACTTTTAGTTGCTTTGTCCAATAATTTGTTGGAGATCTTTGCAAGGCTTTGAAAGTCAGCGGTGGATTTGATCACAAATTGGATGGGAGGTCCTGAACCACCGCCGGGTAAGGAGGGAGGAATAAGCGCGTAGGAATTCAAACCGGGTATTTTATTTAGTTTTTCTTGCAACGGTTGGAGCAAGCCAAACTGTTTAGTCGAACGTTTGTTCCATGGTTTGAGTACAATGCCAGATTGCGGTACTTTTGCATTAATCATAAAAAAGTATTCGGTTTCTGGAAAGCTACGATAGATGTCTTCGAAAAACTGAGTATAGGTTTCTATATAATTGATAGTTGCATACTCAGGCGCAGTAGAAACCACATGAAAATAGCTTTCATCTTCTTCTGGTGCGGTTTCTTTCGGAGTATGGGTATAAATGTAAGGTAAGACCGCTAAAATCACTGCCGACAACAGCAAAATAGGAGCGCGTGTTTCAAGCAAACTATGCAATAAGGCTTGGTAACGGTCTCTTAAGCGCTGAAAAAAAGCATCACTCCATTGCACCATGCGACCATTTTTGACGTCCGAAGAAAGAATTTGAGAACACATCATCGGTGATAAGGTTAACGCAATGATCCCGGAAATGATGACCGAACAGGCCAAAGTAAAGGCAAATTCTTTGAACAACGCGCCGGTTAATCCACTCATAAATCCTATGGGTGCATAAACTGCGGCGAGCGTAATCGTCATCGCAATGATGGGTGTACCAATTTCTTGTGCGCCACTGATGGCTGCTTGCACAGGCGTTTTACCACTTTCAATATGACGATGAATATTTTCCACTACTACGATGGCATCATCGACAACCAAACCAATGGCCAGCACGAATGCTAATAGCGTCAATAAATTAATAGAGTATCCCAAAAATAAGATTAAAGAGCACACGCCTATCAAAGATAAGGGGATGGTTACAATGGGGATGAGCACAGAACGGATGGAGCCCAAGAATAAAAAAATGACCACAACTACAATCAAGGCTGCTTCGATAATCGTATGCAGCACTTCGCAAATGGAAGCGCGGATATAATCGGTTGCATCGTAGGCAATCACGCCAGACAAAGAGGGTGGGAATTGTTGTTGGATGCTGGGAAATAGTTTGCGAGCATCCTGAATTACGGTCAAAGGGTTGGCAATCGGCGTAGGCGTAATGGCCATAAATACGGCTTTTTGTCCATTAAACCGTACGGAGCTATCGTATTTTTCTGAGCCTAATTCTATTTTGGCAATGTCTGACAAATGAATAATAGAGTGATGGTCACTGCGCACAATGAGGCGGGCAAATTCCTGCGGCGTATTTAAATTTGTGTTAGCGCGCATACTGATGGCGACATATTCCCCCTTGGTACTTCCTGCGGCGGAGAGAAAATTGTTACTGTCTAGAACACGAAATACTTCAGCAGGTGTCACATGCGATGCAGCCATTTTAATGGGATCTAAAAAAATGCGCATGGCGTAAGTCTGACCGCCTAAAATGTCTATTTGAGCAACCCCGTCTACCGTCTGCAATTGGGGTTGCACGACACGAATGGCGTAGTCGGTAATTTGTTGTGGCGTCATCTCATTACTGGACAAGCTGAAATACAGGAGTGGTGTTGCTTCTTTCGATTTTTTGACGACGACCGGTCTCTCTGCATCGGGAGGCAATACATTGATCGTTTGTTGAACCTTGCTCATGACGTCTGTAAAGGCAGTTTGCGGGTCAAAATTCAATTTGATATTACAGGTGATGACACTACTACCCTCTTTACTGGATGAGATCATATAATCAATCCCTTCCGCAGAAGCAATGGCTGCCTCCAAAGGAGTCGTGATAAATCCAGTGATTAAATTAGAATTGGCCCCCGGATAATTGGTAGTGACCGTGATGACCGTGTCGTCCATTTTAGGAAATTCTCGAATCGGGAGATGAACGAGAGAATTTAAGCCAAAAAATAAAATGAACAAACTGACTACCGAGGATAATACTGGGCGGCGGATAAAAATTTCAGTAAATGTCATTCCTATTCACCCAAAAGATCTATGTTATTGTGATCTACTAACACATTATTGGAATCAAGAATCACTTCAGTACCATCTTGTAATTTCAATTCTCCGGCTGATACAACGAGTTGATTGGCCTGTAGTCCTTTTTTGATCACGGTATAATTGCCATGTATCTCACCTGGCGTCACGTACACCCGTTTCACTGTTAAAATGTCTTTCTGAGCTTGGTTTTGATGTTTTTGCACCACAAAGACTGAGTCACCATACATAGTGTAAGAAATGGCAGTGCTCGGCACCGCAATCACATCGTGGATGACAGGTTGTTCCAGTTCTATGGCGCTAAACATCCCAGGGATAAAATTATATTGCGGTAATTTATTGGCTTGATTGGAGGCAGTGCTACAAGTCACAGTATAGCGATCCTCAGCCAATTTTTTACGCTCTGTGAGTAAATCTGACTGGCTAAATTGTTCGGAACTGAGCGCAGGGCAGTTCTCAATGGTGGCTTGCACTTGGATATTATGGGTTTTCGCATCAATTTTAGAATCGATGGCGGTAATTTCTCCGTTGAAATCTATGCCAGGATTTTGTTCAACTGTGAAAAGGATTTTTTGACCAATTTTAACCAGGTTAAGATATTGTTCTGGAATATAAAAACGCAAATAAATAGGGTCTAATGATTGTAACGGAACTATGGTCGTTGTGCCGGGTTGCACATATTGACCAAGATCGATTTGGCGAATTCCCAACAGGCCGGTAAACGGTGCTTTAATATGTTTTAAATTAATTTTTGCTTGTGTATTTTCAACATTTGCTGCGGCTTGCAACATTTTTGCGCGTGCTTCATCGACATTAGATACAGCGGTAGCGTTGCGTTTGAGTAAATCTGTTTGGCGTTGATAATTGGTTTTCTGCAAGACCAAATCTGCTTGATGGAATTTGAGGAGGGCTTGGTCAACACTATCGTCGATATCAACCAAAGGACTTTCCTTTTCAATATATTGGCCGGACTTAAAATGAATCGCAGTTACTTTGCCCGCTGATTGGGTGCTCACATCTACGCCATTGATAGCGACAAAGGTACCGACACTTGCAAAATAGGGGTGCCAATCGATGGGTTTGGTCATCACTGCAGAAACTGTAACAGCAGGAACTTGATAATGAGCAAAATAATAGTGAACGATTGCTTGCTTAATCAGGTTGTATGCTATCAATCCGCCAAAGACGATCACTATCACTATGATCATCTTTCTCATACGTTTACTCATGTATATTCGCTAAAATCCTTTTAAATTAACTCTAGAAATATCATAAAATCCGTGAATAGTCATTAAAAACATTGACCGGACAGGAGCCAAAGGCATAGAATTTGGCGTATAAAAATATGCTGCGAGGCCTCATGCTAAAAAATAATCGTTCCATTGCAGAATTTGATAGTGAATTGTGGCAAGCCATGTGTGGCGAAAGCAAACGTCAAGAAGATCATATTGAATTAATTGCATCAGAAAATTTTGTTAGTCGCGCTGTGTTAGAAGCACAAGGATCAGTTTTAACCAATAAATACGCAGAAGGCTATCCAGGCAAACGCTATTACGGTGGTTGTGAATTTGTAGATATCGCAGAGCAGTTAGCTATTGACCGCGCTAAAAAATTATTCGGCGCAGACTACGTTAATGTGCAACCTCATTCTGGTTCGCAAGCTAATGCCGCCGCTATGATGGCGATGCTGAAGCCCGGTGAGCTGGTATTAGGGATGTCATTGTCGCATGGCGGGCATTTGACGCATGGCTCCAGCGTTAATTTTTCTGGCTTGCTCTATCGTAGCATGCAATATGGCCTCAACGAAAAAACCGGTTTGATCGATTACGATGCTATGGAAGCATTGGCATTAGAGCATCGCCCTAAATTAATTATTGCAGGGTTCTCGGCGTATTCTCAAACGGTTGACTGGGCGCGATTTCGAGCGGTTGCGGATAAAATTGGGGCGTATTTTATGGCAGATATTGCCCATGTTGCAGGATTGATTGCAGTGGGATTATATCCATCTCCCATAGCCTATGCAGATGTGGTCACAACTACAACGCATAAAACATTGCGCGGTCCCAGAGGTGGGATGATCATGGCGAAAGCCAATCCAGAGCTGGAGAAAAAACTCAATAGCGCTGTATTTCCTGGCAGTCAAGGTGGTCCATTAATGCATGTGATTGCAGCCAAAGCAGTGGCGTTTTTGGAGGCTTTGCAACCGGATTTCAAACGCTATCAACAACAAATTTTAGACAATGCACAAGCGATGGCTACGACCTTAATCGAGCGCGGATTCAGTATTGTTTCGGGTGGGACGGTCAATCATTTGATGCTGGTAGATATGATTGCCAAAGATATCACAGGTAAAGATGCGGATGCTGCTTTGAATAAAGCTCATATTACGGTCAACAAAAATTCTGTGCCGAATGATCCGCGTTCGCCTTTTGTGACCAGTGGGTTGCGCCTTGGAACACCCGCAGTGACGACACGTGGATTTAAACAGCCTGAAATAGTGCGTCTGAGTCATTGGATAGCTGATATTTTGGATCACATGGGAGATGAGAGCGTAATTACCCATGTGAAATCAGAAGTTTTGGCATTATGCCGTGAGTTTCCTGTCTACCAACAGTGAGATAATTATGTATTGTCCGTATTGTCATGCCATCGATACCAAAGTAATTGATTCTAGGTTGGTTGCCGAAGGCGCTCAAGTGCGTAGAAGGCGGGAGTGTATTGAGTGCCATGAACGTTTTACTACTTTTGAAACTGCAGAATTATTGATGCCGTTGATTGTAAAGCGCGATGGCCGACGTGAAATGTTTCGCTTAGACAATTTGCGTGCGGGGATGTTGCGGGCGTTAGAAAAGCGTCCAGTGAGCACGGATGAACTAGAAGTTGCGCTGGCCGCTATTATGCAAAAAATTAGAGATACTGGCGAACGTGAAATTGATTCCAGGCAAATTGGTGAATGGGTGATGGAGCAACTCTTTCGCTTGGATCATATTGCCTATGTGCGCTTTGCTTCTGTTTATAAGCGTTTTGAAGATGTGAGTGAGTTTCAACGGGCCATCGATCAAATGAGTGATGGCGATTAGTACGTTTCTAAGGAACGACCTGTTCCTAAACTAAGGTGTCTATTGTGAGTAATGAGTCAATTAGTGGTAAACGTCGCGCACGTAAACTTGCGTTACAGTCTTTGTATCAGTGGTTAATGGCAGGGACCGTGTTGACTGATATTGAAGCACAGTTTTCTGCTGCAAATAATATGGATAAGGTGGATGTCGAGTATTATCGTCGTTTAATTTATGGTATTCCTAAAGAGCTTGCTGTGATTGAAGAGGCACTGACCCCTTTTTTGGATAGACCCATTCAATCGTTGAATCCAATTGAGCTAACTATTTTGCGTTTGTGTGCTTTTGAATTATTCCATTGCCCGGAAATTCCTTATCGGGTTATTCTGGATGAATCGGTATCGCTTGCCAAAGCATTTGGCTCGCAAGATGGGCATAAATATGTCAATGGTGTGTTGCATAATTTAGCCCAGACTGCGCGTAAAACGGAGATTGAAGGACGCTGAATCATGAAAAAAGTGAAAGATGTTCGCAAACAAGCGTTAAAGAAATTTTGGCATAGTCCTGCGTATTTTTTGGCTTTTGGATTCGGTTCTGGGTTTAGCAAAAAAGCTCCTGGGACTTACGGTACGGTTGTAGGTATTCCTATTTATTGGTTGCTGGTGCACACCACTTCTTTGATTTATTTGGGGGTGCTGGGCTTGGCATTTTTTGTCGGCGTACGCATCTGTCAAAGAGTGAGTGAAGAATTAGGCGTAGAAGATTATCCTGGTATTGTTTGGGATGAAATTGTGGGTTATCTCGTGACCATGTTTTCACTTCCACATACGCTCACTTGGATTGTGTTGGGGTTCGCGTTGTTTCGTTTATTGGATATTCTGAAACCACAACCATTGCGCTGGATTGATCGCCATATACATGGCGGATGGGGGATCATGTTGGATGATCTGTTGGCGGGACTTGCGGCTTGTGCAATTTTGCACGCGCTCAAATGGGGGGTTGGGGTATGAATCGAAATCATAAAGAACTCCTGGGTATCAGTTGGAGCATCGTGATTGTTTTATCCGCGCTCTATATTGTACATCGTTTTATTCCATCTTTGGTTTGGGGTGCTATCATTGTGATTGCGACCTATCCGATTTATCTGCGGTGGAAAAAATTGTTAAAAAATTGGGATAATTCGGCTGCCTTTTTATTCACATTTTTTTTAGCGCTCATGCTAGTTGTGCCGCTAAGTTGGTTGGTATCTGTCTTGGTTCAGGAGTTTCAGCTGTTTCTTAGCTATGTCAAACAAATCAATGAACTCGGTGGAAAAGCGCCCACTTTTTTACAAGAATTGCCAATGATAGGAGATCAGATGGTTGATTATTGGGATCAACACATTGGACAACCAGGCAATGTTCAATCGTTTTTATCTAATTTACATCTTTCTTTAACCACGAGTCAGTATATTAAAGAAGTCGGGGGCTCAGTGTTGCACCGCAGCGTCCAAGTGGGCTTTACTTTTCTAAG
This sequence comes from uncultured Legionella sp., assembly GCA_903877115.1. Lineage (GTDB taxonomy): Bacteria > Pseudomonadota > Gammaproteobacteria > Legionellales > Legionellaceae. The sequence goes on from CAIRCS010000055.1 coordinate 11,023, forward strand.
TATGTTTTTTCTATTTCGAGATGGGCATATTTTGGAGAAACAGCTGAATCAAATTGGCGAAAATTGTTTGGGAGAACGTTGGTTTCGGTTTGCTACAAAATTGCCTTCTGCATTACGCGCAACCGTAAATGGTACGATAGTTGTTGGGGCGGGTGTCGGGATTCTAATGGGTTTGTGTTATGGACTAATAGGCGTTCCCGCACCGACTCTGATTGGTATCTTTACTGCATTTGCTGCCATGATTCCTTTTGTGGTCCCTCTTGTTTTTGGCGTTGTTGCCCTCATATTACTTCATCATGGTGCTGTGATTGCTGCCGTGATCGTGATTATTTGGGGAACCGTGGTGATGTTCATATCTGACCATTTTATCAAACCAGTGTTGATTGGTGGCGCGACCCAATTGCCTTTTCTAGCAGTGTTATTTGGAATTTTGGGTGGTTTAGAAACCATGGGAATTTTAGGATTGTTTGTAGGGCCGATTGTGATGGTATTGTTTGTGACGTTGTGGACTGAGTCACATACCCCTATAAAAATAAAGAGCGCTTAACCGAGAGGATTGATTTTGGAACAATATAGAGGAACAACCATTCTGTCAGTAAGAAGAGGTAATAAAGTGGTGATTGGTGGCGATGGCCAAGCAACGCATGGTCATACGATAATGAAATCCAATGTGCGCAAAGTCAGACGTCTCTACCAGGATAAGGTGATCGCTGGATTTGCAGGCGGCACTGCTGATGCGTTTACTTTGTTTGAACGCTTTGAGGCCAAATTAGAAATGCACCAAGGGCATTTGGTGCGCGCTGCAGTAGAATTGGCGAAAGATTGGCGTACTGATCGGATGTTGCGTCGTCTAGAGGCCTTATTAGCCGTTGCAGATTCTAAATCTTCTCTGATTATTTCTGGTAATGGTGATGTCATTGAACCTGAGTATGGTCTGATGGCAATTGGCTCAGGTGGGCCATATGCTCAGTCCGCTGCCCGTGCTTTGTTAGACAATACAGATCTGAGTGCAGAAGAGATTGTCAGAAAAAGTTTGAATATTGCTGGTGAGATTTGTATTTATACAAATAAAAATTTAACACTTGAAGAATTGGATAATACTTGTGAATAAAACAAATTCTATGATGACTCCTCGTGAAATAGTCGAGGAATTGGATAAACATATTATTGGGCAAGACAGTGCAAAACGTGCCGTGGCGATTGCTTTACGTAACCGTTGGCGCAGGATGCAAATCAATGATGAAGCTTTGCGCGAAGAAATCATGCCTAAAAATATTTTAATGATCGGTCCTACTGGGGTCGGTAAAACTGAAATAGCGCGTCGTTTGGCCAAATTGGTTGAAGCACCTTTTATCAAAGTAGAGGCAACCAAATTTACCGAAATAGGGTATGTGGGGCGTGATGTGGATTCTATTATTCGGGATTTGGCGGATATTGGCATCAAACAACAACGCGAACTGGCTATGAAGAAAGTCCAGCATCCCGCAGAGGATGCAGCAGAAGAGCGAATTTTAGATATTCTGCTACCTCCAGCACGTGGCCTGAAACCGGAAGAAATCAATACTACAACGCGGCAACTGTTCCGCAAACAATTAAGAGAAGGCCAACTTGATGATCAAGAGGTTGAAATTGATGTGTCCGTGACGCCTGTGGGTGTGGAAATTATGGCGCCTCCAGGCATGGAAGATTTGACTAGTCAGTTACAATCCATGTTTCAACAGGTCGGAACTGGACGCACTAAGACGCGTAAAATGACTATCAAAAAAGCATTAAAAATTTTGGCTGAGGAAGAAGCTGGAAAACTAATTAATGAAGACGATATTAAAATCCGTGCGATTGAGAATATTGAACAAAATGGTATCGTATTTATTGACGAAATCGACAAAGTTGCCAGACATGCCGATCAAGGTGGTGAAGTGTCACGTGAAGGAGTGCAACGCGATTTACTACCGCTGGTTGAAGGGTGTACGGTCACAACCAAATATGGCATGATTAAAAGTGATCACATATTGTTCATTGCTTCGGGCGCTTTTCATACGGCCAAACCCTCTGATTTGGTTGCTGAGTTACAGGGTCGTTTACCGATCCGAGTAGAGTTGTCAGCATTGACCACAGAAGATTTTATTAAAATTCTAACCGATCCTTTTGCATCGCTTACTGAACAATATGCTGCACTCATGGCAACCGAAGGCTTGACGTTAACTTACGCAGAAACCGGTATACGACGAATTGCTGAAGTCGCTTGGCAGGTGAACGAGCGCACTGAAAACATTGGCGCGCGTCGTTTGTATACCGTGATGGAACGCCTATTGGAAATGGTATCGTTTGAAGCTACTGATCGTTCTGGCGAGACCGTAGTAATTGATATGGAATACGTGAACAAGCATCTAGGAAAATTGATCGGAAACGAAGATTTGGCACGGTATATTTTGTAGATAACAACTCCGTTCGGGCTAAGAGGATGCGCGCAGCTTCGCAAAGAGCAGCTGCCGACTTACCTTCTCCCCAGACATGGGGAGAAGGTGCCCGAAGGGCGGATGAGGGGTTGTCGATGCGAAGTTCTTTTGGATATTTGCTATAACGGCCCCAAGCTCTCAGCCAGAATGGATTGGGCCATTCTTACGTAACGCTATAATCGCATCTCGGATAATAACAAACGCTGAATCTATCTGTTCTCTCGTAGTAAAACGTCCAATCGAGATCCGTAAAGTACTTTTCGCCAGATCATTGTCAACCCCCAATGCGCGTAACACATAAGAAGGTTGGTGACTGTTCGCTGCACATGCCGTCATGGAAGAGAGTGCTAATGGATAGACCGCAGGTAACAATTCTGCGCCATCAATGCCTGTAATGCTGATATTCAAATTACCTGCAACGCGTGTGTCCATACAGCCATTACAAACTATGCCTGGAATGGTTTGTAAATTTTTCCACAAATGTTGGCGCAATTCTAAAATACGTCCTTGTTCCTCGACTCTCAACGATTCACTCAACGCAAATGCGGCGCCCATCCCTACGATTTGATGCGTAGGTAGGGTGCCGGCGCGTAGTCCTTGTTCTTGGCCACCGCCAAACATCAATGCTTGTAAGCGAATCCGTGGTTTTTGCCGGATATACAATGCCCCAACTCCTTTGGGGCCGTAATTTTTATGCGCCGATAATGACATCAAATGAACGGGCAAGGTGCTTAAATTGAGTGGTAAGCGTCCAGCACTTTGGGCTGCATCGACATGAAAAATAATGCCGCGATCGCTTAAGAGCTGCCCAATGGCTGCAATATCTTGAATGACGCCAATTTCATTATTCACATGCATAATCGATACTAAAATGGTATCGGGGCGTATTGCGGATTGGAGAAGGTTTAAATCTAATACTCCAGAAGCTTGAGGCGCTAAATAAGTGACTGAAAAGCCTTCGCGCTCCAATTGCTGAAAGGGTTCCAGAACTGATTTATGTTCAGTACTCATCGTGATCAGATGTTGCCCTTTACGTTGATAAAAACGTGCGGCGCCCAAAATGGCTAGATTATTGGCTTCAGTCGCACCAGAGGTAAATACTAATGAATCCGGAGAAGTACCTATTGATTGCGCAATTTCAGTGCGCGCAGTTTCTACAGCCAAAGCAGCCTGCTGTCCGGGACTGTGTTTCGACGTAGCATTGGCATAGATTCCATCTGGGCCCAAATAGGGCAACATTCGGTCAATCACAGCCGGATCGACCGGAGTGGTTGCCATATAATCCAGATAAATAGGCTTAGCTGCCATCTCGATTTACTCCGATATGCGTGAGAATGCCCCGCAAAATGTTGATTTCGGTAGTTTCTAAGCGTGCGCGGTTAAACAAACGGCGCAAACGTTGGAGTAATTTTTTCGGATTGGATGGTTTTAAAAAATCAATTTGGATCAATATTTTTTCTAAATGAGCATAAAATTGCTCGATTTCATCGCTGGTAGCATAAACATTTTGCGCGGTTTCAACTTGGGCTTCAGGATTCAAATGACGCATTCGCAATTCATAAGCAATGATTTGCACGGCTTGGGCTAGATTTAAAGAGCTGAAATCAGGATTACTTGGGATGTGTAAATGGTAATGACATAACAGCAATTCTTCATTTGTCAGGCCTGCATGTTCGCGACCAAAAACTAGAGCGATCTCAGTGTCGTCAGATTGTTCCTCAACCAGATTGGCGCAGGCAGACGGTGTCAAACCCGGCAAAGCCAGATCACGTGGGCGGGCACTGGTGCCGCAGACCAAATGACAGCCTTGTAAGGCTTCTGCAAGGCTGGTGCATAGAACCGCTGATTGTAATATATCAAAGGCACCGGCTGCTAATTCATGCGCTTTACGGTAGGGGTTCAGATTGGGATTCACGAGGTATAAGCGCGTCAAACCCATGGTTTTCATCGCACGTGCAGCAGAACCAATATTGCCAGGATGCGTGGTGGCGACCAACACAATGCGAACAGACGCTAAGTTCATATAAATATTTTCAATATAAAGCTTGAGATTGCTATCGTACACCAGATACACTGAGAAATACAGGTGATGGTGGATTCTACTCATGTTTCTTAGCAATGTGCAGTCTGACAGAAAATCACGCATAAAATATCGATTTCGGGATCCTGAAAACTTTTCTCCCACCTTGTATCAATTAGAAAAATTTATGCAAGCAGCAGGCTTAAAGCGGACACGCTGGGCTTGGCGCGCAAAATTTACCGAGCGCAATCTTGATTTTGCGGAGGATGCTTGTGAATGTTTAGAGTACAAACATTTGTTAGCGCTTTTATTGGGTAAACACTGTCCTCAAGTGATGCCTGAAACCTATATATTGAATGATTATTCTTGGTCTACGGTACTCAGCGATATTGCGCAAGATCATTATGTGGTGCGCCATAAATATGTGGATGAAATAAAGGGCCTGGCTTGGATCTTGAAACCATCCTTACTGAATAATGGCCAACATATCAAAATTTTCAATCAATTATCGCAAATTGAGGAACATATGTTGCATCCCAATCGCCTTGGCGGACCGCATGTGTTGCAGCGTTATATAGGCAATCCAGATTTACATGATGGACGTAAATATAGTTTGCGGTTTTTTGTGGTCATTACACGTGAGTCAGGCGCATTTATATATCAGCATGGCTATTTGAATGTGGCCTTAGCGAAGTACTCAGAGGACAATTTCGGAGATCTCAGTACGCATCTTACCAATGAGCATCTACATGAAAAGGCAGCTTCGGTGGTACAAATACCCACACAAGGGCACCCCAAATATGCCGTTTGGTATCCAAAAATTAAGACTATCATCAAAGAGGTAACTGACGCTCTTAAGGCAGAGTTTCCTCAAGCATTTTTACCCCAGAAAAATCGCACATTTGCAGTATTTGGTTTTGATTTCATGTGCGATGATCGCGATCATATGTGGCTGCTGGAGGCGAATCATGGGCCGTGTTTTCCCATTGAGCCCCATCATCCCCTGCAAGAAACTTTGTACCAAGATTTTTGGAAAGCCGTGGTAGCGCAATTTGTATTACCTATTACCACCCATCATCCTATTGCGAAGCAAGGCACTGTCGGGTTTGATGCGTTGCGCTGAAGGGGGGCTTCCAGCCCTAAGCGCCCCCAGTCTCTAAAAACAACTCTCTGCCAATCAACATACGACGAATTTCCGAAGTACCCGCTCCAATTTCGTATAATTTAGCGTCTCGCAGCAGGCGGCCAGTAGGGTATTCATTGACATAACCATTGCCACCTAAAATTTGGATGGCTTGCAATGCCATTTGTGTTGCCTTTTCAGCGGTATAAAGAATTACGGACGCAGCATCTTTCCGACCGACAAATCCTTGGTCACATGCATTAGCCACAGCGTATAAATATGATCTGGACGCATTGATATCGGTGTACATATCTGCAAGTTTGGCTTGGATTAATTGAAACTCTCCAATAGCTTGATTAAATTGTTTGCGATCGTGTACATAGGGAACCACTACATCTAAACAAGCTTGCATGATCCCGACAGGGCCAGCAGCTAAAAGGGTGCGTTCATAGTCTAAACCCAACATTAATACGGCAACGCCTTTATTGAGTTTGCCTAATATTTGCTCTTCAGGAACATAACAATCTTGAAACACGAGTTCACAGGTGTTGGAGCCGCGCA
>CAIRCS010000056.1 GCA_903877115.1 uncultured Legionella sp.
AAAATTTATGATACTTGCATAGGTTGCACTCAATGCGTTCGAGCTTGCCCAACAGACGTATTAGAAATGGTAATTTGGGAGGATTGCCGTGCAGGGCAAATTGCTTCTGCACCTCGTACTGAGGATTGTGTAGGATGCAAAAGATGTGAAAGTGCTTGTCCTACTGATTTTTTAAGCATACGTGTTTATTTAGGTGGAGAAACTACACTAAGAATGGGATTAGCCTATTAAAAATTAAAGATCCAAAAATTGTGTTTTTTAATTTTTGGATCTTTTTCTATGAAGCAACAAAATCTATGAAAGTTATAGTTTTATTTGCTAATGCATCCCCTAATGACGAAAAACAAATTGAAAATCAATAACAAGCTTTGGAGTAGGGGACGGTTATTTTATAGAATCAATGAAAAGAGAAAGCTAACGCGGAACAACTTGCAGAAACGACTTAAAATCAGGTACAAAGGACATTTCTTACCACTCTTAGGACTCACCATCCCTTTCCTAAAGGAATGATAGCTTTTGTCTCGCCTACAAGGTCCGTTGTGTTAAAAGTTCATTATGAGAAATTACCAACTTCGTAAATCGAGTTTCCAATAGTTTCTTCACTACTTGTGAAAATTTTTTGAATAGAACTCAGCCATCCCAGAAATTTTTATATCTTAATTAATTAGTAAAAAAAATCAAAACATCGAAAAGAATGAAAGAACACTGTCTTTCATTCTAATAAACGAATTAACCAACTGATACCTGGAGCATTGTAATAGATTATTTGTTGAGTATTGCAGTTGAAAAATCATGCTCATTTCGTAATGGGACCCAGTTAGATGATTTTCATTGATGCTCTGCTAAAAAATCAAGAAATGAAACGCATTTCTTCAAAGAAATCGAGTTATATTCTGAAAAATCCGTCATCGCTTGATATTAGCATATGGAACTTGAAGATGACAAGAAGGCTCTGATACTGAGTTTGGGCATTGCTCCATGAACCCACAGCTTCACTCTCACCTGCATTTCATTCTGAAACCTACCAAAAAAGAATTTGGCAAAGGGGATGGTATTATTGAAAGTTCAACAGTGGTGAAATAAAAACTAAGTTGCTTACTTTGCCCTTCATGACGTCCTCGTTCTGATCCCCAAAAACACTACTAACTTAAAATGCTCCTTAAATTCAATTAAAATTAGGTGTACAAATGTAGTGCCAAATGCTAGCATTTGGCAGTACACTGTAGGTGATACACTTTGTAGGCAGAACAGTGCTGAAATTGATTTTTGCCAAGTTGGCAGCCTGAGCCTGAGACTGGGTGCCGCGGTGGCTGGCTAGAAGGCGAGGCTCGGAGAAGCTCCACTGGAAAAGTGGCCCATTCGCACTCCCGGGCCTTCAGAAGCTGGAGCCGGTTCGCGCGAGACTGCCACTAGATGCAGATTCGAGTCGATTCGAAATTCAAAAATAGTACGTTGCCATCGACCGCGATCGATCATTTTAAAAAATGCTGTGTTGGCGATTGGTCTGACAGTATGAGACATGCTGCACAAGCGGCGTGACAAGCCGAACGAAG
>CAIRCS010000057.1 GCA_903877115.1 uncultured Legionella sp.
CGAGTTCGGAGTTTAATAGCCTTGAGAAATAGTCAGCGGTTGTTGAGAGAGTAGTTTAAAAGCAGATACCTTTAATGGCTCTATAGTGTCAATACGCATTCAAAACTGACCCACTATGCGCGTTGAAAATTGACCCACCTGCACTTTAATTTAAGCATCATACTTGTCACGTTTGTGTGGTTAGATTTTGCATAAAAAAGGGTTGGTGAGCCGGAGATCAAACATCCGGCGCGAGCCAACCCTTTTTCTTCTGAGGTCTATCGTTATTTTCGTTTTTTCATTCGATAACTTTCATTTCCAGTTTCGATGATGTCGCAGTTGTGGCAAACTCTGTCGAGCAATGCTGCGGTCATTTTTTTGTCGTTAAAGACGCTATTCCATTCGCTGAAAATCAGATTTGAAGTGATTATTAGCGAAGTTGTAGCGTGTATTTTTGATAATAAATGGAAGATTAGCTGCCCACCATTTTGTGAGAATGGCAGATACCCAAGCTCATCGAGAACCAATATATCCATTTTTTCCATCTGACTTGCCAGGCGGCCGGAAACGCCATCAACTTTCTCTCTTTCAAGCTGATTTGCGAGGTCCACAAGGTTGAAGAATCGCGCCTTATAGCCCTTTCGCACGGCCTTTGCAGCGATGCTGATGGCCAAATGAGACTTGCCAGTTCCAGTGCCACCAATGGCAATTATATTGCGAGAAGTTTTCACAAACTCGCTAGAATATAAATTCATCACCTGCTCGGGATTAATGGGAGTATCGCTAAATATAAAGTCGTTAAGATCCTTTTTCTCAGGGAACTTTGCAACATTCATTCGGTTTTGTATAGCCTTGAGAGTTTTGGTTTTTACTTCAGCTTTTAGCAGGCAGTGCAAGCCATAAGCAGCGGTAGCCTTGCGTTTTATCATGTCGGATACGATCTCGTCATACGACTCGACCATGCCGGTTAGTTTCAAATCCTTCATTAACGTAATTATATCGTCACGAGTGAAGTCGTTTATGGGGGATGTTAATTCCTCTAAGCTCATGATGACACCCCTGATAATAGCTGATTATAGATGGCAGTATCGGCTGTCGGAATGTGTTTTAATGGCAGATAAACAATGTTTGAAGCCTGCTCTATTTCATTAGATTTATCATTTTGTCGTAGTAAAATATTTAGAATAATATCCTTGCTGATGGTCTTGGAACCAATAGCCTCGCTGCACGCTAACACCACTGATTCCAACGATTCCAGCGGTATATATGATAATATAAGAGCAAAGTCTCTAGACCCATTTATCTGCTTTTCAAGATGCTCACGTACCGCCTTTAGCTCATCGGGCAGTGCCATATTCACAAACGGCGCACCATTGCGAAGTGCCCCTGGTTTTTTAGCTAGTATTGGTAAATAATGACTCGGGTTATAGTATGTTTGACCCTGCGTAAATTTGCGCTCATGACGACCAACTTCCTTGCCATCATGGATAAAAACCACCTTATCAGCATAGGATTTGCAGAGTACTATTTTGCCTGCGCACGTGCAAGAAACGCTATAGCTGTTACGATCAAAACGAGCAAGGCAAGTGGTTGATATCTTAACATAAGTTTCCTTGCAGCCATCAAATAATAGTGGCGCGGACACAAGGCTTTGCCGCTCCTCTTGGAAAACTTCATCAATCGTTTTATCCTTAAACTCAGGGTGCTTATGGTTTTTATTATAGGTGATAAGCTGACTTGCTAATCTATCATTCAGTTCTTGCAAGCTGCCACCTTCTGGCATCGGAGTAAAAAACTGCTGACGAGAGATTTTAACCTGACGCTCAACTTGACCCTTTTCGTTGCCACTGGCGGGGTTGCAAGCCGTTGGTTCAACGCGATAATGAGCGCAAAGACGTTCAAAATGCGGATTCCACTCCCGCTCTTTTCCTGCTAGAATCTTCTTAACTGCTGTCGTCATATTATCATATATGCCACGAACCGGAGTGCCTCCGAAGAACTCAAAAGCTCGAATATGCGCATCAAAAACCATTTCATGCGTTTCATTAGGATAAATATATGTAAATCTTTTGCGCGAATAACACAGAACAAAATGAGCTACCTTTACTGAGATGATATCGCCATCTATCATCACTTTGTCCATGCTCCAGTCAAACTGATAAGCCTCTCCTGGTGAAAATGACAGCGGCACACAGGCTGCGGGGCTTACGGATGATGAGCGCTCTCTCCACTTAGCGCAATAACGCCCAACGGCTGAATAACTGCCCTTATAGCCAGTTAATTCAAGCTCCTCAAACAAATGACGGATTGTGCGTGTGGGCTTTGCAGTTTTATTATCCCGAAGCAACCTTTCCAAAAGATCAACGTAAGCGCCAAGCGCAGAATGAGGCTGAAAGATACGACTATAAAATGCCGAAGGAGTGCCTTCACTGCGAACTATGCCCCTGACCGTATTGCGGGATATATTCAATTCACGACCGATCGAACGAATCGCCTCACCACTGCGATGACGATTCACAATCTTTCTCTTACTTTCCATTATTAACATCTCCTGATTTAAACCCCTGTCATCTGTTAAAACAACAAGTAGTATAGGTTGATAATAATGGATTAACATCACGACAAAAACCCACCAATGTGGTGGGTCAATTTTCAACGCGCATTAACCCATTTAATGGGTCATTATTGCACGCGCGTTAACAATCAACTGTTCATCGAGAGATCAAGAAGCTAAATTACTCTTATATTAAGCCACGCCCTAAACATTTCAAACAAGACCAAAACAAAGTTGCTGAATTTAAAAAAAA
>CAIRCS010000058.1 GCA_903877115.1 uncultured Legionella sp.
CGGCTTAAGAATACGCTCTAGGGCTGCTAATGCGCTGGTAATAATCGCATGTCGGATCACATCTCGCTTTCGTTAGGGGCTATGGCTGCAGGAGCGGTTGTGTTTGGAATTTTCAAATTGGGATCGATGCTTGCTCGAGGGGTGTGGGATTCGTGTAAGACCCCTGAGGAGCGTGTGAATGCACGTATGGATGCTGCTGTTGCAAAAGCGGGGATACCTATGTCTAAAGTGGACACTACGCCATCAGGTAACGTGCCGCCTACTGATCAAAGTGCTGTATCGACTAATAGTCGGCTTGCTACTGATAAATTTACGATCGGGAATAAGTCTATGTAAACTTGTCAACAAACCCTAATTTTTCAATTCAACACCCACTTCACCAACACAAACAAAACGTTTCCAACGTTTTGTTTGCCTGGCACATAAATCATCGTTAACGAAGCGCGTTGATGTGCAATCACGACCAAAGGTAGGATTCCAGGAAATGGAATGGAATGCACGATATCGGGACGCGAAGTCATGAAGACGGTATATCCAATACCAACGCCGGTTTTGGCATTGAAATGTAACATTTTTTCAAATCCATAGCCGGCAATCGGTTCCACATTTTTATGAGAATCTAGAAAAGTAAACGCATATAATTGATGCCAATCCCCATCTTCATCATAATAGCTTTTTCCCAATCCGCCGCCCCAGGGATTTTCGTTGTAAGTTTTATGGTTTGAATAATAGAAGCGATTATGCCAAGTATAAGCTGGAATTTGGAGCTCGATTTTACCATCGTACCAAATTTGATGGAGACGACGGCAAGTCGGCTGCAGTAATCTTGACACATTCGGGCAATCATATTTTGTGCTGCAGGAGTCTGCTTGTACTAGGGATGCAATCAGCAAAAGCACTGAAAATAGACAGTTTCTCATCTCAAATAATGGCCCACATGATGCCCGCCGCAATCAATGCGGTAACAGGAATGGTGAATAACCAAGAGAGGACCATGCGGCGTATCGTCGTCCAATTTAATTGACGCGCACTATGAAACACGCCGACACCTGCAATCGAGCCGGCCACAGTTTGCGTGGTGGAGACAGGCACACCAAAGACTGACGCCGTCATAATAGCCATAGCGGCACCGGTTTCGGCGGCACAGCCTCGTACAGGATTTAAATGGGTGATTTTGGTGCCCATGGTATGCACAATGCGCCATCCGCCAGATAACGTGCCCAAGGCCAACGCCAAATGGCACGTCACAGTAACCCATAAAGGCACAAAAAAAGGACCTTGTAACCATGAGGAAGAAAAGAGTAATAAAGTGATGATCCCCATGGTTTTTTGTGCGTCATTGGTCCCGTGGGTGATGCTTAAACAAGCGGAAGAAATCAGCTGTAACGTCTTAAATAATTTTTGATTGGTACGCGTATTCCGGACCCGCAAAATGCGATTGATGCAAAACATGACGATAATGCTGGCCAATAGACCAATGACTGGCGTAATTAATATACCAACAAGAATTTTACATAACCCTATCCATTTTAAGGTCACCCATCCGCCTTTGATGATGGCTGCACCCGCCAATCCGCCAATCAACGCTTGAGAAGAGCTGGCAGGAATGCCGTAGTACCAGGTTAGTAGCCCCCAAAAAATGGCGCTGAGCAATGCAGAAAAGATCAGATTGGCGTCGACAACGGGTAAACTGACCAAATCAGTGCCAATCGTTTGCGCAACGGCCATTTTAAAAAATAAAAACGCAATAAAATTGAACAGGGACGCCCATAACACGGCCTGAATAGGGGTCAATACTTTGGTGGTCACAATGGTGGCAATAGAATTAGCCGCATCATGAAAGCCATTGATAAAATCAAATACATACGCTGTTATCAACACGCATATGATGAAAAGCGTTCCTTGCTCCATCGCTGTTGCTGCCTCTTAAAATTGCTCCACTATATATAGTAACTACTTTTTATTAACAATTTTGATCCCCAGCGCATCATGGTGCGAATGACGTCGGGTAATGTGGTGCCGCCATGCTCATAAGCAGACAGCGCATGCTTATTTTCATCTATTGCCATTTGCTTCACAATGGCTCGACTTTTGAGGTCTTCTGCAGGCAGCGAGTATAAATGACTCTGTAGATGGCGGGTGACTTGCTCTTCTGTCTCGGCCAAAAATCCTAAGCTGATGCGATCGCCGGCCAAGCCAGCCAAAGCACCTATCACAAAAGAAGCGCTGTACCATAGGGGGTTGAGCAGGCTAGTGGTTGATTCAAGTTCAGACAAACGTTGTTCACACCATGCCAAATGATCGACCTCTTCTGCCGCCGCATGCTGTAAATGTTCGCGAATTGCTTCTTTGCGCGCAACCAAAGCTTGGCCTTGGTAAAGTGCTTGCGCTGATACTTCGCCCGCATGATTGACACGCATGAGTCCGGCCGCATGCTGTTTTTGCCGGGAGGTTAAAGAATGCTCGGGTATGTCGGTACCGGGATTTTCGCGCGGCGTGGCGCGTTTCGGTTCGGGAAAAACCGTTTGTATGGCGGTGTCCAATAAAGCAATGCACTGATCGCTGAAAGAATAAGGGCGCATACTAGAAATAAATGAGGAGGAATGGCTCTGATTATATACCCAATAAACTTCAAAATGCTATGTTTTGGAGTTTATCCCCCCCTGCAAAGTATTCATGCGTATGATATACTTGAGTGCGGTTGAAACTACGGTTAACATTGTTCTCTTGTAGATGGGGCTGTGTAGACGACATTTTTTGCTGTCATTCTTGTTTAAGAGAATGCCCATATTAAAATTAGGAATAAAAGGTTATGTTTATAAAACTTATAAAAAATTGGTTTAAAAATTTATTTTCAGCGGGATCATCTGAAGCCCGACATTCTGGCGTGATTAAGTTTTTTGATCGCAAAAAACGCTTTGGATTTATTATTGCGAAAAACAATGATCAGGAATACTTTTTTCATGTAGCATCTACCCGTCCGCGTGATTTCAAAGGGTTGCAAGATGGTGTTGCAGTCACATTTGCGGTTATCAAAGGGAAGAAAGGGCCTCAGGCTGATCGGATTGAAATTGTAAAGGAATAATAAATGGAAGGGACAAAGTATCGTGCTGCTTCTGCAGTTCAAGAGCAAATTGTCGAATTGAATCGCTATTTGAATACTCGGATCCTTGGTCAAACCGCATTGATGACTCGCATTCTGATAGCGTTGCTAGCGGATGGTCATTTGTTATTAGAGGGTGCGCCAGGGTTGGCAAAAACCAGAGCCGTGAAAGAGTTGGCCGCAGGGATTGAAGGCTCGTTTCACCGCATTCAATTTACCCCGGATTTGCTACCAGGGGATTTGACTGGGACCGATGTCTACCATCCCGAAAATGGTTCATTTGTGTTCTTGCCCGGACCCATTTTTCACAATATGGTCTTGGCTGATGAAATCAACCGAGCGCCAGCGAAAGTGCAGTCCGCTTTGTTGGAGGCGATGGCTGAGCGTCAAGTGACTATCGGAAGCAAAACCTACCCACTTCCCGAATTGTTTCTAGTCATGGCAACGCAAAATCCTATTGAACAAGAAGGGACTTACCCATTGCCAGAAGCGCAATTGGATCGATTTCTGATGTATGTCACTATTTCTTATCCGGGTGAATTGGTAGAGCGGGAGATCTTAAATTTGGCGCGCCAGGAGGCCTTGGTCCAACACGGTACAGCCAAAAGTGATGCTCAATCTTCAATCAAACCTTTGCCACAATCCGTCTTGTTTGAAGCGCGTCAACAAGTGCTCCAAGTCCATACTAGTCCTGCCTTAGAACATTATATTGTGCAGCTGGTGGTTGCTACACGCAACCCAACCCCGCATAGTGAAACATTAGGTCGGTGGCTACGTTTTGGCGCGAGTCCGCGTGCGACGATTGCCTTGGATCGTTGTTCTAAAGCGCACGCATGGTTGGCGGGGCGTGATTTCGTTACGCCGGAAGATATTCATGCGGTTGCACATGAAGTGTTGCGCCATCGAATCTTATTAACTTATGAAGCAGAGGCAGAGGGTGTGCGTTGTGATGACTTCATTACCGAATTACTCCGCCGCGTGGCTGTGCCATAATACTTGGGTGAGGGCACTATGCAAGCAGGCTTAGCCGTTACGGTGGCAGAGCTGATTGCTCTTGCTGCGCAAGCACAACGTGTGCATTATCCACCTAAAGGTTATGCTGCGCGTATCGGGCTGCATCAATCTCGCGTGCGCGGACGCGGCATGGATTTTTCGGAAGCGCGAAATTATCAAGCGGGTGACGAGGTCCGGCACATGGAATGGCGGATGACAGCCCGCACCGGTCGGCCACACGTGAAAGTCTATCATGAAGAGCGTGAGCGACCCGTGCTGCTGGTGGTTGATTTTTGTACATCCATGTTTTTTGGGACAAGAGTGGCTTTCAAATCTGTGATTGCTGCGCGCTTAGCTGCGATATTGGCATGGACAGCAGCCGAGCAAGGAGATCGAGTGGGTGGCCTGTTGTATTCTGAGGAGGAACACAGAGCGTTTACCCCGCGGACTCGACGTGCGGGTGTCTTGCCATTTTTGGCTGGGTTAAGCCATTACTCCCAAGCAAATCAACCGCTTAGTGACCAAGGGACTCAAGCATTTGATCAAGCTTTGACACGGATCCAGCGCTTACTTAAGCCCGGTAGTATTGTGGTGATCATTTCGGATTTTTATCACTGGCAAGATCACCATGAACGTTTGTTACGACGTCTCAGTGGGCATCATGATTTGTTGGCCTATCATATTTGTGATCCGTTGGAATTGGGGCCACCGTTGCCGCAATTATACGGTATGTCGGATGGAAACCAAGATTTGTTAGTGGACACTAGCTTAGATAGTGTGCGTTTTGGCTATCAATTCTATTGTGAACAGCGGATCACGACGTTAACCCAGCAAATGCAACGTATTCCTATGCAGTACACACAAGTGACCAGTGACATGAATTTGGCACTGTTAGTCAAACACACCTTTCCACAGCGTTTGAGGTCACGATGAATTCAGATCAGGATCTTCTCCAACAATTGCATGATATTCATTTGCCCGCAGCACTGGGTAGATGGCCGCTGGCCACTGGATGGCTTGTATTGTTGGGTATGCTGTCACTACTCTTGATCTTAGGGGTTGTGTGGGGCTGGCGTTGGTTTCGACGTGGAAAAGTGAAACGCGAAGCATTGCGTGTACTCGCCCAGTATGAAAAAACTTATTACGCCGAAAGGGATACCCAGACTACGAGTGCGGCGTTGAATGAATTACTCAAACGAGTCGCGTTGGCATATTTCCCCCGTGAGCAAGTAGCACAATTGCATGGCAAAGAATGGTTGGTTTTTTTGCAGGAAACCAGTAAAAAATTAGATTTTTTGACAGAGGGTGAGGCTTTTTTATATGCGCCTTATCAACCTAATCACCCGCGGGATTTGCGGCCGTTATTTCATTTGGTACGCAGCTGGATTGTACAACGGGAGCGGCCATGTTTGTCTTAGCCTTGCCTTGGGTGCTTGTATTGCTGCCACTACCTTGGTTGTTATGGCTTTTAATTCCACCTGTTAAAACGCAAGTTTCCGCAGCGTTGAAAGTGCCCTTTTATACGGCCATGCAAACTTTGATCCAACAAGACAAAACGTTGCTGACCAATCGTGGGCATGTTTGGTGGCTCATGCTGGCTTGGAGTTTGTTTATAGTGGCTTTGGCGGGTCCTAAATGGGTTGGGGAGCCGCGCCCACTCTCACGCGATAGTTACAATATTATGTTGGTTTTGGATATTTCTCCCAGTATGGGTGTGAATGACATGGTGGAACATGGCCGCAGGGAGACACGTTTGTTCGCGGTGAAACGCGCGGCCAAACAATTTGTGGGCAAACGTGTGGGAGATAAAATTGGTCTGATCTTATTTGGGGAGCAAGCCTTTCTTTTGACCCCGTTGACGTATGACCGGCGCAATGTGGCGCAACGTATTGATGATGCGACGGTGGGCCTGGCTGGTAAATCGACGTCCATGGGTGACGCGGTGGGTTTGGCCATCAAGCGTTTGCAACAAGCGCCCGCAGAAGGACGGATGATTGTGTTGTTGACGGATGGCGTGTCTAATTCTGGGGTATTAACGCCGCTGAAGGCCGCAGCGTTGGCGCAAAGCGAAAAAATTCAAATTAATACCATTGGGTTACATTCTAGTTTGGATCCCAGATCGTTCGATGGTTTGTTTTTGAGTATGTCAGGCGCTGCTGATCTCGATGAAGACACGTTAAAAGACGTAGCCAAGACAACGGGTGGGCAGTATTTTCGTGCGACCGATCCGGCCTCTTTGGAGAAAATTTATGAGCATATTGATCAGATGACGCGAGTAACCCAAGATCAAGCGGAAATTCGACCGCAATATGATTATTATCCTTGGTTTTTAGCCCCTGGGTTGTTGATTGTTTTCGTCTTATTATTGGGTCGTGCGGGATTGGGATGGCATCAATTTACTTTGGGACAAAAAAATGAGTGAGCTGCATTTTTTGCGCCCATTATGGCTGTGGGCCTTATTACCGTTGATTGGATTAGTAATCGGATTGTTGCAACGCAGAAGCGCTGTGTCGATTTGGTCTAAAGTCTGTGATGCACATTTGTTGCAGCCTTTGTTGATCTATCATGGTCGGACGCAAAGACTAGCAACGGTATTGGGTGTCTTTTGTAGTCTGTGCTGCATGATTTTAGCTCTGGCCGGTCCGACTTGGTCAAAGATTTCCGTACCGACTTACCAACATTTAAATCCACATATGATTTTGTTGGACTTATCGAGCACGATGCTGACGCAGGATTTGTCCCCTGATCGTTTAACGCGTGCCAAATTTAAAATCCATGATCTTTTGGCATTGCCCAATGCTGGGCAATTTGGATTGATGGTCTACTCAAGCGAACCGTTTGTGGTGTCACCATTGACGGATGATGCTCAAACCATTGATATTTTATTAGCCTCCTTGAGTCCTGATATTTTGCCGGTAGATGGCAATCATTTAGAACAGGCGCTTATGGAAGCCCAAACCATGTTTACAGATATGGGGCTGCATGCTGGCGATATGTTGGTTTTAAGTGGACAGGTTCCTTCGGCCGCAGCGGTCGATGCGGCGCAAAAATTGGGGCAAGAAGGGTACACCGTTTCAGTGATGCCATTATTGGCAGACAAATCAGCTCGATCGTTATTTGCGCCATTGGCCAAAGCGGGTCATGGAACCGTGTTGGCGTTTACTGATTCCGATGCAGACATCGAAAAATGGTTAACATCGCGCAGCAAGGCTTCGCATCGCTATCAAATGAACGAACAGGATGATGTGGCGATTTGGCGAGATCAAGGCCGGTGGTTCCTGGTAGCTGGATTACTGTTCTTTTTACCTTTGTTTCGTCGCGGATGGTTTGAGAGGATTGGGGCATGAACAGGTTGCGGTGGATTGGGATAGTGCTCGGAACGCTTTGGCTGATACCTGGTCACGCTATGACTTGGCAAGATTGGTGGAAAACCCCCGATCACCAAGCAGAAGCGTTATGGAATGCTGGGCAATTTGATCAAGCCGCAAAGTTATTTCAGAGGCCAGACTGGCGCGCTACTGCAGCGTATCGTGCTGCGGACTACCAGCGAGCTGCGCAAAATTATTTGGGATTGCAGACGACAGATGGTTACTATAATGCAGGCAATGCTTTGGCGAAATCAGGCCAATATCAACCTGCCATTACTGCCTACAATCAGGCATTACAGCGCGATCCACAACACCAAGATGCTTTGTTTAATCGCCAAATAGTGCAAAAATTATTGGACAAGCAGAAGCAATCTCAGTCGGATAAACAGCAGCCATCTCAATCGGACAATAAGCAGCCATCTCAGTCACAACAATCGCCCTCTTCTTCTTCACAAAATTCGAAGTCTTCGCAACAGTCAGAGTCTAAAAAGGATGCTCAGCCGCAACCTCAAAAACCCGCTGAACTCTCCTCGCCACCTCCTAAGACGTCTGAACCGACTGAGCCCAAGGAAGCCAAATCCTCTGCACAAAAGCATCCTGTCAGTCGTTCTGAGCGTGAGGAGCAGCAAGCCAAAGAGCAATGGTTGCGTTTGATTCCAGACGATCCCGCTTATTTGTTGCGCGAGAAATTTTTACGCGATCATTTGCGTCGGCAAAATGGGGATGGAGGCGCATCATGAGGACATTTATGCGAAATGGTCTACTGTGGTTATGCTTAGGCTGGTTGAGTTGCACAGCGACATGGGCGCAGGGTATTTCTGTGGATCTCGATGCGTCGCAAATTGAGGTGGGTCAGCAAGTTAGGCTAACGCTCACCTACGATCCCAAGGAAGCGCAAGGGACGCCTGATTTAAGTGCTTTACGGACAGATTTCACCATCATTGCGACCGAACAAGCGATGTCTTATACCGTAGTAAATGGTCAGGCGCGCTCTATTGGTCAATGGGGGATTGTGCTAGAGCCCAAACACAGCGGTATGATTACTATTCCGGCATTTCATCTGGGTGCTTTAACCAGTGTTCCGGTGCAATTGAATGTAAGTCCTAGTACACCGCAGCCATCTTCTTCACAGTCTGACGCCAAAAATATGCCAGTGGCCGATTTGAAAAATGATGTGGCATTGACTGTCAGTGTTGATAATAAAAGCCCTTATTTGAATCAGGAAATTTTATATAAAGTTAACCTTGTCACGCGTTATCCATTGATTAATGTGCGGTATGAAGCCCCGCAGGTAGAGAATGCGATTTTATTTCCAATAGGGGAAGGTCAACAATATCAAACGATTCGTGAAGGGGTTTCTTACCAAGTAGACGAACAGTTGTACGCTATTTTTCCGCAAAAAAGTGGTCCGGTAGTGGTTGTCCCCCCGACTTTGCATGCTTTACGCTATGCCAGTAAGCCGCAACCTGTCACGCTTTCTGGAGACGTTGTAACCTTACAAGTGCAACCGCTACCTAAGCATTTTGCGCGTCGCGAATGGTTGCCGTCCAAATTAGTGCGTGTGCGCGAAACTTACGATCAGTCTGGTACTGAATTGGTTGAGGGTGCTACCATCGTGCGTACTATTGAATTGCAAGCCCAAGGTTTGGTAGCGCAATTATTGCCGCAAATTTCTTTTCCAGAGAGCCCCGATTTGCGCACTTATCCTGGTCAGGCAGAGCAGGATAATCGAATCCAGCAGGGGGAGCTTTGGGGCAGATCCAAAATGAAAGTCACTTATGTTTTTCCTCGGTCGGGTAAAATTGAGTTGCCGGCTATTCGTGTGCCATGGTTTAACGTCAAAACTCAAAAACTGGAGATGGCAGAATTGCCGGCCAAATCTTATGACATTCGTTCTGCCAAACCCATAAAAACCTCCAAGCCATTTAAGCCAAAGTTTAAAAGACACGCCGTAGCATCGCAATCTAGCCCTATCCCTATCCCTATTTCTGTTTCTCATCCTGTGTCTTGGGAAGTGAAACCCATTGTGCTGCTTTGGGCGGCGGCGGGGATCAGTATTCTAGGGCTGCTTTTTGGATTATGGAATCGAGGTTTGCGTAATTTAAGGCCATATAGAGCATTGCGTGCTGCTTGTAAGAGCAATGATGTGGCACGCACCAAAGCGGCATTGGTAAATTGGGGTTGTCATCAATGGCCAGATAAAGACATTGCGCATTTTATTGATATTATGCCGTTGTTGCATAAAGATGATGCATTATACACAGCGTTGCAGTCCTTTGTTGTCGTGGCGTATCACCCAGAATATACGGCAAAGTGGCAAGGTGCGGCATTGTGGCATGCTATTGTGGCCTATACAAAACATCGGACACCCAAGAAAGCCAAGCGGACTAAAGCTCCTGTTATTCCACCGATTTATCCATAGAGGAAATGAGATTATGGTAATTCCCCAAGTCATCCTGAACGCAGTGAAGGATCCCCTGAAGTCGGCACGGTGCTTAACTCTGAGATCCTTCGCGCAAAAAGATGCGCTTAGGATGACGTACCAGGGGAGTTACAGATTATGACCAAAGCAATTGTTTTATTGTCCGGAGGATTGGATTCCGCGACCTGTCTCGCTTTGGCTCATGCTGCAGGTTACGCTTGTTATGCGCTCAGTTTTGATTATGGACAAAAACATCGTGCCGAGCTGCATGCCGCGCAGCGTTTGGCACAGCGTTATGCGCTTGAACATAATATTATGGAGGTTGCTGCGGTAGGACGCTTGGGCGGATCGGCGCTTACTGATGCGCAACATGCTGTGCCGGATCATCTAGATACGCTAGATATTCCCCTGACTTATGTGCCAGCGCGCAATACGATTATGTTATCTTTGGCATTGGGTTGGGCTGAAGTATTGTCGGCAGAGCGCATTGTAATGGGTGTTAGTTCAGTCGACTATTCTAATTATCCGGATTGTCGCCCGGAATATATTGCAGCGTTTCAACGTGTGGCAGAGCTGGCTACGAAACGAGGTGTAGAAGGCCATCCTTTGGTGATTGATGCGCCTTTGATTTATAAGTCTAAAGCAGAAACGATTCAATTAGGGGTTTCTGTGGGGTTGGATTACGCGCAAACTGTGTCATGTTACAGAGCAACTGATGCGGGCTTGGCTTGTGGCGCTTGTTCGAGCTGTCATTTGCGAAAAAAAGGGTTTCAAGAGGCAGGAATAGTTGATCCGACACGGTATTTAGTCTAAGTTTTAAAGATGTAGGTTGGACCTTGGCCTAATTGCACTAAGTTAAGGAAAAAACACTGATCCGTTCGGGCTGAGGAGAGGCACTAGCCTCGTCTCGAAGCCTTGGCAGATATGCTTCGAGACGGCGTAAACGCCTCCTCAGCACGAACGGAACGAGACATGTTTCTTAATGTAGTGCCATTCGGCGAAGTCCCATCACGCTTTTAAGGAATTCCCTATGTTTAAGAAATGGACAATGATAATCGGTTTGTTAATACCATTAATGGGGTGTAATTCCTTAGCTTTTTTGCAGGGAAAAACGAATCAACCGATGATTCCAATCAAAATCGAAACGTTGTTTTATACTCCGGGCGATTTTACGCGCATTGATGTGCGGGGCGAGCTCATTTTAAATATCCATACGGGCGCGCGCAGCGCATGGTTTAGTATGCATGGCGACTCACGCGACCTTCGGAATATTGAGTGGAAGGTGAAACCGAAAAGTAAAACTTTGCGTATCCGGCTGGATGGTCGATTTCCGAAACATGGTCCTGTCACGATTGATATAGGCGCGCGGCAGTTAGACGCCATCCTTTATCACGGTAATGGTAATGTGACTGGGCGCAGATTGTATTCCAAACAATTGGATGTGGAAATTGACAATTCTAAAAATACGGCTACGGTGCTCGAAGGCCGAATGAATTTGCGCCATGTGTCTTTGAGTGGGGACGGCAAAATACAGCTCAATGGTGGCGGGAATAATTCTATGGATCTTACTATCAGAGGTAAGGTGCATGCGAAAATAACGGGAACGACTACGCCCAAAAAGATCGATATGGCGGGCAGTAGTTATTTAAATTTACCTCAAGTTAGAGCAAAAAATATGCAGTTGACTATGACCAGGGACTCTAACGCTCAAATGGCGGGTACTGCTCAATGGGCATTGATCAAAATGGATGGCAATGCGCACTTCAATGGGCGTTCTTTGCGTATCACGGAAGCGTTTGTGAGAACGGATGATTATGCTATGGCCTTGATTTATGTGACAAGTACACAGCATGCGCTGGCATCGGGTCAGAGCAATATTTATTATTACAATGTGCCGACCTATCAAAATGATTTTATGGCAAAGAATGGAACAATATTGAATTTGGGTGCGGAGAAGAGCAGCAAAAAATCTAATAAAAAGCAGTAGTTAGGTAACATACTTTGTTATCTTTAGCTCGAGTAACACTGGATGATACTAGGAATGTTTTTACGTTGGGGTGAAAACCAGGATTGTATTATTAAAGAAAAAATTTGACGCGGCTCTGCTCTATTTTAGATAATTTAGTCCAAAAGGAACATAAGATTCTAGTTTAGAATCATGACTGACAAACATTTCCTTCCGCGAAATACACTGCCAAATGATGACTCTATCAAAAGGATCTTTATGCTCTTCTACCAAGGGCAATTGGTAAAAACCAGCGAACTCATCTGCGGTAATTTCTGCAATATGAATACCCATTTGAGTCGCGAAGCGCGGCAGTTCATTAGGCAATACCCCCGTTAAACTTAATTTTCCCAACCGATATTTTAATGAAATTTCCCAAAAACTAACTGAACTTACGGAAACTTGATTTGTTTGGTTTGCCAGAGCGTTTAATGTCTGGTTGGGTAGTTTTTCAGGAGAGAATAACAGCCATAAAAACACATGAGTATCAATTAAGAACTTAGCCATGTCCCAAAAACTCATCGTCTGTCATATTAAAATCTTTGTCCAGTGTAAATGATGCGCAATTTTTCAGTGCGCCAAATACTCTTGGATTTTGATGTTCTAAAGATTGGTCATAGGGAATTAGCATAGCAATTTTCTTATGGTTTCTACCATATTCAATAATGAATTTTTCACCATCTTCTTGTACGCTATGTAAAACGGCTGAGAAGTCATCTTTTAATTTTCCAACTTGGATTGTTTTCAAGATATAGACCTAAATATTAATCTTATTTGTCAAAGGTTAGTACCAACTTGACAAGTTGTCAAGTTGGTGCCAATCAAGATCTCCTGGATGCCTCGTACAAGCCGAGGCACGTAGGCGGGGGGAGCAATTGTCAACACGCCCTACTTTGCGACTAAAGATTAATGGCCTGCAACAACACACCCCTATCCGTATCCAACGGCAAAACATGCGCAGACTGTTCTAACCAATGGATTTGGACTGCTTGATTCGCATAGCGTTGTGCGACGGTTTGTACATCGATGACTTTGTCATGGCGACCTAAAAACAGATCGGTGGGGCAATTGGGTTGCGTGATGGTTTGGGAATGGATAAAGGACAAAACTTCTATGATGGCGGAAATCGGCAGGCGTTGATAAACCAGTTCTTGAAATTGATCTGAAAAAATATCTCCGGCATGATTGGCCATGGTTTTCCAACCCACACTACGCAATCCTTGCGCAGCCAAACAGGCAAGATAGGCCGGGTAATACAGTTTTAAAGCGGGTGCTAACAAATATAAATGGTGCAAACGAAATGTTTGCGACAACTCTAGTGCCAATGATCCCCCTAGCGATAAACCAACGACACTGACCTTTGCATAATCATTCATTAATTTTGCACAGGCGTTGTGTGTGGTATCTCGCCATTGCTGGGCAGTGCATTGCGAAAATGCCCTAATAGATTGCGCATGTCCTGGCAGGATGGGGCACACTATGCGATCATAGCCGGTGATTAACGGAAGCATCGCACGATATACCGCCGGAGATGACGCAAACCCATGTAATAATAACAACGCATGATCCTGCCGTGGCGTGACGATTTGATCAATAGCCGCAAGATAGTGGGCTTCTTGTGGACTCAGTAATTTGACTATTTTGCCCTGATGGAAAAATGCAAAATCACTGAGTTCCATTTAATAAGATTCCATTAATTTGTGAGGCAAGCTTTCAATCCGACCAGCCTGAGTGATTTCCACATAATTTAATTTACGTTGTAATTCACTGACTGTATCAGCACCGGCATACGTGAGGCCGGAGCGCAAGCCACCTACGATGTCGGAAATAATCATATCAGCACAGTCGCGGTAAGGTACATCCGTGCTCACCCCTTCTGCCGTTTTCCATTCATGCATTTGACCCATAAAGCCCTCTTGCGCTTCGCGCGAGGCCATGCCGCGATAACGTTTGACTTGGGCGCCATCATCTTGGGTGATGATGTCACCCGGCGTGGGTTCTGTCCCGGCTAGCATACCACCTATCATGACAAAATCTGCTCCAAATGCTAGGGCTTTTACTATGTCGCCAGGCGTTTTTAGGCCACCATCTGCCACAATAGAGCGATCTGAGCGTGCGCAATCTTGAATGCAGGTGAGCATCGGGATACCAAATCCAGTTTTAATCCGCGTGCTGCATACTGAGCCGCCGCCGATGCCGGCTTTAATGATATCGGCTCCGCATGAAGCTAGATAATCTGCGCCCGCATAGGTTGCGACATTGCCGGCCATGATACACCGGCTGCCCAATATTTCCCGCAGAATTTTCAGGGTTTTTCCGACATATTTGGCATGTCCATGGGCTACATCAACACAGAAAAAATCGGCTCCGGCATCGCGTAATGCTTCGGCGCGCTCTAGCTCCGCTTTGGAGCAGCCTACGGAAATAAACACTGATCCTTTGCAAGCTCGAAATTCCTTGATGTTATCTTCGATACTTAAAAAGCGATGCAAAACACCGATGCCCCCTTTGGAGTGCATAAAATTGGCCATTTTACTTTCGGTAATGGTGTCCATATTGGAGCTCATAACGGGCAAAGACAGCGTGAGTTTATTCAATCTATCCGTAACCGTAGTATCTACGATGCGTCGAGATTCATGATGGTTGTAAGCTGGGACCAACAGCACATCATCAAAGGTAATGGCGCGTACTGACATAATAACTCCTAAAGATGTTCGGCAGCATAGAATGCTAAGCGGGATCGCTCACCTCGCGTCAGCGTCATATGGGCACTATATTCCCAATTTTTAAATCGATCCACTGCAAATGTAAGACCCGAAGTGGTCTCGGTCAAATACGGGGTATCGATTTGTTTGATGTCACCCAAACAAACGATTTTAGATCCTGGTCCAGCGCGGGTTACCAAGGTTTTAATTTGTTTTGGGGTAAGATTTTGTGCTTCATCAATGATGATAAATCGATTGAGAAACGTGCGACCGCGCATAAAATTCAAGGAACGAATTTTGATTTTATTTTTCAATAAATCATCTGTTGCATTTTTACCAAAACTGCCGCCTTCTTGATTTCCGTGTAAGACTTCGAGATTATCCATCAGCGCGCCCATCCACGGCGTCATTTTTTCTTCTTCTGTGCCGGGCAAAAATCCAATATCTTCTCCGACAGGAATGGTGACTCGTGTCATGATGATTTCTGTGTAACGCCGTTCATCTAGAACTTGCGCTAATCCTGCAGCAATGGTTAACAGAGTTTTTCCGGTGCCTGCAGATCCTTGTAACGTGACAAAATCGACATCTGGATTCAGCAGTAAATTAAGTGCGAAGTTTTGTTCTTCGTTGCGGGCGGTGATGCCCCATACTGCATTTTTTTCAAGGGTATAATCTCTCGCCATCTCAACAATGGCTTCTTGGGCTTCTACTTTTTTAACAATGGCTTTGAATTCACGATCTTCCGTGAGCAAACAATCATTGGGGTTCCAGTCGGATACGAGTGGGCCCTTGATGCGATAAAACGTTTTGCCACTGTCTTTCCATGCTTCCATGTCTTTGCCATGGCTATCCCAGAATTGATTGTCCAAATGATGCAAGCCACTGTGTAATAAGGTGACGTCGTCCAAAACTTGGTCTGTATAGTAGTCTTCAGCAGGAATACCTAGAATTCCTGCTTTGATCCGCAAGTTAATGTCTTTGGATACAATTACAATTTGGCGTTCTGTTTCACTTTTTTGCAAACTTAATGCGATGGCCAATAAAGTATTATCGACATTATGTCCAGGCAATGAAATAGGTTGCACTTGCTCTAAATCGGAAGCTTGAAAAAACAATCGGCCGGAGCTTGATATGTTTTGTTTAGACATAAAGCTGGGAATTTTTAATCCAGCGACTATTTCAGCATGGGTGGCGCCACTCATTAATTCAACCAACATACGATTGGTTTGGCGGACGTTGCGTGCTAGTTCAGAAATACCATTTTTGTGTCTATCCAGCTCTTCTAAGACAACCATGGGTAAATAAATGTCATGCTCTTGAAAATGATAAATAGCTGTGGGATCATGCATCAGTATGTTAGTATCTAGCACAAATAATTTACGTTCCTTGTTTATCATGTTTCCATCCTGGTAATAAGCAAATCCAGTGACCATGATAACTTATCGGAGCAATTCTGTAACTATCTCAGGTCGGTTAACCATGGATAAAAAAGAGCACGATACGATTGTTACAAATAAGAAAGCACGTTTTGAGTATTTTATTGAAGAAAACTATGAAGCGGGTTTGATTTTGGAAGGATGGGAAGTCAAAAGCTTACGGGCAGGCCGCGTGAATTTAACGGATGCGCATATTATTGTAAAATATGGAGAGGCTTATTTACTAGGTGCTCAAATTCAACCGTTACCTACGGCATCCTTGCATTCTCATCCGGATGCGAGTCGTACGCGTAAATTATTGTTAAATCGAAAAGAATTGAATCAATTGATTGGTAAAGTGGAGCGACAAGGATATACTTTGATCCCTTTATCTCTTTACTGGAAGAATAATAAGATTAAAATGCAAATTGCGTTGGCAAAAGGTAAAAAATCCCATGATAAACGGGATGCTACCAAAGACCGAGATTGGCAACGTGATCGTGAGCGAATCATGAAGAAAAATTTATAGGAGTGCTTATGTGCGGCATTATGGGCGCAGTATCAAATCGAGACATCAGTAAAGTCCTGTTGGAGGGCTTACGTCGTCTCGAATATCGAGGTTATGATTCTGCCGGAATTGCGGTTATCAATGAGTCTCCCGAAATACATCGAATTCGTACGGAAGGCAAGGTTCAGGTTTTGATTGATGCCTTGAATCATTCGGCTATCAGCGGTTGTTTGGGCATCGCGCATACACGTTGGGCTACGCATGGCCGTCCATCGGAAACCAATGCGCATCCGCATATTTCTCATAACGAAGTGGCCATCGTGCACAATGGGATCATTGAAAACCACGAAGCATTACGTCAACGCCTACAAGATTTGGGGTATCAGTTTACTTCGGAAACGGATAGTGAAGTGGCTGCGCATTTGATTCATCATCACTATCAATTGGTTCCGGATTTTTTAAAAGCGGTGCAAACCGCTGCGGACCAATTATCAGGAGCGTTTGCGTTGGGTG
This sequence comes from uncultured Legionella sp., assembly GCA_903877115.1. Classification (GTDB taxonomy): domain Bacteria; phylum Pseudomonadota; class Gammaproteobacteria; order Legionellales; family Legionellaceae. The sequence continues at coordinate 17,033 of CAIRCS010000058.1, forward strand.
TGATGCATCGTAATCATCCGAATGAATTGGTTGCCATTCGCAAAGGCAGCCCTTTGGTGTTGGGCATGGGCGTGAACGAGCAATTTATTGCGTCTGATCCTTTGGCCTTGCGTTCTTTTGCCGATCATGTGGTGTATTTGGAAGAAGGTGATAGCGTGCATTTGACCGCTTCCGCGATGTCCATTTTTGATAATAAGCAGCAACTGGTACAACGTAGTTCAGAACGGTTGAGTGCGGATGGTTTTACCATCACGAAGGATCCCTATCGGCACTTTATGCTGAAAGAAATTTTTGAACAAACCGTGGTGATGGGAGATACGTTAGCTGGTCGATTGTCTAGTTTAGAGGTATTGAAAGCGAGTTTTAGTGATCAAACTTTGGCGCTGTTTCAGCAGATTAAGCAGATTCACATTGTCGCCTGTGGTACTAGCTATCATGCGGGCTTAATTGCTAAATTTTGGTTTGAATCATTGGCCGGATTGGCGACTCAAGTTGAAATTGCCAGCGAATATCGGTATCGTGATGTGGTTGTTAACCCCGATACGCTGCTTATTACCATTTCGCAATCGGGTGAAACGGCGGACACGTTGGCGGCTCTTTCTAAAGCGAAGTCGGTGGGCTATGCTGGGACGTATAGTATTTGTAATGTGGCGAGCTCCACTCTGGTGCGCGAATCAGATAATGTGTTTTTAACTCGGGCTGGTGTGGAAATTGGCGTGGCATCGACCAAAGCCTTTACGACACAATTGGCTGCTTTGTTGATGATTGCTACGGTTCTATGTAAAGATGACCGAGCTAAAGAAGTTTTTGCGGAATTACAGCGTTTGCCAGCTGCTTGCGAACGTGCCTTGCGCTTGAATCCAGAGATTGAAAAATTAGCGCGTCAATTTGTGAATAAATCCAATGCACTATTTTTAGGACGGGGGGTACAATTCCCGGTTGCTTTGGAAGGGGCTTTGAAATTAAAAGAAGTTTCTTATATCCATGCAGAGGCCTACCCTGCTGGGGAATTGAAACATGGGCCGCTTGCATTAGTGGATAAAACGATGCCGGTTGTGGTCATAGCACCTAATGATGAATTGTTGGATAAATTAAAATCCAATTTACATGAGGTCAGTGCACGCGGCGGGCAATTATTTGTATTTGCGGATGATAGTCAAGTCTGGACAGAAGATCATGCAACGTTTATTCGAGTCCCGTCTGGCGGTGTCTGGATTGCACCTATCATTTTTACCATTCCATTACAGTTGTTGGCATATCATGTTGCGGTAGCCAAGGGGACAGACGTGGATCAGCCCCGTAATTTGGCGAAATCAGTTACGGTAGAATAATAGGAGCATAGGAACTAGTATGAATGCAGATGTTGGCCAAGTGGCATCAATCATTGGTAAAGAATTGAATATCCATCCAAGCCGAATCGAGGCGACCATCCATTTAATGGATGATGGAGCAACCGTTCCTTTTATTGCGCGATATCGTAAAGAAGTAACTCAAGATCTTAACGATACGGAACTACGAAAAATTGCTCAGCGTTTGGTGTATTTACGCGAGTTAGCCGAGCGACAGACTGTTATTTTGAATAGTATTCGAGAACAAAATTTGCTGAACGACGCGCTAGAGCAAGCCATTTTAGCCGCGAATACAAAAACTCGTCTGGAAGATTTGTATTTACCTTATCGCCCAAAACGACGCACCAAAGCGCATCTGGCTAAGGAAGCGGGGTTGGCGCCATTGGCTGAGACTCTTTTACAAGATCACAGTATCGACCCAGTCACTTACGCGCAGCAATTTATTAATCCAGACCTGGGTATCGAGACGAGTGAGTTGGCTTTAGATGGCGCCCGCCAGATTCTGATGGAGCGGTTTGCGGAAGAACCAGATTTGTTAGCGCAATTACGTCAATACATTTGGCAAGAAGGGATTTTGACGGCGCAAGGTGTTCACGACAAAAAAAATAAAAATGAGAAGAAGGATAAAAAAGATAAAAAGGATGCCAAATTTGCTGATTATATGAATTTTTCGCAAGCGATATGCAAAATCCCATCACACCGCGCATTGGCCTTATTTCGTGGACGCAAAGAGCAAATTTTGAGTTTGGCGCTGACTATTCCTAATCAGTTAATAGGCGAACAAACTATTTGTCAGTATTTTCATATCTCTACTACTTCTGATTGGTTATTAGAAACCGTTCGCTTGGCTTGGTCAACGAAATTATGGGCCAAACTAGAATTAGAACTGTTGAATCGTTTGCGTGAGTCAGCAGATGAAGATGCCATTGATGTTTTCGCTAAAAACTTGCGGGATTTATTGTTGACCGCACCGGCGGGTGCCAAAGTGATTATGGGTTTAGATCCCGGCTTACGCACTGGTTGCAAAGTAGTTGTGGTGGACCAAACTGGTAAAGTCTTAGATCACGATACTGTGTTCATAGTGCAATCTCAATCTACTTGGCACGCGGCGATTGCTGCCTTGGCAAAATTGGCTGTGAAGCACCACGTCGATCTGGTCAGTATTGGTAATGGGACGGGTTCGCGAGAAACAGAGCGGCTGGTGGCTGAGATGTGTAAAATGTATCCCGACTTGGCTTTGGTCAAAGTTTTGGTGAATGAGGCTGGTGCGTCTGTGTATTCTGCTTCACAGTTGGCCGCTGATGAATTTCCGGATCTGGATGTGAGTTTGCGCGGTGCGGTATCGATTGCGCGTCGACTGCAAGATCCTTTGGCTGAACTAGTAAAAATAGAACCCAAAGCCATCGGTGTGGGGCAATATCAGCATGATGTGAATCAAGCGCGTCTAGCTCAATGTTTGGATGGCGTTGTTGAGGATTGTGTGAATGCCGTGGGCGTTGATATCAATCGTGCTTCTTATACATTGTTGGCGCATGTTTCAGGATTGTCTGAGGCCGTAGCCAAACAATTAGTTACTTATCGAGACGAGCATGGCGCATTCCCAGATCGCGAAGCGTTAAAAAGCATTCCACGTATGGGGGCTAAGACATTTCAACAAGCAGCCGGCTTTTTACGTATTGTACACGGGTCCAATCCTTTAGACGCCTCGGGCGTTCACCCAGAAGCGTACCCTTTGGTAGAGCGGATGGTGCAAAATACGGGTGTTGCATTGGCGCAATTACTTGGAAATACGTCTGTACTGAAAACGCTTGATCCGCAACATTATGTGGATGAGCATTTTGGGTTGGCGACGGTGCGAGATGTGTTGGCGGAATTAGAAAAACCTGGTCGTGATCCGCGTCCAAGTTTCAAAACAGTTTCTTTTAAAGAAGACATTCAAGATATTGCAGATTTAGCAATTGGTTTGGTTTTGGAAGGGGTGATATCGAATGTGACCCATTTTGGTGCTTTTGTAGATATCGGAGTACACCAAGATGGTTTGATCCATATTTCGGAGATGGCCGGACGGTTCATTAAGGATCCTCATGCGTTGGTGAAAGCCGGGGATATTGTGACGGTGCGCGTTACGGAAGTGGATAAAGAGCGACGTCGGATTGGCTTGAGTATGAAATTGCAGACGGAACAAAGCACGGCACCTAGTAAAAAAGAGCCTAAAACTGTCTCAACCTCTGGCGTCAAGCCGCAGGCAAAAAAATCGCAAGCCAAAGCCAAACCAGAACGCTCCGTTTCTGAAAAACCAGCAAAACCTAAACTTATATTGAACACATCTATGGCAGATGCATTGTCCAAATTAAAACGAGAAATGGAGTCTTGATGGTACCCAAAGGGGAATTGGCAATTCAAACATTGGCTATGCCGGCACACACCAATTCCGGAGGCGATATTTTTGGTGGATGGTTGGTATCCCAAATGGATTTGGCCGCTGGTATCATGGCGAAACGCATAACGCGAGGACGTGCGGTGACGATTGCCATTCATACCATGACATTTTTGAAACCGGTGCACGTGGGAAATTTGGTAAGCTGTTATGTGAATCTTGTTAAGACGGGTAAGACCTCGTTGACGATTGCTGTTGAAGCGTGGACAGAAGATTTGGCTTCGGAAAAAAAGAATAAAGTTACTGAAGGCACTTTTGTGTTCGTGGCCATTGATGCAAATGGAAAAAGCAGAGAGATTCCGAAATAATATGACGCCACTTAAAAAGTTGAATAAATGGATTACGATGATTGCTGGATTTATTCAACAAGATAAAGATATCGATCCAGAATGTTACACGTATTTTATTGATAATCCAGAA
>CAIRCS010000059.1 GCA_903877115.1 uncultured Legionella sp.
AATTTCAACCCGTCGTTGCGAGGAGCATAGCGACGAAGCAATCCAGTGACTTTTGGTCATTCGTATCGTTCATTTATCTTTGTGTTTTTATTAAGCGCAATGTATAATGCGCACGAATTCAAAACGGAGCTAACTATGACTAGATCTAAAGTAATAACTGATAGACAACGCGCTAAAGTTTATGAAGATTTTAGAGGAGAAAACTTAGCTCCCGATGCTAGTCCAGAAGCAATACAGGATGAGATTTCGAAAACAAAAAATTTTTTCACTGCTGCTCTCTACCCTTCCCATAGCACATCAATGTTCCACGGTACAAATGAAGGCCAAATTCCACTAGCATACGCTTCTCATTCCCTTGCGTCACCTCTTTACGCTACAGCTGCTGCACCAACAGTTATCCATCACCATCATAATTCTGGCATACCATGGTGGTTATTTTGTCTTATGAATCGCAATGGCGGCACAACAAACAACTACTACGGTACAGCGCCAACGCGCGGTGAAGAAAATGGCAGCAACCGTCAAAACAGCAATTTTGCCGCTTATGCAGGTGTGCTTATTATTGCCTGTGTGGTCACTGCCCCTGCTGTGATTGGTGCATTTTATTTAATGAGTGAATTATGGAATAACTTAGAACGTTTGTATTATAACGAAGGCTATCTCCAAGCCGGTCTAGGCATGGCCAATATTGTCATGAGCCTCAGCTTATCTGCTGTCCTGACTAATGCAGTGTTATCTACTGCTATCACTGCTTTAGCGATCAGTGCTGGATTTGCAAATCCTGTTAGCTGGGCTTTCTTCATTATGGGTTGTGTTACTTTGTTTATTGCTGCCTGTATTCACTATGCGGTACAAGAAGGTATCTACCGCATGACTGCTTATAACAATCAAGATGCACTACATCCAGAAGAACCAGGTCGTTTTACTGTGACAGATGAGCAAGTAGCGGATATTTTAAGAAAAAACAAAAAAAGCATGAACGGTCTCGATGGCGATAAAATGCAAAATGCCATCACAGCCATTCATCATGATATGACGGCAGATCCTAGCCGTATGACGCGTATTTTTCGCTACAGTCCTTTATTTAGAGATACCGAAACTGCTGAAAGACTCAAAGCAATTAGGACGTTGCGTATGACCGGAAAAGTGGATTACGCAACGGAAGCACCCAATAATGACGAACAAACAACCAATAATGACGAACAAACATTGCGCTTTACTGATGCATCGGTAAAAAAATAGAAAATACCGTGGAATGGTAGGTTGGGCCTTGGCCCAACCTACCAACTACAATCACCGCGCGTTCTTAGCCTTACCCGCCAGCAAACTATGTTTGCGTCCAAACGAAAAATAAATCACCATCCCAATCGCAAACCAAACCACAAATCGAAGTATGGTTAATAAGGGGAGATTTGCAATCAAATAGAGACAACAGACCATCCCTAAAATAGGGACATAGGGCATACCAGGCGTCTTGAAGGGCCGATGCATATCAGGCTGAGTACGACGTAGTATCAGCACACCCAAACAAACCAAGGTAAACGCAACCAAAGTACCAATATTTACCAGCTCAGCCAAGAGATCGATCGGGAACAAAGCCGAAATCACGCCCATCCAAACGCCACACAATACAACAATACGCATGGGCGTTTTAGTTTTCGCATGCAATACAGAAAAATACTTGGGCAACAGTCCATCGCGAGCAATTGCAAAAAATATGCGACTCAAACCATAAGACAAGACCAATATCACAGTGGTTAAACCTGCCAAAGCACCTACGCTGATCACACCAGCCATGCCTTGATAGCCGATTGCAATCAATGCATCACTAATCGGAGAGGCTACATTCAAATTATAATAGGGAACCATACCTGTCAGCAAAGCTGAAATAACGATATACAAAATAGTGGAAACCAACAAAGAACCCACAATACCGATAGGCAAATTCCGTTGCGGATTCACCACTTCTTCTGCCGTCGTCGAAACCGCATCAAACCCAATATACGCAAAGAATATCAATGAGGCGCCTTTCGCGACCCCTAACCAACCAAATGGCATAAACGGATGCCAATTGTTGGTATCAATATGCGTAGACGCGACCACCACAAATATAAGAATTACTAATAATTTAATACCTACAATCGCATTATTAAAACGTGTACTCGAACGCACACCCCAAATTAATAATACGCTGGTCACTGAAATAATCCCTAAGGCAAAAAAATCAATCGCAATAGTAGAGCCCACGCGTACAATATTCACCACATTGAAGGACAGCGACTGCAACAAGCTCTTCAAATAGCTGCTCCACCCCACTGCTACGGTAGCAATGGTGATGGAGTACTCTAAGAGCAAGTCCCATCCTATCATCCAAGCAATAATTTCACCGAAACCCACATACGCATAAGCATAGGCACTCCCACATCCACCAATGGCAGTCGCCAATTCTGCATACGACAATGCCGAAAACAAACATGCTAGCCCTGCAATAATATACGATAGGACAATCGCTGGACCGGCCTTCGTCGCCGCAACCACACCAGTCAATACAAAAATACCAGCACCAATAATAGCGCCAATTCCCAGTAACGTGAGATCAAACCCAGTCAAACACCGCGTCAACCCCCCCTCGTGCTCTTCACCCATCAGGCTCAGATCCACAGTACGGATATTTTTTTTGCGTAATAAATTCATGAAATAATCACTTTAAAAAAACCCAATTTCGAGAGGTATATATTACGTGGGTATGCACGGTTGTCAACACGTCGTTGCGAGTGCGTGTCGATGAATCAATCCAGTGGTTTTTTGTCCAGAAAAGTCACTGGATTGCTTCGCTTACGCTCGCAATGACGATGTTTTTATAAACACTCATAACATAATTTTTAAATCGTCGTTGCGAGGAGTGTAGCGACGAAGCAATCCAGTGGCTTTTGTCCAGAAAAG
>CAIRCS010000060.1 GCA_903877115.1 uncultured Legionella sp.
CATTTTACATCCATTGGCTGCTTTGACAGGTTTGGGGTTTTTGATTTATTACCTGATATATTAAAGTCTGCTGGAAACTACATATACAACTGCACACTAAAAATTAATTGACTACATTCTTATCTCTAAGCGCTGCAGTTGCTCCAATACCTCTTGCGCAGTTTTTTCATTTTCTACACCAGGATAGTCGGTAACACCAGACAGGATGAAAACTAGTTTGCCATAACCACCAAACGTCATATCATCATCACTGAACTTTCTGCGCTGCAATATGCTCACAGTCATCCGACCATTCTGTTGATCAAATGCAGTAGGATGACTTTCTGTATAATCACCATCAAATTTTTTCAACATTTCTGTACTCGGACAAACCGTCATAACCGTCGACGAAAACGCAGATTGTGCCACCAATGCAATACCGACCGTTAGTATCGCTTGTTTAATTGAGAATTTATGAAACATGCTACCCCCTTTAAAAAAACAGATAGTAACATAAACAACCATTTTTTGAAAATCATCCCTATTCAGGGTCTTGGCTCAATGGAGCTTTGCTGTTGGGCCAAGGCCCAACCTGCCATAAAATTACCCTGACTACTCACTACCCATCAAATCATGGATTGTTTTACGAATACTCTCAGCCTCCGGAGAGGAGTCAGGAACCAGAATCAATAACCTGCGCCAGTATGTCAAGGCTTCTTGCGTAGCATGCCGATGTTGCGCGTCGATGGCCAACATTAACAACGCATCTGCCTGCTGAGGATGCGCTACCAAAGTCGCTGTTAGAATTTTTCTAGCTAATGCATCGTCTTCAGGATTCTGTCTAGCAAATAAACTCTGGGCGAAGTTTACTGCAATCAAGTCATCCTGCGGTTTTAATTCGTAAGCCTTGCCCAAAGCCTGATACGATTTCTCCCAAAGATGTTGACTCGCATAGAGACGCCCTAACAAATACCATCCGCGTGCTGAACTTGGATCGATTGCCAAATGCTGTTGTAATTTTTTAATCAAAACTTCTGGGCTTTTGATCGTAGGCAATAATGCCTCGGCTGCGCGTTGTCGGTCATTGCGTTGTGTAAACTCTGATTGCGCTTGCCATGCACCCCAATACCAATAGCCCAAGCCCGCAGCACCCAATAATAACGGCACCACCATCCAAACATATCTCTGTTTACGCAAAGGCCGCACTGCCATAACAACAGCCAATCCTGACACCAAAAGGAGGACCCCCAGACTTATCCAATTAATCATGGTGCACGCGTCGAATGCAAGTCATCGCAAATATCCCCAATCCAATTAGTAACAATAGCGCGGGCCCCAACCATAAGACACTAGTCAGTAATTTTACAGGCGGCTTAAATACAATAAAATCTCCATACCGTTCGGTTAAATGTTGAATAATCTCCTGATCGCTCTGATGCGCTAATACCATGCGATACACTTCTCCACGCAAATCTGCCGCTAATTCAGCATGAGAATCAGCTAAATCTTGATTTTGACAAACTGGACAACGTAAATCATGCAATAAAGCCTGAAATTGCGCTTGTTGTGCTGGATGATCAAAAGGATACCGAGCGCTGGCCCACACCACCGTACAGAGTAATAATGCGCATAAAGTCAGAAATACACGTGACATAACATTTTCCATTAAAAATTCACAGTGACTCCCCAGGTTGTGGATAAGTTTGTTTTCAATAGATTCAAACTAATCCAACGTCATCCAGAGCGAAGCGAAGGATCTCCGGAATTAGGCACAAACCTAGTCAATTAGAGATCCTTCGCTTCGCTCTGGATGACGTGCCTGGGGAGTGATAACTCACATTAACAACGTCAAAAACTCTCTCCGCCACACTTCAGCGGTTAACGATCCCGCATAACGATGCAAAATCTTGCCCTGCCTATCAAGCAAATAAGTCTCTGGCGTACCATATACGCCCAGATCCAAGGCCATTTTACCCTTTCTGTCTAGGCCAATGGCTTGATATGGATTACCCCAATCAACCAGCCATTGCTGCGCTTTGGCAGGGTCATCCTTATAATTTATTCCATATAATTTGATCCCTTTTTGTTGGGCCAATGTCAGTAAAAACGCTTGCTCCTCTCGACACGCGTCACACCAACTTGCCCATACCACCAATACGCTCCTATGATTTCTAAGTAAATCAGGGGTAAACCGCTGAGAGCTTCCGCCTAATAACATGGGTAAATCAAAGTTTGGTAACAACTGTCCAATTTTAGGTGTGGGTATTTTTTGGGGATCCAACGCCAAGCCATACCAGAAAAATGTTACCAATACACAAAATATTAGTACTGGTAGCAGTCGGATGATTTTCATGCTGCTTCCTTGCGATAAAACCGTCGGTCACTGAGCCCACAACAGCCGCCTATAAACATCATCAGTCCTCCCGCCCAAATCCAGCGGACAAAAGGCTTGTAATAGAGACGAATCGACCAAGCGGTTGCATTCAAAGGTTCACCCATCGCAATATAAATGTCACGCACAGGATTCACATCAATCGCCGATTCGGTCATCGGCATTTTACCTACATCATAAATACGCTTTTCAGGATAAATCGTAGCCTGATGCTGACCCTGCGTAATCAAAAAGCTACTGCGCGTGCCATGATAATTGGGTCCCCTAATTGATGCTTCTTGCAAAAATTGAATGTCATATCCAGCAAACAAAGTGTGCTCACCTGGGGTCATTTTCAAATCGTCCTCTATACCATAACTATTTGAAATAATAATCCCCAGAGCTGTGACCGAAAATCCAAAATGGGCTATCACCATCCCCAAAAATGCACCATTGATTTTTTTAGCCGTTTTACTAAGAAGTAGGCGTTGCCGAACTTTTTCTAGGGTAGAAAACATAACCCACGTTGCTAAAACCGCACCCAAACACGTCATAGGATAAAGGGGGTAATGCACACTGACCAGGCATAATAAAGGACAAAGCAACCCTAAACCAAACACCCACCCTAATTTGCGCAATACTCCTAAAAAGCTATCTCGTTGCCAATTCACATGCAGTCCAAAAGCCATCAACAGCAACAATGGAGTACTCAACGCAGTAAATACTTGGTTAAAATAAGGCGCTCCTACAGACAATTTACCCAAACCTAACCCATCAATCACTAAGGGATATACCGTCCCCAATAATACCGTTAGCATCATGACCACTAAAAAGATATTGTTCAGTAACATCGCGGATTCACGTGACACCCAATCCGGCAACCTATGTTGCACGACTGTTTGCGCACGCCAGGCAAAGAGAAGCAACGAACCGCCAATCACCACGCCTAAAAACATCAAAATATACAAACCACGCAAAGGATCGACTGCAAAAGCATGGACTGAGGTCAACACGCCAGAACGGACTAAAAATGTCCCCACCAAACTCAAAGAAAAACCCGTTATGGCTAATAACAACGTCCACGCTACAAATTGATTGCGTTTTTCCACTAAAATCAAGGCGTGAATCAAAGCAGTTCCTACCAACCAAGGCATAAACGACGCGTTTTCAACAGGATCCCAAAACCACCAACCTCCCCAGCCTAACTCTCGGTACGCCCACCAACTTCCCAAAGTAATACCCAAGGTCAAGCAGCACCACGCCGCCATCGTCCACGGTCTTAAACTCTTGGCCCATTTCGTTTCCAGGCGACCCAACCATAATACGGCTATCGCAAATGCAAACGCGACCGCAAATCCGACATAGCCCATATACAACATAGGCGGATGAAATAAAAATCCAATATCTTGTAATAAAGGATTCAAATCCCGGCCTTCAGTCTGTGTAAGCACGAATTGGCGCACAAACGGATTAGAGGTCATTAAGATGAACACAATAAATCCGGCACTCAATGCTCCGAGAACGACCAAGACCCTAACCCGAATATCTCGATCTAAATGTGGCGAAGCCCATGCGACTGCGCTAGTCCAGAATGCGAGGATCAGCACCCACAATAACATCGATCCTTCGTGCCCACCCCAGACAGCGCACAATTTATAAAACCAAGGTAAATGGAGGCTTGAATTGGCTAAAACATACACGACAGTAAAATCATTTTGTAAAAAACACCCACACAAACACCCATACGCCAATCCAATAAAAATTAATTGGCCTGTGACATACGTCGTTGCGGCATTCATCCAAGTCGCATTTTTGGTGTAAATCCCCCATACGGGAACCAGCACTAATAATAAAGAAAACAGCAATGCCCAGACCAATGCGTAGACACCTAATTCAGCCATCATGATGTCAGTTTCTCAGCTACAACAGAGCGAGTACCCTGGATCCCGTGATCAGGCCGCGGGACGTCGGCAAGAGAATTAGGTGGCAATCGAGTAGGCAGGGAGACCTTTTCCAAAAGTTTAGGTTGCAGACTAGCCTTCACTTCGGGCGGCATATAATTTTCATCATGTTTGGCCAAAACCTGCGTGGCTTGAAAAGAGAGATCATCCTGTAAAGTACCTTGCGCAATCACCCCTTGCTCTTCGCGAAACAAATCGGGCAACACACCTTGGTATTTGATTGTCACGGTCTGTGCATAGTCAGTGAGTTTAAATTGAACATCCAAACTATTGGGATCACGTTGAATAGACCCCTTTACCACCACACCCCCTACTCGAATGGCATTCAATGTCGGTACGGAGCCGGCCATAATTTGAGATGGCGTGTAAAATAAACTGATATTTTGACGCAAAGCATACAGTACCAAACCAGCAGCCAGCGCTACTAGTAAGAGTATCCCTATAATCACAGAAAGTTTACGTCGTCGAAGTGGATGCATGCCTATTGGCCATTAAACCATTGATTAAGACGCTGAAAAACTTGTTTGGACCGAGCCCAGGCACAATAAGCATTATAAAATAACACGCCCAATACCAAAGAATAGGCAGACCAAATATACCCACCATACCCATGCATTACCCACCACTGACTCATAATTGTTTCCTTTATTTCTTCAATAACGCTTTGACCCAAGCTTGCTTATGTTCGCGCCACACCAATTCGGAGCGAGCTTTATACAAAATCAACCACAAGCAATACAATCCCACCCCGATTAAAATCATTAACAAGGGATATAACATGCTGCTGTGAATCTTAGGTTTAGAAAACACAAATAACGTTGCGCCTTGATGCAACGTTGACCACCAATATACCGAATAATGAATAATCGGCAGATCTACCAAACCCACCAAGGTCAAAATAGCGGCCATACGATCCGCACGTTCCGTATTATGATAAGCATATGAAATGGCTAAAATTCCAATATATAAAAACAGTAAAATCAATTCCGAGGTCAGCCGCGCATCCCAAACCCACCAAGTACCCCACATGGGTTTCCCCCATAAGCTACCTGTAACCAAGGCTAAAAATGCCAACCATGCCCCCATTTGCGCACTCAAGACCAAGAGCAAGCCTGCCACTTTGATGCGCCAGACTAACAATAAAATAGCCAACACACCCATCCCGCAATAGATACCCATTGACCAAACCGCACAAGGCACATGGACATAAATCAAGCGAAACGCATCACCCTGTTGATAATCCTGTGGCGCGAAGAATAAACCCCAAACCACACCAATTGCTAAAAAAACAACCATAAAAAGCGCTAACCAACCATGCCAACGCGCAGTCAGCTCGTAAAAACGTTTGGGAGCAGCTATTTGTGCCAATACTTTCCACATAGAAAATAATCAGAGCAATTGAGAGGTGAGAGATTTTACCATGTCTTTGTACATAGAACAAAGGTCTAGGCAGGGCAACCGCATCCGTGTTCAATAAATGCTCGATTGGAATTTAATTTGCAACTAATGACCAATTTACTACGTCCCGCGGGACGTAGGCTGAGATCTTAACTTAATGGCAATGAGCCTTAACCTAGGCACAAACGGGTTGGGAAAGATTCCTTAGTGCTATCAACTCTACGGCCTCATAACAGCCGCTATGGCAACAGGAATCGTCGCCAAACTGAGACAAGACAAAGCAGCCAAATAGGCCAAATACGCACTCACAGGCAAAGCAGCCATGGCTGCAGTCGTAGTAGCCGAGCCTAAAATCAAAATCGGCAAAAGCAAAGGCAAGACCACTAACCCCATTAACACCCCTTTTTGGGGTAACATTGTGCTATAAGCCGCAGCCAATGCCGATAATAAAATAACCGGTAAGGTCCCGCATAGCAAACTGCCTGCCAAAGCCAAAGCAGCATAGAGCGGCAAATGAAATAACAAAGCAACCACCGGGATTAATCCCAATAAAGGCACCAACGTGAGCCCCCAATGCACAAACACTTTTGCGCAAATCATAACCGGCAACGGTTGCCCAGAGACTAACCACAACTCGATGACACCTTCATCATAATCCACTTGAAATAAACGCTCAGCTGCCAATAAATTAGCCAGCAATAGTGCCACCCAAACCAACCCCGGTACAATGATCCGATCCAATTGCGGATCGGCAGGTATGGTCATGGGAAAAAACAATAAAATCATCGCAAAAAACAATAAGGAATTAACCCAAGATTTTTTTTGACGAATTTGCAGTGTCCATTCCCGGCGCATTTGTTGCCACAACTGTTGAGTCAGCGTTCTCATAATGCGTACTCCTGATGTACCGTCGCATGCCAAGGTAATGGCTGATGTGAGGTATAAATCACCAGTCCCCCTTGACTAATATGCTGTTGCAAACAAGCCATCAGAAAGGTCACGCCTTCTGCATCTAAAGCCACCAAAGGCTCATCCAATAACCATAGTTGCGTTGCAGAGGATAAGACACGTAATAACGCAACGCGCCGTTTTTGGCCGGCTGAGAGCAGATAACAAGCGCGATCTTTCATGGACCACAAATCTAAGTTTTGCAACATTTGCTTGAGAGCGGATGCATCCGGTGGTATGTGCCAGTCTAAATAGCAATGCTCCCAAACAGTCAACCCAGGATTGAACCCGTTTTTATGTCCCAGATAGCTTAAATTCTGCTGATAGGCAGCAATATTCGACCAAATATCGGCGTCACCATATTTAATTTCTCCTGCATCAGGTCGAAACATGCCCGCTAATAATTTTAATAAGCTGGTTTTTCCAGATCCATTCGAACCCCGAATATGGAGCATGCCAGTTGGCGGGAGCGTCAGTGAAATTTGGTGCAATAAAGGTTGAGACCCAATAGACAATTCATTGCTTGGGTACTGAAATTCGACTTGAGATAAAGTTAAAGATTGGCAATTCATGGGCTAATATTCTCTAAAATACTGACGTCCGAGACAGAATTTCATCCTTGATACAATCACATATTTTCCGAGCCGTGACCGTTAGGGAGCGGAATGTTTGGTTTCAAACAACATAACCTCCGCTCGAAAAAAACTTCCGCTCCCTAACGGTCACGGCGCGCATATCATAATTTAGCCTAAGGCTCGCCGTGACGTTTGTACACTTCGTCTAATTCTATCAATTGCGTCAACAAAGCTTCCATATTCCCCATGGCCCAAGAATTGGGGCCGTCACTCAACGCTTTTTCTGGATTAGGATGAGTTTCCATGAATAAACCAGAAATTCCTGCAGCCACAGCAGCACGCGCCAAAATAGGAATCATCTCTCGCTGTCCGCCTGAAGAAGCACCCTGTCCGCCTGGTAATTGAACCGAATGCGTTGCATCATACACGACGGGACACCCTGTCGCGCGCATGATTTGTAACGAACGCATATCCGATACCAAATTGTTATAACCGAAACTGACTCCCCGTTCACATACCATAATGTGTTCGTTACCAGTCGCCTGAGCCTTGGCAACCACGTGCTGCATATCCCAAGGCGCTAAAAACTGCCCTTTTTTGATGTTCACGGGTTTACCCATCGCAGCAACTTGCTGAATAAAATTGGTTTGTCGGCATAGAAAAGCGGGCGTTTGCAGCACATCCACCACCGAAGACACTTCTAATAATGGCGTATCTTCGTGCACATCCGTTAACACCGGAACCCCAATCTGCTGTTTCACTTTTTCTAAAATCGTCAACCCACGTTCAAACCCAGGTCCCCGATAACTGCTTGCAGAAGAACGATTGGCTTTATCAAAAGAAGATTTATAAATAAAAGAAATAGAGAGTCGCTTACACAAATCACGCAAATAGCCCGCTGTTTCGAGCGCCAAATCTTCCGACTCAATCACACAGGGACCGGCAATCAAAAACAAAGGTTTGTCTAATCCAATTTCAAAGCCACAAATATTCATGGGTCAATCCTCCGTAGCTTCTCAGGCCTTTAAAGTAGCCGCATGATGATGCACTCGCGCAGCCATTACAAACGATAAAAACAAAGGATGCCCATCCCGTGGAGAAGAAGAGAACTCAGGATGAAATTGGCAAGCTAAGAACCAAGGATGATCAGGCAATTCAATCATTTCAACCAAAGCACCATCCACAGAAGTACCCGAAACACGCATCCCATGCTGGATTAATTGCGCCATATAGGTTTGATTAATCTCATAGCGATGACGATGTCTTTCTAGAATCGTTGTCTGCCCATAAACTTGCGCCGCCAATGAATTCGGTACCAAATGACATTGCTGGGCGCCCAAACGCATCGTGCCGCCTTTGTCCGCATGGGCATCTCGCAACTCTTTTTGGCCATCGGCCGTTTGCCATTCGGTGACCATGCCAACCACTGGATACGGCGTATTCGGATCAAATTCGGTAGAATTGGCTTTTTGCAAACCAACCACAGCGCGAGCAAACTCGATCACTGCAGTTTGCATGCCTAAACAAATGCCTAAAAATGGCAGTTTGTGTTCGCGCGCATAACGGATCGCCTTGATTTTTCCTTCCACACCACGCTCACCAAAACCACCTGGCACCAACAGGGCATCAAGCGTCGCCAAGCTATCTGTGCCTTGTTGATCAATACTGTCTGCATCAATATAGACCAAGTCTACTTGCGTCTGAGAATGAATACCTGCATGCGTCAAAGCTTCATTAATCGACTTATATGCATCACTCAATTCCGTATATTTCCCCACCAAACCGACCTTCACCGCCATCGTTTTGATACTTTGCGCCGCTACCACACGTTCCCATTCCGATAAATCAGCAGGTGGTGCCATAATACCTAATTTGCGCAACACAATATCGTCCAAAGATTGCTCATGCAAAATCATAGGAATTTGGTAAATAGATTTGGCATCTTGCAGAGAAATCACGCCTTCAAATTCCACATTGGTGAATAACGCTATTTTACTACGATCCTGCAACGACACGCCTTTTTCTGAACGACAAATCAAAATATCAGGTTGAATCCCGATAGAACGCAATTCTTTTACAGAATGCTGGGTAGGCTTGGTTTTGGTCTCACCGGAAGTTGCGATGTAAGGCACCAAGGTCAAATGAATAAAAGCAGTATGCGCCGCACCCAATTCTATCCGCATTTGGCGAATGGCTTCTAAAAAGGGCAAGGACTCGATATCTCCAACCGTACCACCAACCTCAACCATTGCGATGTCATAACCTTCCGCACCGAGCTTGATACAAGCTTTGATTTCATCCGTAATATGCGGAATGACTTGTACTGTCTTCCCTAAATAATCACCTCTTCGTTCTTTTTTGATCACATTCTCATAAATTTTACCCGTGGTAAAATTATTTTTTTGCGTCATAGTAGAGCGCACAAAACGCTCATAATGGCCTAAATCCAAATCTGTTTCCGCACCGTCTTGCGTTACATACACTTCACCATGTTGCACCGGACTCATTGTCCCTGGGTCAACATTGATATACGGATCGAGTTTAATGAGCGTGACACGTAAATTGCGCGCCTCTAAAATCGCCGCAAGCGACGCAGCTGCAATACCCTTGCCTAAAGAAGAGACTACTCCGCCGGTAGTAAATATATATTTTGTCATCGCATCAGCCTCACACTTCGCTCTCGTCCGGAATACTCAAATAATGCCCCATTTTCATTTGCTTGGTTTTTAAATAAGCTTGATTTTCAACCGTCGGTGTCACCAAAATAGGAATACGCTCACAGACCTTAACCCCATAATGCTCCATAGCTGCCATTTTAAAAGGATTATTGGTTAGTAATCGGATTTGATTCAGACCCAAATGTTTCAAAATTTGAAACGCCATCGCATAATTTCTGTTATCTACTGGCAATCCCAAATGCTCATTGGCTTCTACGGTATCGTACCCTTCATCTTGTAAAGAATAGGCCTTTATTTTATTGGCCAAACCGACACCACGCCCCTCTTGACGCATATAAATGAGCACGCCTCCTTCCACCGCCAAAAGAGCCAAAGATTGCTCTAATTGCTTTCCACAATCACATTTGCAGGATCCAAATACATCGCCTGTAATACATTCCGAATGAATCCGCACCAAAGGGGGATGCGCCTCTTCTACTGGTGGCTTCCACAATGCAAAGTGATCGCAGTCATCGATTTCATTCTCAAATAACATCATTGTAAAATCACCATGATGCTCAATCGGTAACCGCGATGTTGCCACCACAGAAACCAAGTTCTCATGCAAAATCCGGTATTCAATCAAATCGTGAATCGATACCATCAGGATATTGTGCAGTTTGGCAAAGGCAATCAAATCTTGTCTACGACTCATTGTCCCGTCATCATTGATGACTTCGCAAATCACAGCTGCTGGCGTTAAACCCGCCAAACGCATCAAATCGACACTCCCTTCAGTCTGGCCGGCTCTCGCCAACACACCTTTAGGGTTGGCACGTAAAGGAAAAACATGACCAGGGGAAATAATATCCAATGGCCCAGTCTCTGGATCAATCGCTACTTGAATAGTTAACGCGCGATCTTTTGCCGAAATTCCGGTTGTCACACCTTGGGCTGCCTCGATAGATACCGTAAATGCCGTGCCATAGGGAGACCGATTGGCAGACGTCATCATCGGCAATCCCAAGCGCTCAATCATGTCTGCCCTCATGGGCAAACAAATCAAACCACGGCCATTTTTAGCCATAAAATTAATGGTTTCAGCTGTGGCAAATTGGGCCGCAATCACCAAATCACCCTCATTCTCTCTGTGCTCATCATCGACCAAAATGATCATTTGACCCGCACGAATGGCTTCGATTGCTGCTTCAATGGTATCAAATGGATTCGTCATACCCCATCCTTCACAAATTTTCCTCTAAAAAGGGGGAGGATACCACAATCTTCCACGAAAGTTGTAAACATAATCTTACTACCAATCAATTTTTAAGATGACATTATCGTCCATAATTTGCCAATTTACCGCTTGTGCCTCTGCAAATGAGTCCATATTTGCATACAACGATAAGCCTGCTTTCCCCAAAATAGTCGGAGCAATATAAATGTAAGTACGATTCACCAAACCAGCACGATGCAACGCAGCAAATAATTGACTCCCCGCCTCTACCCACACATCGTGGTACCCCAAACTCCCCAAATGCGCAAGCACGACAGCCAAATCCAAATGACCGCCCTGGACTGACATGGGGTAATAAGTACAGTTTTCTTGTTGATACGCCAAATGACGCGTCTCAGCATAATAAATTAACCCTTGTTTTGCCAAACGCAATGCTTGAACTTCTTCGTTTAAATGCAACTGAGAATCTAACACAGCAATCGGCTTGGACTGCACCACTTGGTCAGGCAATCGAACGGTTAATAGGGGATTATCTTGCAAAATGGTGCGCGAAGTGGTTAAAATAACATCGCAGTCTTTACGTTGCTTGTGGGTGAACTCGGAACAAAGTGAGTTTGAAATACCCACTCTTGCCCCTTGCAACCCTGCAATATGCCCATCTAACGATTGAGCAATTTTAACTGTGACCCAGGGCTTGTGGGTCAGTAGCCAATGATGATAACTTTGATAAAAACGATCAATTTCTGGTAACGGGCAATGGATCACTTCAATGCCATGCTCCGCTAAGATTTTAGGAGAGTGGTTGACTGAAACAATAGGATTCGGATCAGCGTAAGCATACACAACTCGTTTGATTTTATGTGCAATAATAGCATCAACACATGGCGGGGTACGCCCCCAATGATTACATGGTTCCAAGGTGACATATAATGTAACATCTTGGCAAGAAGGAGGAATACGCGTAACGAGAATTTGCTCAGCATGTGGCAACCCTGCACCTGGATGCCAAGCTGTTGCAATAATTTGACCATTTTGGACAGCAATAGCACCCACACTTGGATTCGGCGCACACAAGCCCCTACCAAGTTTGGCTTGTTCCAAAGCAGCGAGCAAATACTCTTTGTGCATAGAAAGATACCCATGAAAAGACCATGAATTATAACAAATGTGATGATTCACTACAATTCATTCAATGCTTCATCCCGAATAAGCAGCCCGTCATCCCGACCCCAAGCGAAGGCCGGGGGAGGGATCTCCACAAGCTCGGGAGATGTCTCGCAATGCTCGACATGACGGACGCTGTGCACCGCATGAAACACTCTGCTTATGTTGTATGCATAAGCCTGCTGTTGACCTTTTCCACTACCGCACAGTCTTTCTCCGCTTACACTAATGAAGAGCTCGATCAACTTGAGCGGGAGTTTGTTCAAGAAATCAATCATTCAGATGCCGTATTGCGAGACCCCATCGCCCATGATTATATCAACCATGTGGGCAAGCGCTTGGCCGAATTTTCCCAACTGACTCCACCCGATTTTTTTATCGTTAAATCGAATGAAATCAACGCTTTTGCAGGACCAGGCGGTCATATTGGAGTGAATACTCAACTCATTTTAGAGAGCGGAACAGAATCAGAATTAGCTGGCGTCATGGCGCATGAAATGGCTCACGTACGCCAACATCATTTATACCGTATGATGGAGCATCAAAAACAAATGCGGGTCCCCATGCTGGCAAGTTTATTGGCCGGTCTTGCCTTGGGAATCATCAATCCCGCATTGTCGACGGGCGCATTATATGGTGCATTATCCGGATTTGCCCAAGACAATATCAATTTTGTGCGAGCCAATGAGCATGAAGCTGATCGCATTGGGATTAATATGCTCACCAAAGCAAGCTTCGATCCTCACGGTATGCCGGATTTTTTCAAAAAAATGCAACAAGCCACCCGCTACCATTATAGCGAAAACATCCCAGCTATTTTACGCACCCACCCTTTGGATGAAGAACGGATTGCAGAAGCAGAAAACCGTTGCCCGCCTGTCGACAAAAAAACCATTCGCGACCAAACCAATTATCATCTATTCAAAGAACTTATCCGCACCAGCGTAAACAGCAATCCGAAGCAATTATTAGAGTACTATCGCTATCAATGCGCGCAAAAAACCGCTGATATCGCGTGTCGTTATGGCTATGCCTTGCAATACATGCAACTCAACCAATATAACAAAGCAATCACCCTACTCAAACCCATGTGGACTGCGGCGCCCAATAATTTCTATTATGCGATAGCGCTGGCACAAAGTTATGAGGGTTCGTCCGATCCGCAAGCAGCCGTGACTATTTTACAAGATCTCTACGCTAATTTTCCCGATAGTTACGCGATCACATTAGAATACGGCAATGCATTATTAGAAGCCAAACAGGCATCCAAAGCGGCAGCCATTTTATTAACCGGAACTCGAACTTTCAAACGAGACATCCAGATGTGTAACCAATTAGCCCGCGCTCAAGCCGCTAATCATACATTAGGCTACGCTTATTTTACGCTTGCCGAATGTCATATTCTGCAAGGAGAGCAACGTGATGCTGTCCGAAAATTAAAACTAGCACAAACCTACGCCCAAAAGGATCGTTTACTCCGAGCGCGAATAGCCGCCAAAATTGCTGAGCTTACACAGAAGGACTAATATCGGCCATTCAGACTCATACGTCCCGAGGACAAGCCGGCGTTGTTACATTCTGCTTATCTCAGACTTACACTCTCCTATACAACAAACCAATCCCCAATCCCGCACAAACCACCGTCGGGCCTACTGCAGCTAACAGAGTAGAAAACTGGTAAATTTGACTCAAAGAGCCACAAAAACGATTGAGAATATAAAACCCGAAGCCAATCACCGCACCGTACATCAATTTAATACCCATGCTCGAAGAACGCAGTGGGCCAAACACGAATGGAATCGCTAAAAGCATCATCACCAAGGTTGTGAAAGGCAATATCAACCGTTGCCAATAGTTCAATTCAAAATCGTGTATGTTTTGCCGCGACGATTTCTGGTTGATTAAAAATTGATGCAACTCCAGAAAAGTCATATCGTTCGGCTCGTGTTGAGAAACATGTAATAAACGAGGATCCAATGCAATCTCCCACGGTACATCCTGGGCTTGTTCTACGGTCGTCCCCTCTTGGAGTAAATTTGTTTGCTCCCAAGAAGATGCGCGCCATTGGCCTTCTTTTTGTGTGGCTTCTTGAATTCTCCGCACAAATAGCAATCGCCGTTGTTGATCAAAATGAAATTGCTCAATCTGCTCCAAATGCGTAGGCGACAGCATGGTACCAATCATCAAAATATCGTGCTCGGTATGCAACCATAAGCCTTTACTGGTTTGCAAAATTTTCCCACCGTGAAGTGCTTGCACTTTATAGTTATGCGACCTCAACATCAATTTAGGCAACACCATTTCCCCCAAAACGGTCATCACTAAGATCAAACACACCGCCATTTTGAACACAGCCAGAGTAATTTGACCCATTGACATACCGGCGGCACGCAGCACTACCAATTCATGTTGACTCGCCATCACACCGAGCCCTACTAAGCAGCCCAACAGGCTGGCCATTGGAAAAAACAAATATATTTGATACGGTAATTGTAAGCCGACGAATACCAAAGCTTGGAGGGTCCCGTAATCGGCTTTCCCCAAATCACCTAATTGACTAACAAATAAAAGAAAGGCCTCTAATCCCGTCAAAATAAATAGCACCAATGCCAAAGAACCAAATACTGTTTTAATAATGTATCGATCCACTAATTTCATGATCCACTCACTCTTTGGCGCCACAACAAGCCTAGTCCTAACAGAATCACCAGCGCATGCAACCACCACATTCCTAACCATACAGGAATTTTATTGGCCGCCACCCAGCCACGCGCCACAAACATAAAGTCTGCGTAGATAAACGCTAAAACCACACCAGGTAATAGTTTGGCGTACTTACCCGAACGTGGATTGACACGGCTCAACGGGACACCTAAAATCGTTAAGCAAAAGACCATCAAAGGGATAGAAATCCGCCACTGCAATTCAGCGGACTTTTCAGGATCTGCACTACTCCAAGGCAACAATTGACTAAACGGCAACATTCTAATATCTTTTTTTGCCAGCATAGTTTGATGCGGTAACCGCGCTTCATATTGGCGAAATGTAGCAATTTGATAGTCTGCCCGCCCAGGCTGCCCTTGATAGTTTTCACCATCAGTCAAAATCAAATACTCTTCTCCCGTATCGGGATCTTTTTTTGCTTCTGCATGCCTCGCTATCAAAACATCCCACCCAGAATGGCCCGCTCTATCTGCTCGCTTCGCCACAAACACCCCTTGTGCTTGAGTATGTTTTGCATTCATAGACTCAACATAAAATACATATTGATCATTCATGACTGCTCGAAAGCGCCCAGGAATAAAGGTTTGAATGAGTGTTTGCAATCCTGTCGCTTGCAGTATTTTATTCCGTTGTAGCGAGATCTCCGGATTATAACTAAGCATAACCGCAATAAAAGCAGCAACGGCCAACGCCATCCAAAAGGTATGTATGAGTAACCGTCCGGAACTATATCCGCAAGCCTGCAATACCACCATTTCAGAATCTGCATAGAGCCGACCATAGGCCACTAATATTGAAAAATAAAATCCGAGTGGTAACAGCAAACATAATAAATTGGGGAGTTCTAGCATCATCAATTTCAAGACTAAGCCCGCAGGTATCCTGCCATTTGCTGCACCATTCAAATACAATATCATTTGATTGCTCATAAAAATGAGAATAAGGATGCTGGTCAAAGCAATCAGAGTCGTACCCACTTCTTTGGCCAAATACCGAAACAAAATCACAATAGCGTTACCCTAGATCAATTCCAAACTGTCAGCTAGAATAGCTGAAGCGTTAAATCGAATATTACCTCATTTGGAAGCAATGATGAATCATGGATTATGCCCTTCATTAGAACAAATAAAATCAGACTGCCTAGTAATTGGATTATTTGACGATACCCATATCACAGAGCTCCCCATCAAACCTGCTATGCAGGCGCTCACAGCACATTTAAAAACGAGGCTAATCGAACCAGGCGACACCATTTATCATTCCGATGATCAACATGCCCATGAATTATTATTGATCCATTGTGGAGAGAAACAGGCTTTTACACCGTCGGTGTTAAAAGATCATCTCTACAAAGTAGCTGCCCTCATCACAACGCAACGATTACATAGTGCAACGCTTTTTTTTCCTCAATTAAGCACGCATACGCCTGACTGGCAAATCGAACAGATGATTTTGCATTTTGAAGCCAAGACCTATCAATTCTTAGATTTAAAAACTCAAAAAAATCACCCTCATGCCCTCAAATACCTTGAGTGGTTCCTTCCGGGCGCGACCGAAGCAGCTGTACAAACGGCACAAACCATTGCCGCTAGCATTCGCTATACTAGAAATTTGGCCAATTTACCGGCTAATATTTGCACCCCCACTTATATGGCAAAACAAGCGCAAATTTTGGATGCAGAATGGGACTCCATCACGACCAAAATCATGAACAAAGATGCGATAGAAAAGCTTAACATGGGCGCATTTTTAGCAGTTGCCAAAGGCAGCACAGAACCGCCTCAATTCATTCAAATCAAATATCAAGGCCCAGGCGTCGGCGCCGAACCCCCTATTGTCTTAATTGGAAAAGGGATCACCTTTGATTCTGGCGGGATTTCATTAAAACCCGCAGAATTTATGGAAGAAATGAAGTTCGACATGGCTGGCGCAGCCAGTGTTCTGGGTACTTTACAAGCCTGTGCTACGTTAAAATTGCCGATCAATGTCATTGGTTTGCTCGCCTGCGCCGAAAATATGCCTAGTGGCGGGGCTACCAAACCTGGGGATGTCGTCACCTCCATGGCCGGCCTTACTGTTGAGATTACGAATACCGATGCCGAAGGCCGTTTGGTATTAGCCGACGCCCTCCATTACGCAAAACAATTCAACCCAAAATTTGTCGTGGATATTGCGACCCTTACTGGGGCAATGGTGATTGCTTTGGGATATATTACCACTGGATTTATGAGTAATGACCAAGAACTGAGTGAAAAAATGGCTGCAGCTGGCGAGCACAGCCAAGAAAAAGTTTGGCGAATGCCACTCGATCCCGCCTACCAGGATATGTTAAACAGCCCTATAGCAGATATGCTCAATGCCCCAGTCGGCCGCGTCGCAGGCGCGATCACAGCTGCCTGTTTTTTATCGCGTTTCGCCGAATCATTCCGTTGGGCGCATTTGGATATTGCGGGCACAGGCTGGGTATCAGGGAAAGACCGGTGCGCTACAGGACGTCCTGTCGCATTGCTAGTACAACTTCTACGAGATTTGGCTGCAGAAAATGCGAATTGATTTTTACCTACTTAACGAAGCCGCGCCAGAAGCCTTGTGGCTAACTGCGTGTCGTTTGCTTGAAAAAGCCTATTTGAAGAAACATCAGGTTTTCGTGTATTGTGCACATCAACAAGATGCGGAGCATTTGGATGAGCTATTATGGACCTTCAAACCGGATAGTTTTATTCCCCACCATATTCAGGGAGAAGGCCCAGAACCTCCACCACCGATTCAAATCGGGTATAGTCAAGAGCCACGAGGCTTTAACGATATTCTGTTCAATCTCTCTCCGACCATACCGACTTTTATGACGAGATTTAAACGCATCATTGAAATTGTGTCTGCGGATGAGGCTGCCAAAACTATTAGCCGAGACCATTTTAGAGAATATCGTAAAAAAGGGTTTGAACCACAAACGCATAACATTACACAAAAAGCGTAGGGTTTCTATCCCCTCATCCGCCCTAACGGGCACCTTCTCCCTGAGGGAGAAGGATTTTAAATGGTTCTCAATAGCTTTCCTTCTCCCTGAGGGAGAAGGATTTTAAATGGTTCTCAATAGCTTTCCTTCTCCCTCAGGGAGAAGGTGCCCGTTAGGGCGGATGAGGGGGTATGAACACAACCTAACAAACATGTTGATATATTTTTTCCATCACTTCATCAAATTGCAGCAACACTTCATTATTCCAAAATCGTAATACTTTGTACCCCAAATCATTCAAAAATTTTGTTCGGCGTTTATCGTACTCCTGGTGTTTTTCTTCATTGTGCTGCCCACCATCAAGTTCAATAATAAGCTTTTTTTCAATACAAACGAAATCAACAATATATGCTCCCAACGGACATTGTCTGCGAAATTTTAGTCCCATAAATCGTCGTGATCGTAAACGATTCCAGATTTTTATTTCCATAGGTGTGTTTTGCTTGCGTAATATTTTTGCATTAGCAAGGGAGGTCATTTTAATTATCCTTTAAAAAAAGCTTTGGGCAACTTGTCTTGCAACAAGGTTTGTTTGGTTTCAGGGTTTTTTTATCCCTTCATCCGCCCTAACGGGCACCTTCTCCCTGAAAGAGAAAAACTCTGAATAGTTACTTTCGAGTATTTTCAAAAAGTATTTTCTTGAAACAGAATAAAAAACAGTAACTAGTCTGAATGGTTTTCCTTCTCCCTCAGGGAGAAGGTGCCCGTTAGGGCGGATGAGAGGAACCATTCACTGAATTCAGAATGGTTACGAATATTTATCCATCAAATACTGTCCAACTGCCAACACGCCCATCGCCTCTCCTCCTTCAGGCTTTCCAGGCTGATTTCCAATATTCCAGGCCATGATGTCAAAATGTAACCAATTGATTTCAGGTTTTACAAAATATTGCAAAAATAACGCTGCAACAATGGCTCCAGCATAAGCAGACGGCGATGAATTCATCACATCCGCTATCTTTGATTCAAATAGCAATTGATAGTTCTGAAACAAAGGTAATTGCCAAATGGGATCGGAACATTGCACGCCATAGCTTTGCACTTCAGCTGCCAACGCATCATTATTGGAGAACATGGCTGAAATTTCCGTCCCCACAGCAACCCGAGCTGCACCAGTTAAGGTGGCAAAATCAATCAGAATCTCCGGGGGTTGCTCACAAGCTTTCACCAAAGCATCAGCCAGAACCAAACGCCCCTCTGCATCCGTATTATCAATTTCGACCGTCATGCCATTACGCATGACCAACACATCACCAGGTCGATACGACTGCTCACTCACTGCATTTTCAACAGCCGGAATAAATACTTGTAAATAAATGGGTAATTTTTCACTCATCAACCATTTGGCCAATCCTAAGACTTGAGCAGCCCCCCCCATATCTTTTTTCATCAACCGCATGCTAGGGGAATTTTTGAGATCTAATCCTCCAGAATCAAAACACACCCCTTTTCCTACTAGCGTGACATGTGGGTGCGAAGCATCCCCCCAGGCCAAATGAATCAAACGTGGCGCAGATGCTGCAGCGCGGCCCACCGCATGAATCGCTGGATAATTATGGGCAAGCAACTCATCTCCAACCCAGATTTGACACTGAGCATGGTATGTTTCAGCCAATTCCGTTGCAGCGGCCCCCAATCCTTCCGGATTCAACACGTTTGGCGGAAAATTAATCAAATCCCTGACCAAAAACACCGCATCTGCTTTGTTCACCACTTTAGGCAAATACTGGGGATTGATTGCCAAAACTCGCGGTAATGGCAAAACTTTTTGGAAATGATCAAAGCGATATTGGGCCAAAGCCCACATCAATACCGCACGCTCTGACACCGCATTCGTAATCTGGTATGTACCAGGCGGTAATTTCAAGGCTGCTGTCGCCAGCGCCACTACATCCGAAGATTCCCCTGCACCCATATAAACCTTCGACAACGCCCCGCTTTCATCCCAAATCAAAGCCATTTCACCAAGTTTTGCACCAAATTGCATCACTGCCAGCGTGCGTCGTTCTGAGTCAGAACAAGGTTGAAACGTTTCATATTCCGCAAGATTTAACAGAGTTAGCGGAATAGCATGGCCACTAATAGGTTGATAAAATTGTTGTGATTTCATGATCCCACCTTAATTTTTCCGCGAAATTGGCTGATTCGCACCCCGCAAATAACAAGGGTCGCGATATAAATGATTGCTGAGATACTGACATGCCACAGCAACCATCCCAGACGCACGAACCTAGTCCATTCCATCCAAATGTTCAAATCAGCTTTTATAAACAACAGATAAGCCGTCATAGCACTACTGGCGACCAATAATTGCAATAAATAACGTCCCCAACCCGGCTGTAAATGAAAAATCTTACGGCGTACCAGTAATACCAACAATACCCCACAATTTACATAACTGGCAATGGAAGAAGCCAACGTCAGCCCTGCGTGCGCCAAAGGACGAATGAGTAAAGCACACAGTATGGAATTCACAACCATAGACCAGATACCGACTTTGACAGGTGTTTTGATATTTTGACAGGCATAAAAACCCGAAGCCAACACTTTCACCAGCATAAACCCAGGTACGCCAATCCCAAGTGTGATGAGACTTTGTTGCGTTTGCACCACATCCCAAGCACTATATTTCCCATAAGCAAAACACGTTGCGATGGCAGGCATCGCAAACACTGCCAGTCCTATTCCTGCAGGCAATCCAATGAGTAACAACAAACGCAACCCCCAATCCAAAGCCTGCGAAAAATGCTCGATATTTTGCTCAGCCTTACGTCGGGACAAATGCGGTAAAATAACCGTTGCAATGGCTACCCCGAATACCCCTAACGGAAAATCAACCAAGCGATCGGTAAAATATAACCAGGTCACGGAGCCAACGGGTAAAAAAGAAGCAAAAATGGTATCAATCAATAAATTGATTTGGGCAACTGAAACACCAAACAAAGAAGGCACCATTAATTTCATTACCCGCATGACCCCATCATCGTTTCGTTTCAATTGGGGTTTAATTAATAAATTGCGTCGGTACAAAAATGGAATTTGAAAAGCTAACTGGACAATACCGGCTATCAACACCCCCCACGCTAATCCCACAACAGGGATCGCGCAATGAGGGCTTAAATACAACGCACAGACAATCATACTGATATTCAAAAAGACCGGCGTAAACGCTGGAACACCGAAATAGCCATAGGTATTCAAAATAGCGCCTGCCATACCCGTCAATGAAATCAACATCAAATAAGGAAAAGTCAATTGCAACATCGTGCTGGCCAAAGCAAACCGTTCCGAGTCAGCCCCAAAACCAGGCGCAAAAATCCGAATAATAATCGGCGCTGCCACGATGCCAACCACCGTAACCAACATCAATATCGTGCTCAAAGTCCCCGCAACTCTTGCCAAAAAAGTCCGGACATCTTCTAGGGACCGAGTTTGTTGATATTCCGAAAGAACCGGAACAAATGCTTGAGAAAAGGATCCCTCCGAAAAGAGTCTACGCATAAAATTAGGGATTTTGAACGCCACATAAAATGCGTCCATCCCTGCTGCAGCTCCAAATAATTGCGCAATCACCATATCGCGCACAAACCCCATAATGCGCGACAAAAACGTCATCAGCGACACCAAAGAAGTCGAGCGCAACAAACTCGTTTGTTTCAAGATAATTCCTTATAATTAGGGAGGATATAAATTTTATTGAGAGGGATGAAGATATTTTAACATTCGACAAACATTGCGCAACAAGAATAACTAGACGTAATCTAGGGCATGTCATCAATTAGTATTTTCGGCTGCAAACCGAGCTAATTTGCTCAAATTTCAGCTTGAATTCGTTAAATAGAGCTGGCTATTCGCCTCATTCAAGTTAAAATTTGA
>CAIRCS010000061.1 GCA_903877115.1 uncultured Legionella sp.
ATCCAATCGGGGCTGGTTTAAATCCAGAATTTCTTTGTGATTCCAACGGCAATTGGACTCTTCTTAAAAATCAATGCACCTCCGATTGTTCAGCGGTAAATGGCTCAAGCTCACTGAGTAAAGGTCATGGTTTTGCAAATTGGATTACTTCAAAAGCTAAGGTTGGAACTTCAGAAATAGTAACTTCAGCACAATGTAGCACTGGCTACTTACCTTACCCATATCCCCCACGATATGATAATGAAGGAGTCAAAGGAGATTTTGGAGTTGGTGCTCTCCCTGCGTCTGGTCCAGCTTTTTCAACGGCGGATGTTTTTGATGGAATAGCTTCAACAAGCGATGGAGCAAATTTTGTTGCTACGCCAAATGCTGGCATCACTTTATCCCCAACGATTGGAAATTATTATAATTTTAAAATATCAAATCTTTTAAACGCCGGATCTCAATCTTCTGGATCAAATGTTCAAACTTCATTTTATTTATTTAATAACTCATTCCTCACCTTAAATGCCCCAAGTGGATCGATTTGGTCAAAAATTAATTTTTCAAGTTTTGGAACTCCAGATTATACTAATTCTAACAATTTGATCGAAACACCGAGTTGTCATTCTGAATATTCTAAACTTATTCTTGCTACCAAATGCATTGGGAAAGCCACCTGCTCCATAAGTTTATCTGATTTTTTGAATTACGACACTCTTTTATCAACTCAATGCAAAACCCCAAAATATGGCAATGGAACTAATGGCGAGCAAAATAATTCAAATAATAATTTTGGTTCGGGTGGTGGCGGTGGAGGTGGCAATAATCCAGGGTCGGGAGGAGAATCAACCAGTTCGACATCAATAAATGGAATGTCAGGAACGTCATATTATGACAAAGCTTTTCATTTAACGCCACCAACCTTATCAGAAGGAACAAATAAAGGTCTTAAAGTTGATTTAACAGCCGTCGATAGTGAGCAATTTAATGGTGGAAAAGGTTTTGTTCAAATTGAGGAATCAACAAATAATGGTTCGTCATATTCGATAACTGCAATTTTTCCTCCAGCTGGAGGAGGTGCTGGAGAGTATAATCATACCATAAATTCGGGTGCAACGAATCAAGATATTTATGTTCGATACATCATGATTGGTGGCGGTGGTGGCGGTGGCGGATCTGGCTTAACAAAAGGCACTAATGGAGCCAATGGTACTAAAATGACGGAAGGAGTTTTTGTAGTTAAAAAAGGAACTGCTATGAAAATTCATGTAGGTGGTGGTGGCGAAGCTGGCAAAACAAGATGTCGTAGTGCTGGAGGGGCGTTCCTCGATCCGCATTATATCAATCCTGCGATTGAAATTCTTGAGCCAGAAAAAGAAACTAATTTCGTAGTTAAAGCTTTGAGGGGAATCGGATCGTTGATTGTTTCGGAGGGGTTAGCATTTGTTTGTGACACGCCAGCGTCAATAACTGGAATTACTACTATACCTGCAAATGTTAGTCTAGCAAATTTTTCAACTGTAGGAACATTTCAATGCCAATTACCTTATAATGGAGTGGTGAAGTTTCTATGTGGTTTTTCACGTGTTAAGCTATATGAAGCTTTTTCCTCCACTTGGAGTTATCGTACCATCTCTAATGCAACATATTCCAATGCTGGAATGATTTATGATTCTATTGCTCAAAATTTAAACCTTTCTATCAACAGAATAGCAATATATGATAATCATCCAAATGTTTATAGAGGTATTTTTACAGGTAAAGGTTCTTATGCGTTTTATTTTACTAATTCTGATGCACCCAACAACTACTATTTTTCATCCAAATATTATGAGGGGGAAACATCTGGAATTGATAAAATTCTAACAAGATCATTTTATTTATACGGGAATGTTAATAATAGAAGATTTATACAGTTGTCTAGATGTTGCTCATCTGATGAGGTCCAAATAACCACGTCTAACGATGATACTATTTGTGTAAAAAATTGCACAATTCCTCTTGGCAATGGTCATAATGCTTTAACCATTACAGGCAAAGCAAACAGAGATAATCTTAACGGAATTAGATCTGGAAATATTACTTGTAACGCTGGAAGCGGTTACACGGGTGTTGGTACTTTAAGTTATTCTTGTGATGATGCTGGAACGCTAACATATTTAGGAAATTGCAATTGTGCTACTGGTTATTCTAGATCTGGTTCCACACCAAATACTCCTTGCACTGAAAATCCTTGCGCCACTGTAGA
>CAIRCS010000062.1 GCA_903877115.1 uncultured Legionella sp.
AGCCTTTGTTTCTGTCATAGTAATTAGTTTTGAATGCTTGAATTTTTAGTTTTAATACCTCAAAATAGTGAAATTCTCATTAAAGAAGTCAATTAGGTTCATTCATTTTTGCATAGAACTGTTTAAAGTTTATAGAAATAATCATTACCCGTTGAGAAAAAAATTTAATTCGTAAGGATAGTCGGTTTAATTTCGCCATAACCTATTACGATTAATTCAATCTAATTATCAAATGAATATTCTTATTGTTGGTGCCGGAGGCAGGGAACATACCCTTGCCTGGAAACTAAAACAAAGCCCTTTGTGCGACAGTTTGTTTATAGCACCAGGAAATGCAGGTACTTCCCTGTGTGGCACTAATCTAGAAATTGGCGTTACAGACTTTCCCGAGTTGTCAGCTGCCTGTTTACAGTACAAAGTAGATTTGCTGCTTGTAGGCCCCGAAGAACCATTGGTAAAAGGTATTTGCGATTTTTTTAAAAATGATCCTGCAACAGGGCATATACATATAATCGGCCCTTCTGCAGAAGCATCTCAATTGGAAGGGAGCAAAGCTTATGCTAAAGCTTTTATGGAGCGTAACCATATCCCAACAGCAGCTTACAGGGAATTTACAGCCGAAAATTTTGACGATGGCCTGAATTATATTCAGCAACATTCTTTGCCCATCGTTTTAAAAGCAGATGGGTTAGCTGCAGGCAAAGGTGTGCTTATCTGTCAGTCACATATTGAAGCCTCAGCGGAATTTGAATTGATGATTCACAGGAAAAAATTTGGAGATGCCGGAACCAAAGTGGTTGTAGAAGAGTTTTTGAAAGGAATTGAAATGAGTGTTTTTGCTTTAACTGACGGTAAAAATTATGTCTTGCTGCCCGAAGCAAAAGATTATAAAAGAGTAGGAGAAGGTGATACGGGGTTAAATACCGGGGGGATGGGAGCTGTGAGCCCGTTGCCTTTTTTTGACCAAACCCTCAGAGAAAAAATTGTTAGTAGAATTGTAGAGCCTACTGTTTTGGGGTTACAAAAAGAGAATTTGGATTATAAAGGGTTTATATTTTTTGGTTTGATGATTGATAATACAGAGCCAATGGTTATTGAATATAATTGCCGTATGGGTGATCCCGAAACAGAAGTTGTTATATGCAGGCTCAAAAATGACCTTGCGGCTTTATTATTGGCTACAGCGGAGCAAAAATTAGGTGATATTGAAATTCAAACTGACGAACGTTCTGTTGTTACAATGGTAGCTGTAAGTGGTGGTTATCCAGGCGATTATGATGATAGTTTAACAGCAGGGACGATGAAGAGAGTCAAGGCGGTCAAGGAATGGGTTCCTTTTCCTGAGGAGTCAGACGAATGCGTTTCAAGGTTGGAATGGATGCATGGGGTGCTTGTCAGAGATAATATATTTGAATGTATCGAGGGGCTCCGCTGTAATGATCAAGATATATTGATAAATTCTTTCGATATCCAACTCAACAAAAATGACCTTATTTGTATGTGTCCACCTGGATGGGCAAACGATAATCTCATTATGTGGGGGCTTGGATATTTTGCGTCAAAGATAACGGGAGGACAATCCCGTAGTTATGGTGAATTGATCGTGTGCCACCCACATGGGCGGAAACTCACTTTAATCTTTGGGCTTTTATACATGGCTAATATGCTGCAAAATGGCTTTAACAACAGAGTTTTTAGCAGTTGGTTCAATGGTCTGGTGGATCGTTTTTTTGAGGCGCCGAAGTGGTGTATGCCTGTAAACGTGACAAGAACTCACTTCTTTTTCATGGTTGTCTTGGTAAATGAGAAGCGGATTGAAGTCTATGACTCAATGCGAAAAAATGCTGATTATTACAGAAAATATTTTAATGTTGCTAAGAAGACGGTGGAGGCAGTAGCGCGTCACTCAGGAAGAACATTTGCCGATGATGATTGGTCTTTGACTGTCAATCAAGAATTTCCTCAGCAGAAAGACGGGCACAATTGTGCATTTGCAACGCTGTGTGGCATTTACGATCAATTGGCAGGAAATTCAATGGGGATAGAGAGGGGTGATTACGCAATAATTCGCGAAAAACTCGCAGAAGTCATGTACGAGATGGTTCCTGAAAAATTCAAATATGTTGAGGTATGAAAATATTGAGGTATGAAACGGCATTATCTAGAGACGTCAATACGTTTGTTTTTTTGTATTTCATGGGGTGTGTGAGCGCGATTAACCTAGATCATAGAGTATAAAATGAGTAGTGCTACTGCCACTCTAAATGCGGTCTTATGACGCTGTTCCGCCCTCGAGCTTCTCCAATAAACCATGCTGGATGGATGCTGGCAATGTTTTGTCGGTAATTTGCGCGATGTCAGTTTTAGTCGTTGAATTCTACGGCATATACATGCTCGCGACGACAGCCCCCTCGTCCGAGAAAAAGGAGTATTGCCCTATTTTTGCGATGATTATTGTGCATGTCTGCTCGCTCGTGGCAATATCGATGTTGGCATACGGATTGTATTCGCTGGACGGCGATTGGGGG
>CAIRCS010000063.1 GCA_903877115.1 uncultured Legionella sp.
AATGGACTAGTAGCACTTGCTAATCTTCCTATTGATCCTCCCATAGAAATCCCTATAGCTCTATGAAAAGTATCATATGATTCAGCAATCAATGGGAAAAATAATGAAAATGCCAATTTTTAAGCAAATTTAAATAATATTATTAAAATATTACGAATTTTTTTTTAAAAAAAATATATTAAAAAATATGGGAATGAAGTGAAAAAAATCGAATTGAGACAGATAAGATACATAATAAAAGAATAAAAAATAGAATTAAAGCTGAATAAAATAAAAAAACCCCGACATGGCCGAATAACAAATGCATGAGTCCCTGGAGTTATTCAACGGCTGCGTCAAGTGCATGTTAAATGATATGGAAATTACATGGTTGAAAGTTCTCTGACACATATTACAGACATTTTTTTTCTTACTTTTTATTTGTGATAATTAAGTGGAGCTAGGTTTATTTTCCTTTTCATTGACGCAATAATATTTCATTTCCCAGCTTAACGCCAGGAATGGAGCGTTAATTGCCAGAGATATTCTCATTAACCTGTTCAAGGTCTTTTACACATCGACGTTGGATCCAGCATATGTTATAGCTGTCGAGAACGAGGCCAATAGCGTCTGGATCGATCGGGGGAACAAGCCTGGAGTTGGCTGCTCAGTGCTCTGGCATGAATATTTTGCCGTCGCTCCAATCTCTCTTGGTATACATCCCAAAGGCTCAAAGCAAGAGTAACTGATGGTCACGTCACACAAGTCTGTTCCCCGGCCGGTTCCCATTCATAAATACCAATCATATTTGGTACAGATGTACAGATGTCTTATGCTCGTGCACTCCGTGCATCGATGGAACGATTCAGTACGTTTTCCCCTCCCGGCTTCTTTCCTCGGAAACGGTACAGCAATTTGAGGGTGTTCTTGTCAATCATCTTATGTGGGCCGAGACGGCGACCCCACAGTGCCCGAAACACAACCGGGTGGGTTGGAGCCATTTCTTAATCCGCATAGGGCAATAAGTATCCGTGTGGCGTCACGAAGAGCACCTCGTTCGTACGCTCAACCGCAAGATGAATGTTATGCAAGCCCGCCGACTGCAGAGCCGCTCGTAGTTTCTTATCCCGGGTTTTGCTGGCAACACAGTACTGCCGCGCAGAGCCCAGACTCAAAGCTGAAAATAAAAACGGCCGTTACTTTTCGTTGCAATCCGTTGCGATTGGTTGCACCCCAATACAAACCCACACGCCCAATTGCTAAAAAACGGAAGCAACACACCTCACCACCTATACGCACACTTTAAAGAGACCGTTTACAGGTTGCTGCTTACCATTTCTTCGTGTAAATCTATCCCAATTCCTCAGACCCTTTGCCACGTCAACAATGCAACATGAGTCACAGAATCACGTTTCAAAAGCAACAAGCGCATTCCTTCTTCTGAAACGAGCAGAGGTCACTATCATAACCAGAGGCAAGAAGGCTGTATGTGACAGTCAGGCACTTCTATTTCGGGTTATTGCTTGTGTATATTTGGCCTTCCTCAATTGCAACCTTCTTACAATTCAACCGACCCCCAGTTCAACAACTACAAACGACCGGCAAAACGCAAGCCCCTTTCTGATTTTGCAGCTCAACGGTGTATGTAAGGTTCGTGAATTGTGTTTACGGATTTGCTTTTGCGGCTTTGCAGTTGTAAGGCCACCGTGCTGTTTGGACAACGCCGCACGTTCCCTCGGTGAACATGATCAACTGACAACCACCGCGCGCCACGACCCATGGCGCTCCGGCGGGGGTACGTGCAGTTTGGTTTCTCTTTTTTTTTCTTTTCTTTTTTCCTTTCCTTTTTTTTTATGTTCTGTTCATAATTTTGTAAGTTCATTCAGTTATTATTTTTATTATTTAATTTTATCTCTCCTTTTTTTCAACCCCAGTCTCATCACACGCAAAACTTGCCTGCTTATATTCACTACAAATTATTGCATGTCATGCACCGCATCCTTCCCAATGAGCTGCACCGCGGTACCAGAGCGCCAGTTCTTCAGTTTGGAGCTGACTTGAACAAGCGCAAGTCAACAAGCAAGAATAATCGCCGTGCTCGTGATTTCATGTGAGTTAATTTTGGATCTTGATCATATCATAAATTTTTGATTGATGGGGGTTGTGGTGTGGGTGAAGGATGATGTGTGGAGGCCAGGTGATGTGTGGAGGTGATGTGTGGAGGTTGTAGGGTTGCATGGTGGTTGTGGTGGTGGTGGTGGTGGTTGTAG
>CAIRCS010000064.1 GCA_903877115.1 uncultured Legionella sp.
AATCAAACAAGAAGCTCTCGATAAATGGAGTCCTAAAGTCGTTGAAGAGGCTTGCGGAGTTCCAGAAGAGCAAGTTTATTTAGTTGCGAAGACAATGGCTGAAAATCGCCCATCTACAATCGTATGGTGTATGGGACAAACTCAACATACTACTGGTAATGCAATTGTACGGATGTCATGTCTAGTGCAATTAGCCCTTGGTAATATCGGCAAATCAGGTGGCGGTACGAATATTTTCCGTGGTCATGATAACGTTCAAGGTGCAACTGATGTAGGCCCAAATCCAGACTCATTGCCTGGTTACTATGGCTTGGCGGCTGGTGCTTGGAAGCATTATGCTAAAGTTTGGGATGTTGAATACGACTGGATTAAAGCGCAGTTTTCTCCAAATATGATGGAGAAGTCTGGCACGACCGTTTCCCGTTGGGTTGATGCAGTGCTTGAGAAAAATGAGCTCATCGACCAACCAACGAACGTCAAGGGACTATTTTTCTGGGGTCATGCACCGAACTCGCAGACGCGTGGTTTGGATATGAAGCAAGCCTTAGACGCT
Source organism: uncultured Legionella sp. (assembly GCA_903877115.1). Lineage (GTDB taxonomy): Bacteria > Pseudomonadota > Gammaproteobacteria > Legionellales > Legionellaceae. The sequence continues at coordinate 554 of CAIRCS010000064.1, forward strand.
CTCGAACTGCTAGTCGTTGTGGATCCTTATCCAAGTGCTACTGCCGCGATGGCAGCAATGAAGTCAGAGGGCAGTACAGTTAATGCGAAAAGAGCCGTCTATCTTTTACCTGCGGCAACCCAGTTTGAAACTTCAGGAACTTGTACAGCATCTAATCGCTCCATTCAGTGGCGTGAAAAAGTTATTAATCCTCTTTTCGAATCAGTGCCTGATCACACTCTAATGCAGGCGTTTGCAGATCGTTTGGGCTTTGGTAAAGAACTATCCAAGAACTTCAAAATGCTTGACACAAAGTATGCAGGTCAAGCTTGGAAAGAACCAGAAATTGAGTCAATCTTGGGCGAGATTAACCGTTCATGCTGGACAATTGGTTATACCGGTCAAACTCCAGAAAGATTAAAGGCGCATATGAGAAATATGCATTTATTTGATCCGAAGACACTCAAATCTCGTGGCGGAAAAGATCCAGTAACTGGTTACGATACGACGGGCGATTACTTCGGTTTACCTTGGCCATGCTATGGTACCGCCGAAATTAAGCATCCCGGCTCACCTAATTTATATGACACAAGTAAGCATGTGATGGAAGGTGGCGGCAATTTCCGTGCGAACTTTGGAGTGGAAAGAGAAGGCAATAGTTTATTGGCTGAAGATGGATCTCATTCTGTCGGTTCAGATATCAAGACTGGTTATCCAGAATTTGATCATATCCTAATGAAAAAATTGGGCTGGTGGGGTGATTTAACTGAAGCGGAGCAAAAAGCCGCCGAAGGTAAAAACTGGAAGACTGATTTGTCCGGTGGTATTCAACGGGTTGTAATGAAGCACGGTTGCCATCCATTTGGCAATGCCAAAGCTAGGGCAATTGTTTGGAACTTCCCTGATCCAATTCCTCAGCACAGAGAGCCTTTGTATGGTACAAGACCCGACTTGACTGCGAAGTATCCGACACATGCTGATAAAAAAGCCTTTTGGAGATTGCCAACCCTTTACAAGACCATTCAAGATAAAAATATTGCTGATAAGGTCTATGAGAAGTTCCCAATTATTTTGACTTCTGGTCGTTTAGTTGAATACGAGGGTGGTGGTGAAGAAACGCGCTCTAATCCTTGGTTGGCAGAGTTGCAACAAGAAAATTTCGTTGAAATCAATCCTAAAGCAGCTGCAACCCGCGGGATTAAACAAAATGATTACGTCTGGGTGAAAAGTCCAACAGGTGCAAAAATTAAAGTGCGCGCTTTAGTTACGAATCGTGTGGATGAAGAACATGCCTTTATTCCATTCCATTTTTCTGGATGGTGGCAAGGTAAGGACATTATTGATGCTTATCCTGAAGGAGCGCATCCAATTGTTAGGGGTGAGGCAGTTAATACGGCTACAACATACGGATACGATAGTGTCACGATGATGCAAGAATCTAAAACAACTGTTTGCCAAATTGAAAAATTTGCCTAAAAAATACAAAGAATAGAGGAAAAAATCATGGCAAGAATGAAATTTATTTGTGACACAGAGCGTTGTATTGAATGTAATGGCTGTGTAACAGCCTGTAAGAATGAACACGAAGTCCCTTGGGGTGTGAATCGTCGACGTGTTGTAACGATTAATGACGGCGAAATTGGTGCTGAGAAGTCCATCTCTGTTGCTTGTATGCATTGCTCAGATGCCCCTTGTATGGCAGTCTGCCCAGTATCTTGTTTTTACAAAACAGATGAAGGGGTTGTACTTCATAATAAAGATACCTGTATCGGTTGTGGCTACTGCTCTTATGCTTGCCCATTTGGCGCTCCTCAGTTTCCAAGTCAGGGTACCTTTGGAATGCGCGGTAAGATGGATAAATGTACCTTCTGTGCTGGCGGTCCTGAAGAAAATGGCTCTGACGAAGAGTTTGAAAAATATGGCCGTAATCGCTTAGCAGAAGGTAAGTTACCTGCATGTGCTGAAATGTGTTCTACCAAAGCATTGCTTGCTGGTGATGGTGATGTAATCTCTGATATTTTCCGTAATCGTGTAACGCATCGTCAAAGCAATGGTAAAGCGGCTGGCGGTGATGTGTTTGGTTGGGGATCTGCTTATGGTAAGCCTACTCAAGGAGCCAAATCATGAGATCAATCGGATTAATCTCAATGGCATTGCTAACTTTATTGGTATCTGCTTGCTCTGAAAAACCACAGTTTTTGGGAAGTAACAAATCTGATGCAGCAGCATATACCGGTGCCAAAAATCCTTACGTAGAAAAGGGTTGGAACGCGGGCGATAAAACGAGTTGGGAAATGCAATTACGTGCAAGAGCTAAAAATCAAGACGAATACACTAAAACAGAGTAATCGCTGGTAAATAGAAGGAATGTATGAAAATTTTTAAAAATATATTGATTCAATTGACTTGTGTATTAGGCATTACACTGATGTTGCCTAGTCTTGCTGCTGAGTCTGCACCTGCTACTACGAGTACTGCTACGTCTTTACCTGCCGTAGAATCTGCCAATATTATGGATGTGGATACGCGGTCAGATGCGCAAGCTCAACGTGAACGGGCAATTACGCAACCTGCTAATAATGCTCCTGTTTGGCGTGCGGTTAATTCTGATACTGCGCACTATGTCAGTATCCCCAATAAAGAAGCTGGGGTACTGATTCAAAAATCAGGAGAGCAGTGGCGCTTATTCCGAAATGGTGTGATCACTGTTTTTGGTGGTTGGTTGATAGTCCTAGTCGTTAGTGCAATTACAATTTTTTACTTTTTTAAAGGCCCTATTAAATTAGAGCATCCTAGAACAGGAAAGAAAATTGAGCGTTTTACTGCAGTTGAAAGACTAGCTCATTGGACAATGGCATTTAGCTTTATTGCCTTAGCAATTACTGGTCTATTTATTCTGTTTGGAAAATACCTGATTTTGCCAATTATTGGTTCTTATTTGTTTGGCTTAATCACATTTTTATTCAAAAATATACACAACTTAGTTGGACCACTCTTTACTGTGAGTGTTATTGTATTCTTTGTAATGTTTGTTAAAGATAATATTCCTGGACCGTCTGACTGGGCTTGGATTAAGTCAATGGGTGGTGCTCGGGGCCACGCTGCAGCTGGACGCTTTAACTTTGGCGAAAAAATGTGGTTTTGGATTGGTATGACTACGCTTGGTTTGATTGTTTCTGCTTCAGGTTGGGTATTAGATATGATTGTGCCAGGCCTTGATTATTGGCGTGGAACAATGCAGATAGCCAATGTGATTCACGGTATTGCAGCCATCCTTATTATGGTGTTTGCGATGGGTCATATTTATATCGGAACAATTGGTACCGACGGTGCGATTGATGGTATGAAAACAGGTTACGTTGACGAGTCTTGGGCAAGACAACATCACAGTACTTGGTTAGAGGACATTGAGTCAGGAAAAATCCCTGAGTCACGCGAACCTGAAAAATCAGCTACTGCGGATTTAGCTAAAAAAATTCTTCGGAGTGCTTCATGAAAATATTAAATACCAGTGCCAAATTTGTAATTGCTATCTCTAGCTTACTGATGATTTCATCAATTAGTTTTGCTAAGTTGCCAGATCCTAGTCCAGAAGCTAAAGCAGCCTCTGCATTAACAGCAGCGAAGAATGCTCACAATGATAAAGTGTCAGCCTATCAGTTATGTTTAGCACAAGATAAAGTAGCAAAAAAATATGCAAGTAAACCCCAAGCTGGTGAAAAAGCTATTGAGACGCCACCTTGTAAAGATCCTGGAAAATTTGAACCTCCAGCGGAGTTAGTAGTTGCGCCTGTCGCTGCGCCCGCTGTTGCTGCCGCTCCAAGCACACCTGCAGCACCAGTAAAAAAATAATTCCTTTTGAATCAGCCCGTTCTTAAACTCTTTGAGGATGGGTTTTTTTATGCCTGAAATTTACTATCCACATTTAACCAACAATGCCTTACCCGTGACCCATGAAGTTGAGGTGATGGATGAAAAAGGTCGTAAACAAACGATTTCGATTCCTGGGGAGCGCTCACTCACTATCTATCTTGATAAAAAAGAGATTGTGACCTTAATGACTCTGGGGGCAGCACCTGAAGCATTGGTCTTAGGGTATCTTAAAAATCAGAATTTAATCGACACAA
>CAIRCS010000065.1 GCA_903877115.1 uncultured Legionella sp.
AAACAGGAAATCGTTACAGCAAAATCTCTCATTGATAAAATGGAGGCTAGGTCTGGAACTAGCTTCGAAGCAGCATTTTCGTCAGTCAACAAGCCTAATATGATTCCATCCGATAGTCATTCTAGTATTATTTTTTTAACAGACGGAGAAGACAATTCTTGTTCTGCGCAGAAGTTATTCCAGATATTTAAGGGTAAAAAATTTCTGCACATTATTCCTATTGGTATTTTGGAGGGCACCAGTCCTTTTCTAGATGCGCTTGCTACTTTAAGTGGTGGCGGCAGCCGTGCACTGTATATCAAGGACGCTCACTCGACCGAGTATCAACAGGCTTTTGATACAGCATTTCAAAGGACTACGGAACAGTCTCGTGCGCCTGCACAATTAGATATGACCATTCAAGCTCGAGACAAAACCAGTGTTTCAGTGTTTCAGGTTACACGAACATTAGATCCCGTATCTTACGATCGCACCACAGCAACGAGAAGTGTCTTGTATTTTAATTCTCCGATACCGCCACAGTATTTGAAGTTCTGTTTTCGCTCTGAAGATAGGTCATTGCAATCCGAGCATAAGCTCACGGTAGAAGAGTATTCTAAATTAAACCAAGGACAAAGCATTGAGCTAACTATTTCTTCTTTTAAGTGGAAGAATAATAGTATTTACAGTTGGCTGATAGCATTAGGAAATATTGCGTTAGGGTTATTGTTGTTGGCGGGCGTTACGCTGTTTGTTTTGTCTATTCCTCAACTTAGTCTCGCCTTGTGGCAACCATTGGTCATAGCCGCAGTAGGAGCTTTGACAGGCTCGTTTTTATTATTGTGTGGCATGCTTGCGATTGTCAGGAAAACAGTGTTTTTACCCACAAAAAATGCTGCTGAGGCTAATAAATGTGACGATAGTTTGGACGGGAGACAAGTTGCTTCGCCAGCGACTTATAGAGGTTCATTAGGTTTTTTCCCTAAAGTGTTAACAGGTGCTGTGCTTGCAGGGTGTAGTGCAACGGCTGGATACTATGGCGGCAATTTTTTAGTTACCGCTAATGCCGTCAATGCTGTACTGACCACGGGGATTAGCCCGTTCCTATTTATGAGTGGCTGTGCGGTGGCCAATGCAATCGCCTTGCCGCTGCTAGTGTATGGCTGTGTACAAATGGGGATGCAACCTTTGACAGAATCTTCAAGTCTAGCAATGTGCTAGTTAAAAAAAGATTAAATAATGAACGTTTCCCGAAGGCAGTTCACTCATCGATGCCATCCGAAGATGGCGTATTTTGATTAACACCCATTAACGCCCGGCATTTCTGCCGGGATTAATTTCTGTTTTTTTGCGCCTTGACAATTTAGAAATCCATTACCAGTTGTATGTCAGACAAATTTTACCAGGTCAAGCCAAAATGGGTGAGGGTCTTACCAGAAGCACCCCCACTGCCGGTTTTTCTAGCTCTTGTCTTTAATTCCTCTATTACGCCTTCTTTCGTCGTATCAGTTTTGAAGATTGATGCACTTGCATTAAAAAGTCTACTAGCTTGACTCAAATAATAAGTTTGTAACTCAGCCTTTGTGAATATCCGCTCGGTGGTCGCTGCTATTTTCGGAGCAAAAAGCCCCACAGCGGATGCAGATGCGTTGTGTGTAGGTGCTCGTGTCAATGGGTTATCCGCCGCCGGGATTCGTTGAGATCTTTGATCAGTTACAGTGCTCTTGTGCCCAGGTCCTTCAGAACTTAGCTCTGCTCTTTTTTGTTCAATTGCAGTCAAGGCGAGTTCAGCAGCTTTAATCGAAGGATGATCGGGGTTGCTGGTCCTATAACGGGCTTGATACATAAACCAAGCGTTTTCTACATGTTGTTTTGCTGAAGCAACATCACCTATCTCAAAATATGCTTTTCCTAAATGAAAAGATAGATCAATATAATTTGGATCGTTTGTAGCGTTGGTTTGAAGAGTCTCCGTATAAATATCAAATGCGTTGGTAAAACTAGAAATAGCTTTGTTATAATTGCTGACAGCCAAGTATGTTAAACCAATTTTATAGAATGCTTCAGCAATTTTAACTTGATAAGGACAAGGATCTGGGAAAATCTCTTGATACATCGTTAACGCGGCAGTAAATTGCGCTCTTGCCTTGTCGCACTCCTGTTGTTGTTGATAGACGCAACCCAAATGATAATAAGTGTCAGCAATCTCAACATTATCTGTGTCATCACCATAGTAAACTTTGAAATATCCTAAAGCATTTGCGAAATGAGTGAGAGAAGTTGTCAGGTCTGTTGTACTGCTAGTTTCTGTGAGATAAGTTAATCCTAAATAACGTTCCAGTTCTGCAATATCAATATTTATAACCGTTATGCCGTAAATCTCTTGTTTTGTAGTCAGCGCTTCGTTGAAATGTTTGCGTGCCTTTTCAAGCTCGCTGCGTGCTAGGTATACCTTACCTAGTATTTTTAGTATTTCAGCAATCGTAGGTTCGTACATATCTTCATCTTGATCTTCAGAATGCACTTGCAATTCGCGATATATAATCAATGCTGTATTAAGATTGTTCGTTGCATTGACATAGTCTTTGTCCTTAAAGTTCATTGCGCCCGCATCATACGATTGTTGAGCAAAAGTTGCTGGGTCTATCTCAGTACCGTATTTGGCCATAAGATCAGTTACTCTTTTCCCTAACTGTGCTGTATGCGTAGTATTTACTGAGCTACGGCCTATAGAATATTGGGATTGGGACCTTGTCTCATCATTATTATGTCTCTCTCTTCTTTTTTGCATTTTTTTTCCTATAATTTGAAGATTTTTGCCTTTCGACTGGGTTTGTTGATAATTCACTTGAATTGTAAACACGCTTTAGTGTTGAGTTACCATTTTTTTTATATTGAGCCCAATAATATATCACATAGTAATAATAATTTTTAGTAAAATGCTTGATTATAAGAAAAAAAATGATTACCGTGTGCAACATTATGAAGCTTAAACATAAGATATAATGAGGTAGATATGCATCAAAACCATGAAATCGTGATCCTTGGACCTGCAAATACTGGAAAGACTCAACTTGTTAATCGATTACGAGGCCAACCATTCAATTCTACATATCGCAGCACCATTGCTATTAAGCTTCTTAAACTCGTTCTCTCAGAGCAACAACGGACTATTATTTATCGAGATATGGCAGCCGATACTCTTATGGAAGGCGATGTTACTACTGTGCAGTTGGTGAATAAAGAGATTCAATATGCCCGTGAAATTTATATCGTATTTGATGTGAATAAGGAAGATGGATTTGAGAAACTAAAGCGCTATATCCAAGATTTGGACTTTCCCAGCACAGCTAAAATTACATTAATCGGTACGCATGCTGATCTGGGGATAAAAACTACTGTTGATAATGCTGCCAAAGCGTATGCATTTGAAAAAAAATTAGATTATTTAACAATATCTTTGAATATGGCGAACCCCAAATCTATTCAGGAGTTACGTGACAAGTCATGTAGCCTAGAGAGTGCGCCCATAAAGAGACAGTCGTCTGTTAGTGGCAGTGTATATAGTGGTGATAGTGGTGGCGGCCATGTTGCTTTTTCTAAGAAAGCTTTAGAGGCACACAATGCTCGTTTCTCTAATAGACCGGTTGGCGAAGGGTCTTATTATGATTCTGAAGAGGAGATGACTGGAAATCGGCCGCCTGCTCCCGCAAGTTGCTGTTCATTTGCATTGCGCATGGCTGGTATGGCAATGATCTTGGCCGCATTGATTGGTCTGATTTACATCGCCTTGGCGGTTGTGAATATCATAAGTGCCGCCGCATTGATCTCGCTAATGAATAATATTGTTGTGGGCGTTGGTAGTTTATTGGGTGCAAGTGCTGCAACCAGCCTTATGACGATCAGCCAAGTTGGTGCAAGTTTAAATGTAAGCACAACAGCAGTTGCGGGTATGTTCATGACGGTGCCGAGTTTAGTATTATTGGTAGCAGGTTACGGTGCATTCCGAGCAGGAAGTCAGAAACCAGATCAGAATCCAGAATCTAATCCTGATTATTCTCTCTCGAAGCGGGGTTAATGGGGGAAGGCTGTGGCATGGTTTATTAACTGATATTTGAACGCGACTTTATGACGCCACCCCTGAATCCCCGCGGTCTGCGCTGAGGTGATTCGAGGGTGGGGAGTCGAGTTGAACGGTTTGCGGCAATCAACATAATATGGATTTTATGTTATGGCTTTTATCTAGTGTCTCGTCTTGTTAATACGCTCCCTTAAGCTGTCGTCCCCGCGTAGGCGGGGATCCATCTATCAACATAAACCGATGCTAAAATCGAGCCACTGAGGGTTATGTTGTTCAATAAGATTGATTTTCCACTGTCTGTTCCATTTCTTTATTTGTTTTTCTCGTAATATTGCCTCTTTTACATCTAGGGCGTGTCATCAATTAGGCAACGTCCCTAAAGTCTTTTAAGTATTCTCAACCTTAATTTGAACACGTATTTTTCAGATTACTTCGATCTGCCCCCTCTCCCGCGCTAGGAATTTGAGTAGTATGATAATGTCTTTTCGCGGGACGAGGGTTGGGGAGAGGGCGTGTCGCGGATGGTCATTGACGATGAGATGTGGTCTCGTTTAAAAAAAATTCTTCCAAAACCTAAAGGTCGTCACGGCAAAGATGATAGGTTATTTATGGAGGCAATCTGTTGGATGCTTCGCACCGGTGCTGCATGGCGAGATTTGCCAGGAGACTATGGTAATTGGAAAAGTGTTTATAATCTTTAAAATTCAGCACACTAGACCTTCTCGCTACGGCTTCAACTGCTTTTTCTAGGATTATCAAAGTGCAAAAAGAACCGTTTGAATCCAACAGTGCATGATCGCCATGTATATAAAGAAAGAAACATTGTTGAGCGATTTTTTCAGAAAATTATGCGCTATAGAAGGATTGCTACAAGGTATGATAAAACTGCCAGAATGTACCTCACTGGAGTAATGTTTGTGAGTATACTCTTGGCGTTAAAGTAGAGCAGTCATGATGACTTCGATGACCGATGACGTTTGCTGGAAAACATCATGATTCCAAAAACGCAACACTTTAAACTTATGTGCCATTAGCCACTCAGTGCGCTTTGTATCGTAAATTTGATTGTCCATGTGTTGACCACCATCAAGCTCGATAATGAGTCGTTTTTCAAGACAGACAAAATCAACAATGTAAGCGCCTATTGGTACCTGTCTCTTAAATTTAAATCCGAGTCTATTTGCTCGAAGATGATACCAAAGATGCCGTTCAGCATCAGTGCTGTTTTTTCGTAAATCGCGAGCATGTTGTCTTAGCGTAGATTTTTCCATTTCCCTCTCCCCAACCCTCGTCCCGCGAAAAGACATTATCATACTACTCAAATTCCTAGCGCGGGAGAGGGGGCAGATCGAAGTAATCTGAAAAATACGTGCTCAAATTAAGGTTGAGAATACTTAAAAAACTTTAGGGACGTTGCCTAGTTTTTCGAAGCGAAATGATTTACTTGCGAGTAGATACACAAAATATTGTTTTTCCATTAAACATAATCCGTCCTTCGATGGGAAATGCCATCCATTGTATCGAATGTGCATTGCTTTCACCATTGCGACATCACGTTAGGATGTACAAATTACATTATTACCGAGTGGCTTCAGGATGGATCCCCGCCTACGCGGGGACGACAGCTTAAGTGCGCTTATTAACAAGACGAGACATCATTGCAGGTCAAAAATCGCGCAAATGACCTTTGGTTTCTAGCCAGTACTTTCGATCGGAAGCCCGTTTTTTAGCCAGCATCATATCCATGATTTCTAATGTTTTTGCGTCATCGCTTTCTAGCGTTAATTGCACCAAACGGCGTGTATCGGGATCCATCGTGGTTTCGCGCAATTGCATCGGATTCATCTCACCCAAGCCTTTAAAGCGTTGGACATTGACTTTGCCTTTCCCTTTGCTTTTTTCTGCGAGAATTTTCAGAATATGATCTTTTTCAGCATCGTCTAATGCATAATGAATTTCTTTTCCCGCGTCAATGCGGAATAACGGGGGCATGGCGACATATACGTGGCCTGCTTGGACCAATGGTTTAAAATGTTTCAAAAAGAGTGCGCAAATTAAGGTGGCAATATGAGCACCGTCTGAATCAGCATCGGCTAAAATGCAAACTTTTCCATAACGAAGACCGCTTAGATCATCTGAAGCCGGATCAACACCGATGGCGACTGCAATGTCATGGATTTCTTGTGACGCTAGGATTTGGGTTGAATCAACTTCCCACGAATTTAAAATTTTACCGCGCAACGGTAAAATGGCTTGAAAATCTTTGCTCCGAGCTTGTTTTGCGGATCCGCCGGCAGAATCGCCTTCCACTAAAAACAATTCGGCTTGACTCAGATCTTGTTGCATACAATCCGCTAATTTGCCAGGCAGAGCAGGTCCCTGATGAATGCGTTTACGGGCCACTTGCTTGGCTTGACGCAAGCGTTTTTGCGCGCGCTCAATTGCGAGATTCGCAATCATTTCGCCTTGATTCCGAAATTGGTTTAACCATAATGAGAAAGCATCTTTGACCACGGTGCTGACCCAATTGGACATTTGACGCGACGTGAGGCGTTCTTTGGTTTGTCCCGCGAATTGCGGTTCATTCATTTTAACCGATAACACATATTGGCAGGGTTCCCAAAGATCGTCGGCACTTAATTTGATGCCCCGTGGGCAGAGATTGCGTAATTCGCAAAATTCGGATAACGCATCAAACAAGCCTGCGCGCAAGCCATTCACATGCGTGCCGCCTTGCGTTGTAGGAATTAAATTGACATAACTTTCGCTGACGGGTGTCGAGGTAGACGTGACCCAAGCCAAAGCCCAAGCAACATTGGCATCGGGACTGGTAAATTCGCCAGTAAAGGGCTCTTCAGGGATGCAGTCTGAAGGCAAAGAGAGACGCAAATAATCTAATAACCCATTCTGATAGCACCAGCGGGTCGTTTCTTTGTTTTGTCGATTGATAAAGGTCATCGATAAACCGGAACAAAGGACTGCTTTGGCTCTTAATATATGGGTGAGTAGTTTGGCGGAGATCCGCGTTGTATCAAAATACTGGCCATTGGGCCAAAAATGAATGGTGGTACCCGTATCGCGTTTTTTGGTGGTACCAATTTCACGCAATTCGCCACATTTTGCACCCTCGGCAAAATCCATTTGGTACACAATGCCATCGCGTTTGATCGTCACTTCTACACGGCTAGACAGGGCATTCACCACTGAAACTCCTACGCCATGTAATCCGCCGGAAAATTGATAGGATTTGTTAGAAAATTTTCCGCCTGCATGTAAGCGCGTCATAATCACTTCTACACCAGTGAGGCCCAATTGAGCATGCACGTCCACTGGCATACCGCGCCCATTATCAGTGACTTCAACCGAGTCGTCTTCAAAAAGCGTAACAACAATGTCAGAGGCAAAACCAGCCAGCACTTCGTCTACCGAGTTGTCGATGACTTCTTGTGCCAAATGATTGGGGCGTGATGTATCTGTATACATCCCTGGCCTGCGTTGCACAGGCTCAAGGCCACTCAGAACTTCAATGGCGTCCGCATTATATTGGTCAGACATTGCTAAGAATCATAATAAATACCAAAACTTGATGGTAGCGTGCGCAGGTTGGTATTGCAAGGTTTTGTTAGGGCAAAAATGATTGCAATTTCTGGAAATAAGTTTGTAAATATTTATGAATGGTAATTTTTTAAGAGCGCCTGGTGCATGGGCTATGTAAAATAGTAATAAAATTAGGATGCTTTGCTAAGACAGTCTTGCTAACCTTCACTTGGCTCTGTGTGTCGCGGATGAAATTCCGCGGCACACAGACATAAGAGGTGGGTTTCCCTAATTTGTTGTTGGCTGTGTAGTGGTGGTGGGTTGCGTAGTGGTAGTGGTTGTCGACTGTGTGGTAGTCGTTGTCGTAGGATTGAACGCTGATATGAGCAGGGCTTTTAAACGCACACCTGCACGTTGCAGTCGCCCATTAATGGTGGGTACCATAGTAGTTTGATACGTAGCATTTAAGCTGCTGCCTTGGCAACCTTGATCAGGGCCCGTATTATTGTAATCGGGATATATGTTAGATTGTGCAAACTGGAAGCTTTCAAGTGTGGCGGTCGTGATATAATCACCTGATATCCATTGTGCTTGTGTTGTAGCATCAGGCAGGCTTGCTTCTAGTGTCTGGCTTTCTGTTTCTGGATTGTTATCGCTGTCAGAAGGTTCTATCTGATAATCCCATACGGAGTGTAAGTCCAATTTGGTCGTTTTATCATTGAGGGTTAATGTGACTGGTTCATCATTGCCGCCATCGTCGGATTTACCATTGATTATTTCTTCTGCATTATGGAGTGGTTGATGCTGATCCCCCACAAAATGCACTAGAAACATTAAGGCCTGCTCTTGAGATGATAGATCGGTTGTAGTTTGCAGTGTTTGTAGATTTGCTCTTACCTGGTTTGCAACTTTGTACAAACACCCGTTGGCGGATCGTCTGATTCGCCACGAAGCTGATCGGCGCAAGGTGCAATATCTTCCAAAGTAGTCCCTGATCCAAGAGAGTTGAGAATAGTTTGGATTTTACTTACCGCAGTTTTCGCTGGTGCCGAAGTGTCTTGAGTTAATAGATCCCATGCAATCAGAGCAACAGTCTTATGCCCGTTAGCAGACCATGCAAAAACATTATGAGAACAAAAAAGTATTACCGTTGTTGCCGCAACACCACACCAGTTTGTTTCAAACATCCCCATGCCCAATGAAACATACCGACGTGCGGTTTACCTAAGCTGGCGCGTTGATCATATTTTTGGAAGGCGTAGGGTCCGTCTTGTTCTACAAACGCAAAAATGGCGGATACAAACCATTGGCCAGTGAAGCGTTCTCGCCAATGCTCGGTTTCATGGCCTTTAAATAAGAGGATATCCCCGTCGTGTAATTTTATTGCTGTTTTTTTATCTTTGATTTTTAAAATCAAAGGCCATGCTTTTTGCGTTTTTTTAAATTCTGGATCAGCGCCAATACATAAACTGGCTACCCATTGACAAGAGCTGCGGTCGGAGTGGGGTTTCAACTCAGTGCCGTGTTGATACACATAATAAAAGGATAAAGTAGGCCAGACTGCGCAGCCTAAGGTGTGCGCAATCATCGGGGTTATTTTTTCCAGAAGCAATTCTAATAACGGATCACCATATTCGCGATGCACATTATCTAAGGGGTCGATTTTTTTGGTGGTATTGGGTTTGAGTTGGGCTTTGAATCTAGCATAGTCGGCTAATAGTTCACAGTTTTGCGGTGACACTACTTGTTTCAGAATAGTGTAATGGGGTTTTTTGACAATCCGGCCAGTTTGGAACATTTATTTAGCCACAATAGGAGGTATTTTATCAGTATAGCTCAAGGGTCTTTCACTTAGCGTCCTGGCTGTATGCAAAGCGATGTTCAAAAACAAGCTGGTTAAATCAGTATTTGCAGACAAAGCAGAAGGGAGGCCAGAATCTCCTTCTTGGCGGATACGGCTATCCAGTGGTAACTGGCCTAATAAAGCGCATTGGTATTCATGGGCCAATTGTACCGCGCCGCCTTGACCGAAAATAGGGTCGTGATGACCACATTGACTGCAGCGGTGGAGTGACATGTTTTCGATGATGCCCAGCGTTGGGATATTCGTTTTGTTAAACATTTGAATGGCTTTTTGTGCATCCAGCGTGGCGATTTGTTGAGGAGTCGTGACAATGATGGCGCCGGCTAATGGGATTTTTTGCACCAAGCTCAATTGAATATCACCGGTGCCAGGTGGTAAATCAATGCATAAATAATCTAAATTATTCCAAGCAGTGAAATCTAGCATTTGGATCAAAGATTTGGCCAGCATAGGCCCGCGCCAAATGAGGGGGGTATTGTTGTCGGTGATATATCCGATCGACATGGCTTCAATCCCGTGGACACGCACTGGCACGTAGCGATCATCTTGTACTTGGATAGGGGGCGTGTTTCCCAACATCATCGGGACGCTCGGGCCATAAATATCTGCATCCAGCAGTCCAACACGCGCACCTAGTTTGGCCAAAGCGGCTGCTAAATTCACAGCAACGGTTGATTTTCCAACCCCCCCTTTGCCGGATCCAATAGCGATGATATTTTTGACGTTACGTAAACTTTGTCCCGGTAATTGGGTCTGATGGGCGCGAATGAGGTATTGGGTTTGGAGATGAATTGCATATTGCGGTAATTGAGCTTGTAGAGCAGGGGTCAGAGATTGCTCTAGAAACCGGATGGGATAAGGTGCTGAGACGGTAATGGAAACCGTATTGTTGTGTACAGCAATCTGAGGTTCAAGTTGCAAATCCTGCAAGCTGCGTTTTAGCCATGTGTCTGGTGTATTGAGAATGATCTGATTTAAGCTCATATTGTTGCCTCCAGCGAATTGTCAACCGACCCTAAGACATCCAAAAAATATTGACCATATTGAGCCAATTTATGGTGACCGATGCCGGATACTGTTAGCATTTGCTCTAGGGTTCTGGGGTGAACCCGAATCATATCATGGAGTGTGGCATCACTGAAGATAAGAAAAGAAGGTTTGCCTTCTTCGTCGGCTAAACGTCGGCGCAGACTACGTAAATGCTCGAAGAGCGGATCGGCTGTATCGATCGCTGCGCGAGTTTTTGTAATTTTAACGGCAGTTGGGGTTTGTTGCGGTGGTAATTCCGTTAAACAGATGGATTCGTTATTTAATAACAGTTCTTTGGCTTTAGGACTGAGACGTACGACATTAAAATAATCTGGATCTTGAAAGCAATAGTCACGATGAATCAATTGCCATGCAAGATGTTTCCAGTCGGCATCGGATAAGTCTTTGCCAATGCCATATGTGGAAACATGCTGATGTCCTGCTTGGCGAATTTTTTCTGAATTTTGTCCGCGTAACACATCAATTACATGATTTAAACCGTAGTTTTGCTTGAGACGGTAGACACATGATAAAAACTTTTGAGCGGCGACGGTGGCATCTACTGTGACGGGAGGGTGGTCGCAGACATCACAAAACCCACAGGGTTCCGTCATGTCTTCATTAAAATAGCGGAGTAAAATTTGACGGCGGCAGTGCGTTGCGGTGGCAAATGCCACCATATGATTTAGTTTTTGATGTTCCATGCGTTGTTGGTTTTCATCGGATAAAGCATGAATCCAGCCACGTAAACGACCACTGTCAGCCGGGTCGAAGAGCATCAATGCCCGTGCATCACAACCATCTCGGCCCGCGCGCCCGGTTTCTTGATAATAGCCTTCAATGGTTTTGGGGAGATCATAATGGATGACAAAACGGACATTGGGTTTATCAATACCCATGCCAAATGCGATGGTTGCGACTACGATATCAATCTGATCATAGCGAAACAGGCTTTGAACTTCTCGTCGCTCGGAATGACCTAATCCAGCATGGTAAGCACGCGCTCGATAATTCAAAGCTTGTAATTTGGCCACCAATTTTTCGACGCTGGCGCGGGTTGAGCAGTAAATAATCCCAGATTGTTGCATTTGCGTTTGGAGAAAATGTTGAATTTGCTTGATAGGATTTTGTTTGGGCAAAACTTGGTAATAGATGTTGGGTCGATTAAACGAAGCGATATAGAATTTGGGTTGGTACTGTAATTTGACGACGATGTCTTTTTGAGTTTGGAGATCGGCGGTGGCAGTTAAGGCAATGATGGGTTGCTGTGGAAACTCTGTTTTCAATTTTCCAAGCGCAGCATACTCAGGACGAAAATCATGGCCCCATTGTGAAATGCAATGGGCTTCATCAATGGCAAATAAGGCAATCCTACATTCATGCAAACGCTCCATAAATGCATCGCTTAATAAACGTTCTGGAGCGATATACAGCAGATCTAATTCATTGGCATGTAAGCGGGCGAGTACGTCTCTGGCCGCAGCAGAAGTCAGGGAGGAATTATAGTAAGCGGCACGAATGCCCAGTGCGGTGAGTGCGGCGACTTGATCTTCCATCAAGGCAATCAAGGGTGAGACGACTATACCAACGCCAGGAAGCATCAAAGAAGGAATTTGATAACATAAAGATTTCCCACCGCCAGTTGGCATCAGGACTAATAGGTCTTGGCCTGCAACCAGATCATGAATAATCTCTTCTTGAGGAACACGAAATTGTTCATATCCGTAATAGGTCTTTAAAATATCGAGTGCAGAGGTCATTTTTGTTATATCAGTTCTTTACACAACTCAGGTGCAATGATATGAATAGTCGGTAGGGAAGTAAACAGCAAAGGATCAAAAATGCAATTTGAATTGAATGAAGAATTGTGCGCATTTCGCAATATGGCTGGCGAGTTTGCCCGTTCGCATTTAGAACCCAATGCGAGTGCTTGGGATCAGCAAGCAAAATTTCCAGTTGAAATCTTAAAAGAAGCTGCCGCATTAGGGATGGCAGGCATGTTTGCCCAGGCTGATATGGGTGGCTCCGGATTGAGTCGCTTGGCGGGTGCTGTTATTTTTGAACAATTGGCTACAGGTTGTGTGACTACTAGCGCTTATTTGTCGATCCATAATATGGTGACCGGCGTGATTGACCGCTACGCATCGCCCGAATTGCGTCAGTACTGGGGACCTCGGTTGACTAGTATGCAAGTGTTGGCTTCGTATTGTTTGACTGAGCCTGACTCCGGATCCGATGCGGCTGCGCTGAAAACAACTGCTGTCTTAGATGGCGATCATTATGTTTTGAATGGTTCTAAGGCATTTATTTCCGGCGGATCAGTGAGTGACGTCTATTTATGTATGGTGCGTACCAGTGAGGATTCGCGTAGAGGGATTAGTTGTATTTTAGTCGAGAAAAATACGCCTGGCCTGAGTTTTGGGAGTTTAGAACACAAAATGGGTTGGCGGAATCAACCTACCTCTATGGTTTACTTTTCTAATTGCCGTGTGCCGGTTACCAATCGAGTTGGTGAAGAAGGCATGGGGTTCAAAATTGCGCTATCGGCTTTGAATGGTGGGCGGATTAATATTGCCGCTTGTTCTTTGGGAGGGGCTTTGGCATGCTTGCGTTTGACTCAGACCTATTTGCAAGATCGCAAACAATTTCAGCAAACACTCAGTAAAATGCAAGCATTGCGGTTCTATTTTGCGGATATGCTGACCGATTTTTCGGCGGCTAGAATGATGGTTTACCGCGCGGCACAATATTTAGATCAACAACATCCTCAAGCGCCGATGCATTGTGCCATGGCGAAGCGGATGGCGACTGATATCGCGTTTCAAATTAGTGATAAAGCAATGCAATTACATGGTGGTTATGGCTATTTATGTGATTATCAAATCGAGCGAATTTTCCGTGATCTGCGCGTGCATCAAATTTTAGAAGGCACCAATGAAATCATGCGTGAAATCATCGCTAAAACCGTATTGGATTCGGATTTTTCTATAGAGTAGAGGGATGAACTATGTCTGGTTTACAACATCAAATACGCGAGGATGTGTTAGTGATAACGCTGAGTCGCCCTGAAAAACTCAATGCATTGAATGACGAAGTATTGCAATCTTTGACCACAATATTGACTGCAGCCAAAACCGATCCGAAGGTGAAAGGTGTTTTGATCTCTGGTCAAGGCAAAGCATTTTGTGCTGGTGCTGATATTCAGCGTTTGGCCGAGTGTGATGCGCAAACAGGCTATGACTTTGCTAAAGAAGGCCAAGCGGTGTTTCGTTTATTGGAAACCTTGGGCAAACCTTCCTTGGCTGCGATCAATGGTTTTGCGTTGGGCGGGGGCTGTGAACTGGCTATGGCTGCGACGTTACGGATTGCCGCGACTACGGCGCAATTTGGACAACCAGAAGTCAAGCTGGGCGTGATTCCTGGTTACGGCGGTACCCAGCGTTTGGCGCGCTTGGTGGGGAAGGGACGTGCATTGGATCTGTGTTTGACGGGTCGGAGTATTGATGCGAATACAGCATTGAGCTGGGGATTAGTCTGTGATGTGGTGCCACTGGAAGAATTAGAAGAGAAAGCCATGGCATTATTGCAACAGATTTTAGCGATGGGTCCTTTGGCTGTGGAAACTGTGATGGAAGTAATTGATTATGGTTATGATTTGCCGCTAACCGATGCTTTGCATTTGGAAGCATTACATTTTGCAAAAACTTGTGCGAGTTCAGACAAACAAGAAGGTACGGCAGCATTTTTTGCGCGACGTAAGCCTATATTTAAAGGAGAATAGTGCATGAGCGTGAAGTGTTTTGTGCAAGACAATGTGGGGGTGATGTTATTACAACGTCCCAAAGCTTTGCATGCATTGACGTTGCCGATGATTGATACGATGACGACGCATTTATTGGAATGGCAACACGCAGCGAATGTACATGCTGTGGTGATTCATGCAGAACCCAGCAAAGCTTTTTGTGCTGGCGGCGACATTCGACAAATTTATGATTTACGCAGAGATTTTTCACAACAGCTCAATTTTTTTGAGCGCGAGTATCGTTTAAATCAATTGATCCATGATTTTCCCAAGCCTTATATTGCGTTGATGGACGGGATTACAATGGGGGGCG
Organism: uncultured Legionella sp.; assembly: GCA_903877115.1. Taxonomy (GTDB): domain Bacteria; phylum Pseudomonadota; class Gammaproteobacteria; order Legionellales; family Legionellaceae. Next base: position 14,606 of record CAIRCS010000065.1, read on the forward strand.
GTGTTGGGATTGCCTTGCATGGTTCGCATTGTGTAGGGAGCGAGCATTTTATCTTTGCGATGCCTGAAACAGGGATTGGTTTTTTCCCTGATATTGGTGCAAGTCATATTTTAGCCCAATGTTTGGGGCAATTTGGATATTATTTAGGATTAAGTGGCGACCAAATTTCGGTGAAAGATGCACTCGCTTTGAATTTGATTTCAGCCATGGTTCCAGCAGAACACTTTCCTACATTAATGGAGGCTTTGTTTCAGGCGGATTTGAGCAAAGATGCTTATTATACGGCGACCCAGTGTATCGAACAATTTTCTGAAAAATTACTTACGTCGACTTTATTGAAAAAGAAAGAGGGCATTGATGCTTGCTTCGTTCCGGATAGCATGGAACGGATTATGGACAGATTGGCCCAAAGAAAAGAAGCTTGGTACCAAGATTTACGTGAACGTTTGTTGAGTAAATCACCATTGAGTCTCAAGGTAACCCTACAGCAATTGCGCTTCGCAAAACCCAAAACGATGGCGGCTTGTTTGGACATGGATGGGAGATTGGTCCGACATTTTCTGCAAGATCAGGACTTTTATGAAGGGGTCCGTGCCGTGATCGTGGACAAAGACAAACGGCCTTGCTGGCAACCCATGACTTTGGCTGAAGTAACGCCTATGCAGGTCAGTCGTTATTTTGAGGCAGGGTAAACAGGGCAGATGCACGTTATCCTGAGCGAAACGAAGGATCTCCCATCATAAAATCGGTCTTCGTTTTCTGGAGATCCTTCGCTAAACGCTCAGGATGACGTGTGGTGAGGGCCTTCGGACGTAGAAACTTGGTCTGGAATCCATTATAATTCAGTTTTTGATTTAGAGTAAAAAATGACCGATTGCTATCATGATTATCGCAAACGCCGTACGTTTGCGATCATTTCTCATCCCGATGCCGGGAAAACCACCGTTACTGAAAAACTACTTTTGTTCAGCGGCGCTATTCAATTGGCCGGTTCAGTTAAAGGCCGTAAAGCCAGTCGCCATGCTACGTCCGATTGGATGGAAATGGAAAAAGAACGGGGGATTTCTATTACCACGTCGGTTATGCAGTTTATTTATCAAGATCATGTGATGAATTTACTTGATACGCCTGGACATGAAGATTTTTCTGAAGATACTTACCGAACACTCACCGCCGTTGATTCTGCCTTAATGGTGATTGACGTGGCGAAAGGGGTGGAAGATCGGACGATTAAATTAATGAATGTCTGTCGTCTGCGTCAAACGCCGATCATGACGTTTATTAATAAATTGGATCGTGAAGGGCGTGAGCCGATCGACCTGTTAGATGAGGTGGAAACGGTATTGGGTATTCGTTGTTCACCCATTACCTGGCCGGTTGGAATGGGGCGTCGCTTCAAAGGCATTTATCATTTGTTGACGGACACCATTCATCTGTTTGAACCTGGAAAAAATGCGCAAACGCAAGAAGGTTTGGCGATTGTTGGTTTGCATAATCCTGAGCTGGATCAGCATTTAGGGGATATGGCCCAAGAACTTCGCGAAGAGCTTGAATTGGTCATGGGCGCCTCGCACACATTTGATCTGAATGAGTATTTGGCTGGTAATCTGACGCCGGTTTATTTTGGTTCAGCGGTTAATAATTTTGGGATCCGTTCATTATTGGATGATTTTGTCCGTTATGCGCCTGGCCCTCGAACGCGTGCAGCAGCGGAACGATTGGTAGCACCGGAAGAGCCGGCATTTACTGGGTTTGTCTTTAAAATTCAGGCCAATATGGACCCTAAGCATCGAGATCGGATTGCGTTTTTGCGGATTTGTTCGGGTACCTTTGAGCGTGGGATGAAATTACGCCATTTGCGTTTAGAAAAAGATGTGCAAATTGCGAATGCGCTGACTTTTATGGCTGGTGATCGCAATCAAGCGGAGATTGCTTTGAGTGGCGATATCATTGGTTTGCATAATCATGGCACCATTCGCATTGGTGATACATTTACCCAGGGTGAGCAGCTGAAATTTACAGGTATTCCTAATTTTGCACCGGAGTTATTTCGTTTGGTGCGCTTGAAAGATCCGATGAAAAGTAAAGCGTTGTTGAAAGGTTTGATTGAATTATCAGAAGAGGGCGCAACCCAAGTTTTCCGTCCGTTGTCGTCGAATCAATTGATTTTAGGCGCTGTGGGGGTACTACAATTCGACGTGGTGGCCCATCGGTTGCTGCATGAATATAAAGTGGATTGCATTTATGAATCAGTGAATGTGACTTGCGCACGTTGGGTTTATGCGCCGGATGATAAAACGTTGAGCGAGTTTCGGGATAAGACGTTTGACTATTTGGCTCTAGATGGCAGTGATTCGCTCATTTATTTAGCGCCTACTCGCGTGAATTTGTCTTTAGCTCAAGAGCGTTATCCAAAGATAGAGTTTTTGGCTACTCGAGAGCATTAAAAGTCACTGGATTGCTTCGCTACTGCTCGCAACGACGTATTCAACTTTTCCCGTCTTTGCGAACGCAGTGAAGCAATCCAGCGGCATTAGTTTTGCGCCATAAGTCCCTGGATTGCTTCGCTATTGCTCGCAACGACGTATTCAACTTTTCCCGTCGTTGCGAACGCAGTGAAGCAATCCAGCGGCATTAGTTTTGCCCATAAGTCACTGGATTGCTTCGCTATTGCTCGCAACGACGTATTCAACTTTTCCCGTCTTTGCGAACGCAGTGAAGCAATCCAGCGGCATTAGTTTTGCCCATAATTCCCTGGATTGCTTCGCTACTGCTCGCAACGACATTTTCAAAAAATTATGCAACTCTGTATTTCTACTATAATTAGAGCACCAATCATTTTTACCGGTGACACATGCCATGTTCAAATCATATTTTGGTTGTACCTAATTCTGAATCCACAGGGAAAACGTATGTTATAGGCGATGTACATGGTGAAATCGAAGCGTTCAATGAAGTCCTTTCTGAGCTCAAGCCACATGATACTCTTATCGTTGCAGGCGATCTTATTGATCGTGGTGGGGTTATGGATGCGGAAGCTGGCTTTGTTCCTGCCAGCAAGCAAATCATGGATACCATCTTAAGACACGCTAATGCACCTGCTGGCACGATGCCTAAAATCTATGCTATTAAGGGTAATCATGAGCTGGATTTTTTAAATATCTTAAAGGCTATTGATCTACTCAAAATTCCAGAAAACTGTAATGCTGGATTTCGCATAAAAGTCGGGATGGTACTGGCGAATTTTTTAGGAATGGTGGTGCATGGATATTTAATCGTCCTGATAATTCTCCAGAAAAAAATTCACGTTTTCTTGCATTTCAAGCTTATGGTTTGCAACCTTCGCATAGTCCAGAGGATAAGGCTCGCCTCATTCTCCTTATGGAATCATTCTTAAGCTCACCGGTGCTCCCAGAAATTAATACTTATCGGGAATATATTGCATCACTTCCTTACGTGATAAAAGTTGATGGAGAAAAATCTGTTTTGGTTGCACATGCAGATTTACCTTTTAGTGATGACGAAATTGACCGTAGAATTGCAGAAGATAAAGGATTTAGTCATGAAGAAATCAAGCATATCACCGGCGCTCGTGTTCGTGAGTTTGGCAAACCCGGTGAGCGTGATCATACGTCGCGTTTGGTGATCGTTGGTCATAATATCATTGATGAACCAGACTCATCGTCGTCTACGCCTGCTCTGCCAGTTCGATCTGATACGAATCATATTAATTTGGATAGCGGGGCGTATTTTACGAAAGTTTTTTTACGTTTCAATGTTACCGATGATCAGATAGATATCGTTGGGACAAACATATCTGAAGAAAATCAACCTTTATTACATTACGGACAAACTGAAATTGCAGCACATATACGTACTTTGGCACACCGTGAAGATAGAGATGAGGCAGAAGGCGAGCCTGGGCTAAAACGCATTCGTCTCTGACGGTCATGGCTTGGAAGCCGGATTTAAATTTGGTTATAAGATGCGGTTTCCCGTGGTTCAGCCCCTCTATTTTTCAAACCAAATTTATTGTAAATTAGCGCAGCGGACATCCAACCTGACGCTTATATGGAAATTCTTGGTTTTTTTGGCGGAGTGCTGTATTTTTACACACGTTCTTGGCTTGCTTTAGTATGCTTGGGGCTCTTTATTGGGTTCCGCCCTAGTCGACAATTATTTTGCGCTGCCGGTTTAGGCTATGCACTGGGCATGGGTCACCAATGGTGGCTGCGTGACCAAGGGATGCCGCAGCAAGCGGTGATTCGGCAAGCCGCTTTGACCGGTATGGTTGCGACGATTCCCAAACAAAATGCTGATAAAACTCAATTTGAATTCGATTTGCTGACTTTGAATAATCATCCTGTGCATGCTCGGATCCAATTGGGCTGCTATCGCAATTGCCCGATTCTCCATGCTGGACAATACTGGGCGCTACGCGCCAAATTACATGAAGCTCATAATTTGAATAATCCAGGTGGGTTTGATTATAAAACCTATTTGGCAGCCAGACATATTCATTGGGTGGGCTATGTTATACAAGACAGTATGCAGGTCATCACGCCAATACCATCTCCTTGGAATATGGTGGTGATTCGAGAAAAATTAGCGACCCATTTGGCCCATTTATTCGCGGACGAAACCAGTCTGGGCATTGTTCAAGCACTGACTATCGGAGTGACGACGCATATTAGCCAAGCATCTTGGACCTTGTTTCGTTGTACCGGTACGACGCATTTGATGGTGATTTCTGGTGCCCATATTGGCTTAGTGGCTGGGATGATTTTTAAATTACTTGGTGGGCTATGGTCGCGTTGCCAATGGTTATGCCTGCGTTATCCTTCCCAAAAAATAGCCAGTATTGTTGCGATCCTGTTTAGCATAGGCTATGCAGTAGTGGCTGGGTTTGGGGCACCGGCTGAGCGCGCAACCATCTCTGCGGGATTGGTGTTTTTACGTTATTTAGGTCAACGCCAATTCGGAGCTTGGCAGGCTTGGCGGTATGCGTTATTGGTGGTGCTAGTGACTGAGCCGCATGCCGTACTGTTGCCGGGATTTTATTTGTCTTTTATGGCAGTGGCTATTTTATTGGCGATGAATCGCCGAATTCGCAGCCAAAGAATGAGCAAGGCAATTGGGATCCAAATGTCGTGTATGCTGGGTTTGTTGCCATTTACGGTATATTGGTTTTCTTACGGTTCAGTGAGTGGTTTGTTTGCCAATATACTGGCGATTCCTTGGGTCAGTTTTGTGATTGTCCCTTTGGCTTTTATTTGCATGGGAATCGGGCAATATGTAATGTGGTTGCCAAAAATTTTGCATCTTAGTATTCAATGTTTATTGCTGTTTTTACATTGGGTGGATGGATTGGCGTGGATGAATCTCCAAATGTCCTATCCCAATTTGGTGCTGGCGATTGCAGGTATTTTAAGTCTCATCATGTATTTATTCCTACCGATACGGGCTTTGTTGCCAACAGCTACTACGATGTTGATGGTAGCACTTTATCCCACTCATCCCCATATTCCGGATCAAGAATTTCAAGCTCAGATTTTAGATGTGGGACAGGGGTTGGCGGTTTTGATTCAAACCCATGGGCATGCGTTGATGTACGATACGGGTGGACAAAATTATCAAGGTTCGGATATGGGGAAATTAGTGATTTTGCCCTATTTTCAGCATATAGGTTTGAATCATTTGGATAAAATTGTGATCTCGCATCCTGATTTAGATCATCGTGGCGGTTTGGTTTCTTTGCAAACGGCATTTCCTAAAGCGGAGCTTATTGTGGATGACCCTAAGTTGTATCAGCGTGGGGCTTCGTGTCATCATTATCCGGAGTGGACGTGGGATGGTGTGACCTTTCATTTTTTTCCAATGCAGCAGGATTTGGGGACAACTAATAATCGGTCCTGTGTTTTAAAAGTTTCTAACGCAAGTGGGCAACTATTATTAACGGGAGATATTGAAAAAGCAGCTGAACGTGTGCTTATTCAACAATATGGGGCGCAGTTACAATCCGCCGTCTTGGTGGTGCCGCATCATGGGAGTAATACTTCTTCGTCTAGCGCATTTTTACAAATGGTTGCGCCTAAGTATGCTGTGTTTTCGTATGGTTTTGATAACCGTTACCATTTTCCCCATGCTAAAGTCCTGGGTCGATATCGTGACTCGAATATTCCTACGGGTGCCACTTCTGACCAAGGTATGATCCGTTTAGTATTTAAGAAGAAAAATTGGATTCACATTCCGTAAAGATCAAAATAAAAGCACTATAATGTGCTTTTTTAAACCATTTAATGGAGTGGGTATATTTGACCTGAAACCTGAGCACTAAGTTAGCGTATACGTGCAAAATCCAGAGTTTATTGCTGGCATGACGAGTTGACATTTTGACTTGAGCAATTTCAGAACGCTAATTTATCTGTTATAATGCGCAGTTTTTAACTCGGGCGATTTTTTTGGGGATTTGATATGAGTCGAACCAGGTAATTCCGACTGAAAGGGAGTGGTATACACGTAAAGGTCCTGAGAACCCCTATCCAGGCTTTATTGGTCACAAAAATTTTGTTGTCCCCGCGGTTTCTCAGCGTCCTATTGCTGCTAATTTTTGGTTCAGTGTTTTCTGTATGACAGCAGGGACTGTAGCACTCGTATGTGCTTTCTCATTTATGCAAGCGGCTAGTTTGGCAGTTGGGGGGACTGTGGTTGCGGTAGCAGGGGGCGCTACTTTGTTAGCTGGGATGAGTTTATTTCGTGACAAATACAATGCTGAAGTAGCTAATAAAGAAGCAGTCGAACGAGCACTTACTGGATGGCGTCCTCTGTAAGCAGCAACTCCGCTGACTCACCTTGATGGCAGGTTGAGCTCAAATATGGTACAATGTGATTTTTTTGGGGGTCAAGGCCCAACCTACCAATTTAATAGTCAAGGTAGGTTGGGCCTTGGCCCAACAACGCGCGCAGCGCACCTTCGCTTGTCAAATGAGGCGCTGCGCTTTGATGTTGGGCCAAGGCCCAACCTACATTAAATTGCATTAAAATAAATTGGTGTCGAACCAACCTATTTAGAAGGAAACCAAAATGAATATTTGGCGACAATTAATATTAATCGGGATGTGGCTTGCAGCCAAATCGAGTTTTGCTCTGAATCCAGGTGTCGGCATGGATTGTGAACGGCATTATTGCGCTGCCGTGGTGGATGCGGGGAGCTCGGGGTCGCGAATTCATTGGTACAGTTATGATTTAGATAGACAACATAGTCCCATTCATATCCACGAAGCTTATTCCAAAAAAATCAAACCTGGATTGTCCAGTATTGCGCATGATTCTGCCTCAGTGGCTGGGTACATGGATCAATTGACGTCTGAGTTTTCCCAATCAGGTGTTCCGGTTTATCTATATGCCACGGCGGGGATGCGTTTGTTGCCATCGGATAGCCAGGAGCAATATTATTCTGAAATCAAACAATGGTTTGCGGCTCACCCGCAATGGCCGCTGCGTGATGCGCGTACGATTTCAGGGATGGAAGAGGGTGTTTATGGGTGGCTCAGTCTGAATTACCATTTGCAAACATTACAAGATAAAAGCCAACCTTTGGTCGGATTAATCGAAGTGGGGGGCGCCTCTGCGCAAATCGCTTTTCCAATTCGGGATACGTCAGGAGTTGATGCGCAGGATTACGTGGATTTGACCCTATATGGTCGACATATTCATTTGTTTTCCCATAGTTTTCTGGGTTTGGGCATCAATGAGCTCTTCACTCATAGCCAGAATTATCCTGCTTGTTTTCCCAATGATTATCCTTTGCAAAATGGGGCGCATGCATTGGGAGATGCGGAACAATGTCAAACCGAGATAGGAGCTGTACTTCAACAAGCGTATCACGTGAATACGGTCACCGGCCCAGCGCTGCAACAAAGCACAGCACCTATGTGGTATACCGTATCTGCGGTGTCTGGGATGGTGTCTTATCCGCCTTTTGAGTTTGCAGATCAGGAATTTACCGGACCATCATTATTGCAACAAGCGAACACCCATTATTGTCAGCAACCTTATCAAAATTTGATGTCGCAGTATCCTGGTAGTGACTATATCCAAAAAAATTGTTTGTTGGCTTCTTATTTTTCTGGGTTATTAGTCCATGGATTGGGGTTTGAGCCAGATCAAAACATTCATTATTCACCTGATTATGACGGTAGCTGGACGTTGGGGGCACTGTTAAGCCAACCGCAAACTCAGTGATTTATAGTTTTCATTCCCCATGTACGTCATCCTTGCGTAGGCGGGTTTGCGTAGTCTTTACGGTTGACATTGACCGTGTGAGCTCGTAGGCTACCTTTTTGTCAAATGTAGGATATGAGCTATGGCTACGGAGAGTCGAACGATTTTTATCATCGATGATGAGCCCAACATCTGTGACTCATTGCGTTACCTGTTTGAATCAATGCATTTTAAGGTGGAAACTTATTCCAATGCCCAGGGCTTTTTGGATAAATATGATGCCAATAAGCAGGGCTGTATCATTTTGGATGTACGACTGCCTGGGATGAGCGGTCTTGAATTGCTGGAGCATATTCATGCTCGTAAAATACGCATTCCAGTGATTATGATGACTGGCTATGCAGACGTCCCGATGGCTATTCGAGCCATGAAACTAGGGGCAGCTGATTTTATTGTCAAACCGTTTAATCATCAGAGTTTATTAGAAACAGTTCAAAAATGTAATGAAAAATCGGTGGGTCAGGAGGATCTGCAACATATCGCCAAAAAAATCCAAAGTTTGACAGAGCAAGAGCGTCAAATTCTTAATTTAATTGTGGAAGGAAAATTAAATAAGGAAATAGCCTACGAACTTAAAATATCCATATCTACTGTTGAGGCTCATAGGTCAAATATGGTGCGAAAAATGCAAGCTAAGAATTTTGCGCAACTCATCAAAATGTATCTCAAATATCAATTTGAAGCAATGTTGACAATTTATCCCCTCCGCCCACGTCCCGTAGAGTTTCTGAAGATGAATTGTCAAGATACTCTAATAGTTCTTTGTTTTATTAGCATGTTTGGCACTTTTTGATCAAACTCAATCAGTTGAAGCTCGTCCACGCCAACAGGGGAGGGTGGTTTAAAAAAGCCATGGCTCAGTAATTCGTAATGTATAGCTTTCCGTTCTGAAAGCTGCGCATTGTAATGAATCGTGCGTTGTAATGCGACTTCAAAGGCTGATTCATTTCCGTGATAAAATAAGTCAGCTAGATCTAGAGCAGAGAACTCTGGGATGCATTGAAACGCTTCTTGTACTTCGGCCATTTTTAACACAAACATATATTCATATAAAGAATGTCCGCCGCTATAATATAGCGACGTGGACAGAAATAAACGGATAAATTGGATAAAGTCCTCAGTAGACCTGGTAAATGTACTTTTTGGATTGTCTTGTTGCAGTCTAGCCATGACCCTAAGCTGCACTAAAAATAGACCTGAAATAGAGTTTGAAAATGGGTGTACCAACTGTTGGAAGCAGGCTTGCACTAATTCGGAATCCCTATCAAAGTGATTATATTCGGTTGATTTTACGTGAGTGAACGGGATTGAGGCCAGTGCCTTATCATTTCTTGCAAGGGGCATGTAGCTTTTCATCAAGCCAAAATGTTGATTACCTGTGCTCAATTGTTCCCTAGTATGGCTGATTTTTCCCTTGTTCACGAACCAGTCATGAGTCCGATAAATATCGATAGGCATATCTGTTTGCCGCCAACCATTCACCATGCCCATGTAGTTAATCCTCACCAGCCATTTGATTTTTTCTCTGGCGTTTTCACTTAGATCTTGAAAAATACTGCCTTCTTTGATGCGTTTGATATAAGCATTGATCTGCCTGTTTTCTTTGGTGTGAAAAGAGGGTTCTAAGCACTCGCCTTTGAATACTTCGTTAATAGTTTTACGCTTGTGCTCAGAAATGTTTTGATCTACCAATGCAGCACTTTTGCTGTAGAAATACCGCAAGGTACGTAACGCCATATTGGGGAGTTGATGTTGCAATGTTTCGTAGGCCAAATGGGTTTCAAAATAGCGGCGGCTGGGATCTGCATTAATGCTGTGTTCATCGATGACTAATTCATAGTCATCTAACAAGGGTTCTTCTAGAAGAAACGTACACAAATCAATACAGCTGTCGCCATCGCAGGCCCCCCTGAGATATAGCTTTTTCAACTGATTAACTTTATTGGGATCATCCTGATAATGTTGTATCAACAATAGCAATCCTTGCCCGGGTGTTATCTTGGGCTTGTATGGCATGTACTCATCTATTAAAACTTTTATTGTGACAATAGTATAACAAACAAGCATTTTTTGATCAATAAAAGATCGCAGTGATCTTTTATTGGTTTTTGTGATGCTAGGCTCGGAGCAAACTCATTGCTTAATGTCCCTGAGTGCTTGGATTGAAGGAACTTGATGCAGGCTTTCCTTCACTGGGATTGGTTGTGTTGGGAGCTTTGTTATCTTTTCCCATGCTCTCTTTGGCAAAATTAATTCCGTTTACGGAAGCGGATTGTGCTGAATTAGCCAAGCCTAAAACTGTATTACTGGTTCATGCGACTTGGTGTTCGCATTGCAGAGTCTTTAAGCCGCTTTATGAAAAAGTATCGAATCAAGATAAATACAGTAATTGGGTGTTTTATGAAGTTGCTGCCGATGATTTGTGGCGCGTATGCGGTCATCAAATTGATGGCTATCCTTATACCTATAAAAATAATATGCAAACTCTTTTGAAGGGCAACCGTCCTCAAGCAGTCTTGGAGCATTTTCTGGATAATCAATAGCGCATAACGTAAGACCAAGAAAGATTGGGTATGCGATTTGAGATATTTCTTACAACAGATTCAGAATTTAAGCAGTGACGGCGACCAGGTTGTGCTTTAAAGTGTTTATATAGTGTGTAGGAACCAAGGATGGCCAGACTATGCACAGGGAAGGGACGAGGATGGTTCCTAATTCAAGGATGAGATAAGGTAACGTAAAACAACTTTACGTTACCTTATTTTTTTAATCACTAGAGTTGGATGAGCGGCTTGAAGCAGTGAGTCTTCTATCGCGCGTGGCTTGAGCTTGTTCAATTTCTTTGCCAAATTCTTCATTAATCTTAATTATTCTTCCAAATAATTCCTGGCAGGTTGTAGGATAAAGGCTTTCGTTACTGCTTTTAGTGGATAATTCTTGTGTTTCAACAGCCTTTTGCCAGTTTTTCATAAAAGCCAACTGAATCTCTCCTAGGGCAACCTCAGCATCAGGTGAGTTAGGATCTATATTTTCTAATTTTCGGGTAAAAATTTTCAAAGGCGTCTCAAATGCTCCCAAGGTTATCTCTAAAGCGTCTTGCTCCTCTTCGGTATAGACGGCATCTGTTTTTTCGGTGCGATGTAGTGTTTGTAGTTCTTCTATAGTTTGTGAAAATATCTTACAAGAGCTGCGCGCATCTTCAATGTCATGCGTAAAGAAGTTCTGTAACTCAGTGCCATCCTTTTCCGTGGCTTTCGCGATCTCATCATATAGTTTCTGCAAATGCTCAACCTTTCTTGAATGCGCTTCCCCAAATTGAAATAATCCGAGTCCTTTGCGTTGCGACAAGCGATAAATATTTTTACAAAACAACCAAAGTAATCCAAATCCTGTGCATGCGGCAGCCAAATTTTTTAGAATGTTTTTGACGTCTGTTTGTTTGTATTTTTGTGCTGCTGGTTGAATTAATTCACGCCATTCGCGTTGAAAATCTGAGACTAATTTTTGGCGTTGTTGATTTTGATGGCGTGATGGGCGGTTGGCTAATTCTCCCATCGCTGTTTCATACAAAGTCAGTTTTTGTGCCAGATTATGGTATAAATCTGTAAGATATTTAGCATCTTCATTTCCTGTTTTGGGAGCTTCTAATGAGCGAATATGTCCGCCTAGTCTTAATAGCCAATAATCTAATAATGCGGTAGTAGGAGAGCTTTGGAGAGATTTTTCATATGAGGCAAGATTTTGCATCAGTTTGCCGTGGTTTTGAAAGATTGAGGAAAAATGCCAACCTTTGGATCCTTGGAGGCGTAATTCACGCAAAAGCAAGGGAAGGTTTTTTGCGCGTATATTGATTTCATCGCCGTTGGTAGCGCTATATACAACCGTTGTGCTGTTTATATCATACCGAGCTTGCTTGTCGGAAGGTGGGTTGTACCCCCCAATGCTTTCATCTGAATCGGCGATTCTTGTATACTCGTTTCTTTTGTTGCCATCCATGGTATGCACCTTATTAGTCTGAACCTATTATTAAGTCTAGATTAGGATGCATATTATGCAAGCGGTTGCAATTACCCAAAATAACGCTGTACGTCATTCATAATTAGTTGAACTAGTACGACCACAAATCCGATGAGCATCAAGCGATAAATCAAGACTTCTAAAGCAACTGACATAGGTTTGCGGCGGATTTTTTCCACGATGGCGTACACGATCGACCCGCCATCTAAAGTGGGAATCGGCAGGAGATTAAATACTGCGACGACCAAATTGAATTGTGCAATGAAAAATAAAAAAACCGCTACGCCATGCACGAATGAGTCAATGATATTGCTGAAGATCCCTATTGGCCCCAGGAGGAGAAAAAATGGGATGGTTTTGGTCACAATTTGCTTGAGGAGAACCAGGTAAAAATGGGTGAGCGTCAGCGAGGTCTGCCACGCATGTTGCATCGCTTTGGGTAATGAAATACCCGCAACGGTGTGTTTGTGAAGTTTTGCATTATCGGGTATTAGCCCAATTTGGGCTAATAACGAATAGGTGTGATAGTGGTCATTCCAGCCTTGTAAATTTAGCTGTGTTTGATGAATGACTCCATTGGCTTTTTTGACAGTAATTGGCACATGATTTTTACCTAGATGCATGACCAATTCCATCCCAACTGCTTGCCATGAATGAGTGGCGTGATTGGCAATTTTAATGAGTTTTTCTCCGGGTGCCAAATGTGCTGCTGCTGCGAGGCTATTGGGTCTGACTGCGGCAATTACTGGAGAGGTTTGTTGATAGCCAATTAAAAAATATAAGGTCAGCACTAGCCAGGCTGTTGCGAAATTTGCGCCACTGCCTGCCAGTAAAATGAGGATGCGCATCCAGATGGGTTTTTTATCAAAACTATGCTTTTTTTGTTCGGGCTTTACGAGATGAATGCGCGAATTGAGCAAATCGACATAACCACCTATGGGCCATATTCCCCAGATCCACTCGCGGCCCTTGCGATCATGCCAGCGCATGAGTGGTTTACCAAAACCAATGGCAATTCCCTGAATCGTTACGCCACAGCAGCGTGCAACCAAAGCATGCCCCAGTTCATGTACGCCTACTACAAGTATGAGACATACCATAACGGCTAAAATGGCTAAAATCCAATGCATAAACTACCTTTTGGTACGAGTACAATCAAAACAGGGTTTTGTTCATACTCAGTGATACTCCCTTACGTAGTATTTCAACAGAAGTTCCCTTACACTGCAATAATGAATCTTTTAAGGAAGATTATTTTGTTCTCGAATCCTAAAATTACTAGGTCCAATGGTCAGTTGCAACAAAAACAAACTCTGAATATTGCAATGATTACATTTTGGAGTCAGTTTTCGGCGTATGGTTTGAATACCATTTTAATTCTATTTTTGACTAATTCGATGCTAGAGCATGGCCTAGGGTATACCCAGGCTCAAGCGTACACATTTATCGGAGTAAGTCAGGCAACAGGCTATTTGATGCCTATTTTAGGGGGCTATATGGCGGACCAAGTTTTGGGTCTGCGACGTAGCATTCTATTGGGAAGCGTTTTGCTGGCTTTGGCCTATTTATTGATTATGTTGAGTGGGTTTAGCATTACCAGCTATGGCGATACACTCTTTCTCATGGCTTATGCCATGACCCCTGCAGTGGGTTCGTTATTGATGGGTACGACGTCAGCAATGGTGTCGCATATTTATCAGGATGAAGAAGTCAAAGCAAAATCAGCCATGACTTATTATTATATGGCGATTAATATTGGCGCTTTGTTAGCAACTTTGATAGCGCCATCTCTCTTAGAGAGTCGCTATGGACCTTTGTCCGTATTGGCACTCTCATTTGTGGGAAAAGCCATTGCTGCCATGAATTTTTCCGTTAAATATTCGTTATATGACAATGTGATATGGGGTAAGGATTTGCAACGCTTGCGCAAATGGCCGGTTATTCAGACGATCTTATTGCATCAGGCACTATATTGGCCAGTATTGCGCTGTTGCTGCTCGGATGTGCGCCTGCAAGTTCAGCGGGGATGGTCAATGCTGGCTACATTGCTAGTACCTATGTATTGATCACCTTGGCTGAGCTATGGGTAAGTGCCATTGGTTTGAGTATGATAGGTTTGTATTGTGACAAAAAAATGTTGGGTTTTGCGATGGGTGCTTGGTATTTGGCTTCCTCATTATCTAATTTATGCTCTGGGCACATTGCACGTTGGGTCGCATTGCCGACTAATGATATCCCTGCTCTTCTGAGTTTGCGCATCTACCAAACGTATTATTGGAATTTGGGACTGGTGGTATTTGGTCTGGGATGTTTCATGGTGATCAATGCTTATGGGTTGCGACGTAGGTTACAGCGACGTGGCTTGAGTTTGGTGCGAAATTGATGAGTATATTTGTGCACAAATTGTGTTATAATGTGCTTTTTAAAGCGTTTGCTATTTACAAATAAATCTATTGGTTCACATAGGGATCACATGGTAAAGAAAATAGGCTTTTGGTCGGTGCTGGCAATTGTGATGGGCAGTCAAATTGGCTCTGGGGTATTTATGTTACCTGCGAGTCTGGCGCCTTATGGCAAATATAGTATTCTCGGCTGGCTTGTCTCAGGCTTGGGTGCTATTTGTTTGGCTTTGGTATTTGCTGGATTGTGTCAGCGTTTGCCTAGAACTGGCGGTCCGCATGCTTATGTGAAGGAAATGTTTGGATTGACGCCAGGATTTTTTACGGGTTGGACGTATTGGGTTATTTCTTGGGTGAGTACAACGGCAGTGATTATTGCCAGTATTAGTTATCTTAGTCCGTTCCTGGGAGCGCAACCACCTTGGGTCTATTTGGTATTAGAGATTCTGTTATTGTTGTCTATTACCGTCTTGAATTTGAAAGGCATCCACGCCGCAGGTGATGTGGAGTTCATTTTATCGGTATTAAAGGTGATTCCGTTGTTTTTATTACCTTTGGTGGCGATGTGGTACTTTAAAAGCGATAATTTCACTTTGTTGCCGGAGATACAGGCGTTGCCCTTGTCGTCAAAATTATCGCAAGTTGTGTTATTGACCTTGTGGGGATTCATTGGCTTAGAAACGGCCACCACGCCAGCGGGTTCTATCGATAATCCTGGTAAAACCATTCCGCGGGCGATTGTCGTGGGTACTTTGTGTACGGCATTGCTCTATTTAATGAGTAATATTGGGATCATGGGATTGGTACCTGGCGAGATTCTCGCGCATGCCAAAGCACCTTATGTGGTTGCGACGCATTATTTATTTGGCGGGAATTGGCATTATTTGATAGCGATCATCGCATCGATCGTATGTGTGGGCACGTTGAATGCTTGGATGCTTGCCAGCGGACAGATTGTGCTGGGTTTGGCAGAAGACCAATTGATGCCAGCAAGTTTTGCGAAAAAAAATGCGGCGAATGCTCCGGCATTAGGTTTGGTGGTGAGTTCAATAGGTATTTTGCCTATGTTATTTTTAACCATGAATGTCAATATTGCTCAGCAAATTACGGCCATTATTGATTTTTCTGTCGTGGCATTTTTGTTTGTGTATCTGATGTGTGTTTTGGCATTTATCAAAATACTGCTAAGCGAAAAATCTGCTTGGTATCATTGGTTGTATAGCATGGGTGCCTTGTTATTTTGCGTCTGGGTCATTTCGCAAACGTCGTTGTTAACCTTGGGTATTTCATCTCTCTTTATTCTAAGTGGACTGCCAGTGTACTGGTTTTGGTACCGGAAGCAATTGCGTGCTATGCCATTAGGTTTGGAGTGTTAACAATTTTTGATATACCTCAGAGACATGGCCATCTACTTTGACCTTGCGCCACTCATGACGTACGACTCCGTGTGGATCGATCAAAAAGGTACTGCGTTCGATGCCACGATGTGACTTACCATACAACATTTTATTTTTGATGACGTCAAAATGTTGGCACAATACTTCGTCTGAATCGCTGAGCAAGGGAAAGGGAAATTGCTCTTTTTGTTTGAAGCGTTCATGACAGGTAATATTGTCACGTGATACGCCGATGATTTCAGTGTTTAAATTCTTGAAATTAGGATAGGCATCGCGAAAATCTTGACCTTCTCGCGTGCAGCCTGGCGTGGCATCTTTGGGATAAAAATAGAGTACCAACCACTGTCCATGATAGTCGGTTAACGCCATCATTTGCTGCCCAGTTATCGCGTATTTGCCTGAAGGTACGTTCATCTTTATGTCTTTCCATGTTAGAATATGCGTTTCACGTTATGTTCGACTTTCTCCTTTTAGTGCCTACGTGCTGGCGGATTGTTAAAGGTCGAGCATTGCGTTCTTTCTTGTCTGGAATAATATAGGATCCTAGCAAGGATGTCTCTACAACATCTTGTTAGTTATCCTCAATCTTTGGTCCGATAAAACGTGGGTTATAGGGTGTCATGAATTTACAGAAATCTGATTTTTATTTTGATCTGCCTCAGTCACTTATTGCGCAAGCGCCTTTGCCGCAACGTGCTGATTCTAGAATGCTGGTGTATCAACGTAGCAATCAAAGCCATACACATCAAAGTTTTCGTGATTTACCGGACTATTTGGAACCAGGCGATTTATTGGTTTTCAATGACTCTAAAGTAATTCCAGCTAGAATGTTTGGTCACAAGGCGAGTGGTGGGAAAGTCGAGGTTTTTGTAGAACGGCTGATTTCCGATTATGAATGTTGGGCGCATATACGGGCTAGCAAAGCGCCGCGTTCTGGCACGATGATTCATCTGACACCAGAGTGGTCGTTAGAGGTTGTTGAAAAAAGTCATGATTTGTATTTATGCCGTGCAGCCAGTGAATTAGAGCCTATCTTAGAAGAAATCGGTCATATTCCGTTGCCGTTGTACATCAATCGGCCTGATGATCAGGCAGACAAACAGCGCTATCAGACCATCTATGCCAAATATAAAGGCTCCGTTGCGGCGCCAACGGCGGGTTTGCATTTTGATGACGCCATGTTTGAACGTTTGGCAGAGAAAGGCGTCCGTGTGGCGTACACCACTTTGCATGTCGGAGCAGGTACTTTTCAGCCAGTACGGTGTGAAAATCTGAATGATCATACCATGCATGCAGAATGGTTGACGATTAGTCCAGAATTGTGTGCAGCGGTTGCTGAGACCAAAGCCGCTGGCAAACGCGTGATTGCAGTGGGGACGACTTCGTTACGCAGTTTAGAGTCTGCTGCGGTCAACGGTCATTTAGAGCCTTGCCACCGTGAGACCAGTATCTTTATTCAACCTGGATATCATTTCCAAATCTGTGATGGGTTGATCACCAATTTTCATTTACCTGAGTCGACTTTGTTAATGTTGGTGGCGGCCTTGATTGGTTATGAACAAGTGATGGCACTGTATCAAATTGCTATTCTTGAACAATACCGATTTTTTTCTTATGGAGATGTGAGTCTCTTATTATGACAATCCAATATGTCCCTTATGTGACAACCCCAGCGGGCGCTTGTTTGACCCAGACGAATTGGCACGAGCTTGGCATCCATTATGCTTTGTGTGGCTTAGCGCATATGGTGATCAAACCCGGCTTAGCATTTTGGCAACAAGGCATGGATTTGAAAACCTACTTGGCATGGGATGGATGCGTGATCCTAGATGCTCGAGAGTTCAGTTTGAATGGGCGGGAAGAATTTGTCGTCCAATCCCCTTATGATGGTTCTCGCATTGTGTTGAGTTTGGCGCAATTTTGGGAGTTGGTGCACCAATTAAAGCCGCAATCCATGGAAACTGAGTCGGTTGTAAAGGAGCAGTCGGCTCTGTTGTCAACGATGCAATCTTTGGGTTACCAACCCTCAGATGGTTTATTGTTTACACACGATGGGCATACACTTTATGCTTCAGATCGTCCTGCTCAAGATGCGTTGCAGGGTAGGGTGTATCAGTCTGATGGATTATTATCACTCCAAGATCCTTTATATGCTCTGGATTTTCAATGGTTAGAAGCGCATTGCGCTTGCCCGACTTGCCAGCAAGGATTTACCCGCGCATATTTACACTATTTGTTGCAGAGTACACCGTTGTTGTGTCAAAGATTATTGATGATGCATAACGTGTTTTGGATTAGGAAATATTTAAATAGCGGTGTCATCACACCCTAGGCTATGCTCGTAACGACGCTATTTTGAAAATTGCACCGTACAAAGAGAAAATCATTTACGCTGATGATAAATATCGCTATGATGTCTCAACCTTAGCCTTAATCAATAGTTTTGGAGAATAGATGAGTTTTTTATTGAGTGATGCATTTGCTGCAATGGACTTGACAACTGGCGTAGCCGGGGGATCTCGTACAGATGGGTCGTTTTCGTTGCTGATGATTGTTGGAATTTTCGTTTTATTTTACTTTATGATGATTCGTCCTCAGAATAAACGTGCAAAACAGCATAAAGAATTGATTACTAAATTACAGAAGGGTGATGAAGTTGTGCTCACTTCTGGGATATTGGCGAAAGTAGAAAAATTGGTTAACGAAACACACATTAGAGCCACCGTGAATAGCAACGTGGAAATTTTGGTGCTACGTGATGCAGTGGCATCTGTGTTACCGAAGGGAACGTTGAGTTCTTTGTAAAACCCTAGGGCGTGTCATCAATTAGTTTTTCGAAGCGAAAATTGAGATAATTTGCTCAAATTTTAACTTGAATGAGGCGAATAGCCAGCTCTATTTAACGAATTCAAGCTGAAATTTGAGCAAATTAGCTCGGTTTGCACCCGAAAATACTAATTGATGACACGCCCTAATGAAGCATACAATTCATTTTTGAGTTTCTGTAAGCGAGTACAATAAAAAATGCAAAATCGATATCCGCTGTGGAAAAATGTATTATTAATCGTTTTGGCTGTTTTGGCTATTATTTATTCAATACCTAATCTATATAGTGAGGATCCGGTAGTTCAAATTTCCTCCGATACGGATATGGATGCGCATGTTATTTTAAAGCAAACTCAAACTATTTTGGATCAAGCTCAGATTCCTTATCGTGCGGTTCGCATTCATGGCGATGGTGTTGAAGTACGGTTTACGTCGACTGATTTGCAATTGCAAGGACGAGACCTGATTAAAAATGGGTTGGGTACCAATTATATCGTTGCATTGACTTTGGCACCTTCTACACCTAAATGGTTGTCCAGCATTTATGCGGAACCGATGAAGCAGGGTTTGGATTTGCGCGGTGGGGTACATTTTCTTTTAGAAGTGGATATCGATAGCGTGTTGAATCGGCGCTATGAAGGGCTCTTGAAGTCGATTGGCCAAGATTTGCGGGAATTGGGAATTCGCTACGCGGGTATACGCTATTTTCCACATCAAGGCATAGAAATTCGTATGCGTTCGGCAGAGCAATTAACGCAAGCTTTAAGCGAGTTAAAAACCAAATATGTCAATATGACCTTCAAACCAGCTAAGAATAAGCAAGCGATTATTGCTAGTTTATCCGGCAGTGAACGGCATAGTACTCGTCAAGCAACGATCGATCAAACGATGGGTATTTTGCGTAATCGTGTGAATGAACTAGGTGTTGGTGAGGCAATTGTCGTGCAACAGGGAGCCACTCGTATTGGAGTTGATTTGCCCGGTATTCAAGACGCTGCACGTGCGAAGCAAATTTTAGGCGGTACTGCAACTTTACAATTTTATATGGTCGACCAGGATCATGATCCGGTAGTGGCTGCTAAAACTGGTGCGATTCCACCCAATTCCAAATTGTTGTACCGAAAAGCCAATCCTACTTTATTAAAACGCCAAATTGTTTTAAGTGGAGATTCTATCACGTCGGCTTCCTCTAGTTTCGATCCTCAAACAGCTTCACATGCGGTATCGGTGCAATTGGGTGGTGGAGGCGAGTCATTTTTTAACAAAATTACCCGCGAAAATATTGGCAAAATGATGGCTATTGTTTTTGTAGAATCTAAAACCTCAGATCGTTTGGTCAATGGGGTGCAAGAACATAAAACGGTACGCGATGAACGCATTATTTCGATTGCAGTGATTAATTCGGCTTTGGGTAATAATTTCCAGATTACTGGCTTATCGGATGGTAAAGAAGCCAGCAATTTGGCGTTACTATTACGTGCCGGTGCCTTACCAGCAGCTATTTATCCTGTAGAAGAACGTACTGTTGGGCCTACTTTGGGTAAAGAAAATATCAAACGCGGTTTGATTTCCTTGGAAGTAGGGCTGGGATTGATTTTGATTTTGATGTTGGTCTACTACCGTTTATTTGGCTTGGTTGCGGATCTGGCCTTACTGCTTAATCTGATGTTTTTATGTGCTTTATTATCGATGCTGGGTGCCACATTAACCCTCCCAGGGATTGCCGGAATTGTGCTGACCGTAGGGATGGCCGTTGATGCGAATGTATTGATCAATGAGCGGATTCGTGAAGAATTACGCAATGGTTTGTCGCCGCAAGCGGCCATTTATGCAGGTTATGAGCGCGCGTTTTCGACCATTTTAGATGCGAATATCACCACTTTAATTGTCGCGGTTGTACTGTTTTCAGTGGGAGCAGGTCCTGTACGTGGCTTTGCTGTCACTCTGTCGTTGGGCTTGCTAACGTCGATGTTAACCGGAATTACGTTTACCCGTGCCATGGTCAATATGATCTACGGGTATCGCACTGTGAAACATATATCAATTGGTATTTGAGCGAGGGTCTGATGGAGTTTTTTAATCCGAATTCAAAAATAGATTTTATGGGCGCGCGCAAATGGACCGCTCTACTTTCTGTTTTAATTTTCTTAGTATCGATTGCAGGTTTGGTCTCGAAAGGGTTGATTTGGGGCTTGGATTTTACCGGCGGAACGCAAGTACAAGTCTCATATCAGTCAGCGGCTGATATGACAGATATTCGAGCGCGTTTGTATCAAGCGGGTTTTAAAGAAGCACAAGTTGTCAGTTATGGGACGTCTAAAGATGTTTTGATCAGCATCGCGCCCAGAGCGGATTCGAATCAAAATGTTTTGATTGATCAAGTGATGAATGCCTTACCAGGCGCTGCGAAGCAACAAGTTGATTTTGTGGGACCGCAAGTCGGGCAAGAATTGGCAACCAAAGGTGCATTAGCCATTATTGTGTCGTTATTGGCAACCATGCTCTATATTGCTGTGCGGTTTGAATATCGTTTGGCATTTAGCTCGGCCATTGCCCTGATTCACGATCCGGTCTTAATTCTGGGTATATTTGCTTGGTTTGGAATTGAATTTGATTTAAAAGCGTTGGCTGGATTGCTAGCGGTGATTGGCTATTCATTGAATGATACCATTGTTGTGTTTGATCGTGTGCGTGAAAATTTTGTCAAAGTACGCCGCTGCACGCCCATCGAAATCATGAATATTTCTATCAATCAAACCTTATCTAGAACGATTATGACTTCGGTTTTGACTTTGTTTGTCGTAGTTGCTTTATTTGTATATGGCGGCGAAACCATTCATGGGTTTTCATTAGCTTTGATCATTGGCATCGTGATAGGAACCTATTCTTCGATTTACGTCGCAGGTGCCTTAGCCATCTCGATGGGATTGTCGAGCAAAGATTTTATCAGTACTAAGAAAAAAGTTTTGGACGATAAGCCTTAAAAGCCCTTACTTTTTAACCTCATTATTATTGGCCCTCAATTCGCTCGTTCTGAGGTCTGAGTAACTCCCTTGTTTTTAAAAAGCTGTGACTTATTTTGGCTTAATTGACTAGGTCACTGTTTCAACTTCTTTTTAACCGTGCCGTTGTTTGATGGCAGTGTTTCGGGGTCCTGTCACTCCGGTATCCCAGCGTGCTCGCAAGCTGCGCGCGCTAGGAGCCCTCCGGAGTGCCACCCCTCAATTAAGATCGATCTTCATTTTAACAAACTGTGACTTATTTGGGTTTACCCGATTAGGTCACTGTTTCAACTTCTTTTCAACCGTGTCGTTGTTCGATTTTATCAAAATCGACGGGGATTGGATTTTTTCTTCGCTAGTAAGACCTGATTTGCTCGTTGGTAAATCATCAGATATTACGCCAGAGCTGTTTGACAGTTTGCCTCATTTAACCAATTATGATG
>CAIRCS010000066.1 GCA_903877115.1 uncultured Legionella sp.
ATGATACATGGTTGTAAACGCTCGGTTTTTCAGTCTGAGAGACCGAGCAATACCCCAATGTTCTGATTAACTCCTTCCGCCTCATAACAATTAAAATCATGCCGGTATTGATGCGCCTGACGTTGCGCTAAAAAAGCACTTCTTTTGTCGGCTGCGGTTTTTAAAATGTGAGTATCTATTAATGGGTTGTATAACCTCAAAACTAAATCTTGCCATGCTGTGTCAGAATAATGACCCGAACTAACCTGTGCTATGGGGGAATTGATGACGGGCATTGGTAATCCGTAATGATGATGTAACTGTTGGCTTATCTGAACAACAGCAGCCTGTTTTGCTTCAATGCTATGACCCGCAATATGGGGCGTACAAAGTGTTGCAAAATCGACGATTCGTGGGTTAATGGCCGGTTCTTCACAATAGACGTCTGTGCAATAGGTGATGGATTTATTTGTTGTTAGCAACGCGTCCTCATCAATAATCCCACCGCGTGATGCATTGATAATAATGACCTCAGATTTTAATTTGGAAAGAAAATCTGCGTTTAATAAATGTTTGCTTGGAAAAGGGGGGGATTCATGCAGGTTAGCGTGAATGCATATGACATCACACTCAGTTAACTCATCTAGGCTGACATACTGATGATGTTTATCTAGAGGTGCTTTAAGCGGATCAAAACAAATCACGTTAAAACCTGCGGCATGTAAGCGCTTTACAACACGCGAACCAACCTCCCCAACACCAATCACACCAGCTAGTTTTCCTGTCCGCTTCCCCATTTGGTGAAGTGCTGCAAGGGTTGCTACGATATAATCCGCAACGGAACGAGCGTTGGAGCCTTTGGCATCAAATAAGGTGATATGGTGCTGTGTTAAATAGTCACTATCCATGTGATCGGAGCCGCTGCTTGCTGTGGCCACGCATTGAATGGCAGAACCCTTGAGCAGGCTTGCACCAACACGCAAGGTTGATCGACATAACAGTAATGCCGATGATCAGTTAAAAGTTTACCCTGATCAACCGGTACTTAAGGAGCAGAAGACAGTTGATGGACTCATGGCTTTAAGAGAAGAAAAAATTGCTTTTATTCCTTCAAAGGCGGGTGATTACTCATTGCCGGCTATTGAAATTCCTTGGTTTAATACCAAGACTCAAGCGATGGAAATGGCGAGAATTCCAGAAACAAAACTAACGGCAGTTGCAGGAACAATTCAGTCTGAAGTGATTACGCCAATTCCTTCGGCTAAGATATCGGAATTGCCGCAACAGGTTGATAAGGCCCCTGCTATAAAAAATGAACCGGTAAGTAATGTTTGGTTATGGACCTCTGTTTTTTTAGCAGTTGGTTGGTTAATGACTGTTATTTGGTTTTTAACAAAACGGCTCGGTAAAAAACCGGTTATTGAGGATAATGAAGTAAAGCTCAACCACAGTAAACGCAATCAAACGCCGGGGAACACCTCAGCTATTTTTCTCTATATATAAAGCCTAAGCTGTTCCACCCCATATATTAAAAACTGACATTTGTAATGGCCGAGGATACCAGATATTGCCATGGATTGGGTTCAATGGTAGCGTGCAGTCCACAATGGACAGTGCAGCACCCAACCTATGTCACACCAGCACCTGGCAACAACCGGGGCAGTGGAGCGCGAAGCTATGGAACACACGCGCCATCAGCCTGAAAAAACCTTGTTATATCAGGTTATAGAAGAACATTACCCTGAATTTTTATCTCATCTGTCAGAGTTAGACAAAACACTCCCCCAATACGTTCAAACTGAATTTGAGGAATACCTAAAATGCGGACGACTTGAGCATGGTTTTTTGCGGGTGCAATGCGAGTCCTGCCACAAGGAACAATTGGTAGCATTTAGCTGCAAGCGCCGTGGTTTTTGCCCCAGCTGTGGTGCAAAACGGATGGTTGAGAGCGCTGCAATGCTGGTGGATACCGTACTTCCACACCAGCCAATTCGTCAGTGGGTGTTGAGTGTGCCTTTTCCCTTACGCTGGCTGTTTGCAAGCGAACCCCGTGTATTGAGCCGTGCACTTGAGGTACAAGTCGTTGCTAGTTATGGGCCTAGGGCTCCGGAACTCGCGCCCTGACGCAAAAAATTAGATAAGTAAACTCTGATGATCTGTATCAGTTAATGTATTTTGGTTATTTTCAGGATGTCTTGAGCGAGATTCTCTACGGCATTCAAAAAGTCCGAGCTGAGATTGTAAAAGATATTTTTTCTTTTCGGAGAGAAAAAAACAATCCGTTAATAAAAGGATTGCTGCGCAGCATACTGCAGTAGAGGCAAGACATACTCCGATCAAAAAGTAATTGGGTAGTAATAAGACACCACATACACCCACAACTAATAAACCAAATAAAAATATTGAATTTATTTGGTTATTTGGATTAGATAATACAAGCAAATTATGTAAAATAGAGCGTTTTACTTTATCATATTCTTGTACTACATTTTGATCAGGATGAGACAGTAGCAAATCATCTAAATCAGGCCAATTTGATGTTAAAACATACATTCTAAATCCAAGATTTTTAACCGGCAGAGCAGCGAGAAGATCTGGATTTCGTCTATTCTCATCAAATAGAAATGTTACAGCAATAACCCCCAATTTCAGGAAAGTTGTCGCTTCTGCGGGTCCTGTGGAAGAACCCCCAAAAGTGGGCGTTCTGACAAACCCCACAAAAAATCTTAATAACGGTTACCACCAAAAACGTTAATCCAGAGAAAACCCAACTATTTAATACCATTAAATGGTATTGAAAAATAAAGACTTGTGTACTGCAATACCATAAAATTAGTGGTTTCCAGGATTTGTCCTTGGGCTTTTGGATGCATTTTTGGTAGCTGCATGTTCATGCTCTTCGACAGGAAGCCTCCGTTTTTTATTAGTAGCATCAAACATTCTATGTGAAGTTCTCTCAGCAGTTAATGTCCGTGAAGAAGGAGATGATAAAGCTGCTTGTTTTCTTTCTACACGCTCTTGTCTTACTTCCGAGACTGCCTCCGAAATTGCCGTTTTTAGGATTTCAAGTAATCCTATATTTTTGCAGGTTTCTCGACCAGTCTTGATAAGAATTCTATAAATATAATCCTCTCTTTCTTCTTGAGTATCAAATTCAGTTTTTTTAAGTATTCTTTTACAAAACTGTGCAAATGTTTCATCTCTTGCACCTCCAGAAACAAGCTCTACTACAGCCGTAGTAAGATCTGGTGATATCTTCGGATACTCTTGCCTCAATTGTTTGTATAATTTTTGGCCTAGACCGCCACACCGTCCATATGCATTAAAATAACACAAATTATAGATCTTGAAATAATCGGCGTCGGATTTTGGTTAGGCTCCTCTTTAAAAATATGTACTACGCCAGCCCTCAAAGATCCCTCCCTCCCTCCCTCCCTCCC
>CAIRCS010000067.1 GCA_903877115.1 uncultured Legionella sp.
CGTTTGTACCAAAAGCATCTCTTAATTTTAAAGACGGAGGAAAAGAACAATGGGTAAGTCTTTTTCAACATTAAAAAACAAAATGAGTTTAACTGCAAAAAAAACAGTTAAAGAGAAAACCAGTCAATTGCTGAAGGAGGTTCTTTTGTATGAAATACGTGAGCAACTGCGTATTACTCAAGAAGATATGGCAATTAAACTTAATACTAAACAGGCTAATGTCTCAAGAACAGAGAAGCGGCGTGATATGAAGTTGTCTACTCTGAAGCGTTATATTGAAGCCATGGGAGGAGAGTTGGATATCGTAGCCAAATTTGCCTCCAATGAGGTGCATTTAAACGTAAAAGATCTTTAAGAGTGTTGTCCATGAGTGATATGCCACATTTCCAGAATGAGACAGAGGTAGATGTTACTGAGCACGGATTTTCAGTAGTGAAAACATCGCTTTCCAGAAAATATCTTTTTCTTTTCACTGAATCACAGCTTTTATCGGAATTAAGCAACCACAGTGCTTACATGGATTTACTAGCACAACCAACAAAACATGAGCTTGATTTATCATTTTCCTACAACTTCCGCCAACATTCCGAATAATCTTTCTGCCGTGTACTGTGATTCAGCGCATGGCTCGTAAATTGCCAGGGATCGCAAGTTTCTAGCATGAAAGCCATCGTATTGGCGTAATACTCAGGTTGGAGGGTTTGTGTGGTGGCCTTTTGAAAGGCTTCATAATCTGGGCCATGTGGCGTCATGCAATTGTGGACGCTGATGCCGCCTACGCTAAATCCACTGGGTTTGGCATCGTATTCGCCTCGGATCAATCCCATCAATTCACTCATGATATTGCGATGAAAATACGGTGGGCGAAATGTGTGTTCAGCCACCATCCAACGTGGTGGGAAAATCACGAAATCCAATTGAGAAATCCCCGGAGTCGGACTTTCAGCAGTGAGTACGGTGAAAATAGACGGATCGGGGTGATCAAAGCTGACTGTCTGAATTGTGTTGAATAAAGATAAATCATAGCCATAAGGCGCATAATTACCTTGCCAAGCGACCACGTTCAAGGGAGAGTGCTGGCATTCTGTGACCCAAAGTTGACCCAGATATTTGGTAATGTACTCTTGAGGACCTTGAGAGGTTTCCACTGCAGCGGTGGGGTAGAAAAAATGGCGTGGATTAGCGAGGCCATTGGCGCCAATGCAACCTAATTGTGGCAAAGTCAGCGGGAGCCCACTGTGTTCACAGAGATAACCTGCTGCATAGGTGTCGGACAACGTCATCTTGAATGCGATGCCGCGTGGAATGACAGCAATCATTCCCACTTCAATCTCGAGTTTGCCCATTTCAGTATGTAATACGATTCCTCCTGAATAGGGGATAAACAACAACTCCCCATCCCGATTGATGAGATAACGATTTTGCATGGATTGGGTGCAGTGATAAAGATAAGTCTGGCTCAATGCAGTACTGGCAATATGCGTTAATCCTGTGATGAAATCTTGGGCTTGTTGTGGTCGAGTAAAGGGTGACCAGCGCATGGGGTTGGGCGGTTGTTGGGGTGCCAAGGTTTGCTGGATTTGAGTGTCAAAAGGGCGGTAGTCCGGGTGAACCACGAATGGGTGCTCACGGTATAACCAACTGTGTAAATTGACATGTCGCGGGCGCGTGAATGCACTGCCACTTAATTGCTCTGCATATAATTTATGAGCGCAAGCTTGTGGAGAGTTTTGTTCTTTGGGTAAAGCGCCAGCGAGGCATTCTGTTTGATGATGGTTTCCAAATCCATAGAGATACATGGTTTCTTCCTTTGTTGTGTCGTTCGTCATGTCGAGCATCGCGAGACATCTCTCGGGTTTCAGGAGATCCCTCATGTTGTTCGGGATGACGGCGTCCTCACAGATTGCAACGATTGGAAGTTTTTGTCAATTTTTAATGGTTGGCATATAATGGTGAGTTTATAGAGACTGTTCAAAAAATTATGTCATCCTCGCGTAGGCGGGGATCCATCCCTGATTGGGTACTGTCCCAATGTAAGAATGGATTCCCGCCTACGCCGGAATGACACAGTTCTTTGAATAGGCTCAGTTTATACTGCAGAAGAAAAGGTGAAAATATGGCAGGGCATAGTAAATGGGCCAATATTAAATTTCGTAAGGGTTTGCAAGATAAGAAACGTGGGAAAATATTTACGAAATTAATTCGTGAGATCTCTGTGGCGGCCCGTATGGGTGGGGCTGAGGAAATCAATAACCCTCGCTTGCGGGATGCAGTTATCAAAGCACTGAAAGCCAATATGAAACGAGATACCATCGATAACGCCATCAAACGTGGGGCGGGTGGTTTGGATGGCGCTAACATGGTCGAAATGTCTTATGAAGGCTATGCGCCGGGTGGTGTGGCTGTTTTGGTTGAGTGTTTGTCGGACAATAAAAATCGCACTGTTTCAGAAGTGCGGCATGGCTTTACCAAATTTGGCGGTAATTTGGGGACGGATGGGTCGGTATCTTATTTGTTTGCAAAGCAAGGTGAGATCGTCTTGAGTTCGACCGATAAAGTGGATGAAGCGATGGATGTCGCCATTGAAGCCGGGGCTGAAGATGTGGTGCTCGAAGAGGGGCATGTGGTGATTATGACGGCGGTAGAAGCCTACCACCGTGTGCTGAATGCGATAGAGAAAGCGGGATTTGAGGTCGAACACTCGCATATCACGCAACACGCTGAAACATTGATTGCTTTAGACACTGATACCGCGGAACGAGTGACCAAATTAATAGATATGCTTGAAGATTTAGATGACGTACAATCTGTGTATACCAATGCGGATTTGTTGGTCTGAATATATAGGAACCTAACGTTATGCTCGACTTTTTCCTCTTAGTGCCTACGTGCCGCGGCTTGTCCGCGGCATCTAGAACATTACAGAGGTCTCTGGATCCCGCGGACAAGCCGCGGGACGTAGGATTATTAAAAGCCGAATATTGCGTGAGCCTATGACAATCATTCTTGGGATTGATCCGGGATCGCGGGTGACTGGTTATGGGGTGATTCGTGAGCAGCAACGGAAGCTCTATTATATAGATAGTGGCTGTATACGTTGTGCCGTGGGGACTTTGCCAGAGCGTTTGTTGCAAATTTTCAATGGCATTTGTTTGTTGATGGAAAAATATAGTCCTGACGAAGTCGCGATCGAAGAAGTTTTTATGCATAAAAATGCGAGTTCAGCTTTGAAATTGGGACATGCGCGAGGCGTGGCGATGGTGGCCTGCGCTTCGCATCGGGTTGCCGTGTCTGAGTATTCTGCTCGCGAAGTGAAACAGACTGTGGTGGGATATGGTGCGGCGGATAAAATTCAGGTGCAGCATATGGTCGTGAATTTGTTAAGATTGTCGGCCACGCCACAGGCTGATGCGGCAGATGCATTGGCCATTGCAATTTGTCATAGTCATATGCGGAGTAAAATACGATGATTGGTTGGCTCAGTGGCACGATTGTGGATAAGCAACAACCTGGGAAAATTGTCTTAAATGTTAATGGCGTTGGGTATGATTTAGAAACATCGCTGTCTACTTTTTTTCAAATTGAATCCCTTCCAGGTCAAATTAGTTTACACGTCCATACCGTGGTGCGTGAGGATGCTTTATTACTATATGGGTTTGCGCAGCAAGATGAGCGTACTTTATTTCGTGCCTTGATTAAAGTGAATGGGGTGGGTCCTAAGTTAGCCATTGCCATTTTATCTAGCATCAGTCCAGATGAGTTTATTCAATGCATTTTACAGCAAAATACGACGATGTTGACCAAATTACCCGGAATCGGGAAAAAAACCGCCGAACGTCTTGTGGTGGAAATGAAGGATAGTGTGCAACAGTTTTCTCCTGTTTCTCAGACTAAATCATCATTTTCTCCTCCCAGTATGTCTCAGCAGGAAGAAGCTATATCAGCGTTGGAGACATTAGGTTATAAACCCCAAGAAGCGGTTACATTGATTCGTAAAATTGATGATGGTCAAAAGTCATCGGAACAATTAATTAGAATGGCGTTACAACACGCCTTAACAACTAAGCAGGGGGTGTAGTGTGCGTCAGGTAGAATGTTGGATAAAAGGGGTCACTCATCCTGCAGTCATTCCGATGTTTCTAGCATTGATTGTGGCCAGTTATCTGCTGTGGGATCAGCCCTTGGCTTGGAAAATACATGATTTGGCCCTGACTCAACATTACCCGGTGATCACTTGGGTCACACAATTAGGAAAGTCGCTCTATTGGGTAGCGGTTCTGCCGCTATTCGCTTTGTTTTTTCGGCATGGGCATCGGATCAAGCAAATGGAGTGGCGTATTTGGTTTTTATGGATCACTTTGGTGATAGCGAATGGCAGTTGTTTTGTGTTGAAAACCCTGTTAGGACGAGCGCGACCAGAACTGTTGTTTTCGGATCATATTTTTGGATTTTTTGGATATATGACCAATAGCTTGTATCATTCTTTTCCGTCTGGTCATGTGACCCAAGTTACTACAGCGGTGTTGAGCTTGAGTTTGTTATACCCGAAACAGCGTTGGCTGTTTTTAAGTATAGGGACGCTGATTCTTGCGACTAGAATACTTTTAACCAAGCATTATTTGAGTGATGTGTTAGCGACGGTTTTGTTGGTTTGTTTAGAATACAAATTGTTTTTATATATTGTGGCGCAGCAATGCCCCTTATATTGGAAAAAACTGGGTGTTAAATAATGAGTAAATTAGCAGCTATTCCTATTGTTGTAGAAAGCGGGCAAAAATATAAAACTGCGCAAGGATTTTCAGCCATCAAAGATGGTGTGAAAGCGGAAACAGAAACGCGTGAACGCTTACCGAAACCGGCTTGGTTGCGAATTTCCAATCAAGTGACGCCTGCTTATTTGGCTGTAAAAGAACAAGTTGAAACTCATAAATTAGCCACCGTTTGCCAAGAAGCCAAATGTCCTAATTTGGCGGAATGCTGGTCCCATGGGACTGCCACCATTATGTTAATGGGCAAAGTTTGTACCCGGGCTTGCCGTTTTTGTGCCGTTGATACGGGCAATCCTCAAGGTTGGTTGGATTTGGAAGAGCCGAATAACGCTGCTAAAACCGTCGCTTTGATGAATTTAGATTATGTGGTTTTGACGTCGGTGAATCGCGATGATTTGCCTGATGGCGGTGCGGCGCATTATGCGGCGGCGATTTCTGCAATTCGTGAGCGCTCACCCAACACCAAAATTGAGGCGTTAACTCCTGATTTTCAAGGCGTGACCGCTAGTATTGAAACACTGTTGGATAGTGGTTTGGATGTTTTCGCGCAAAATGTGGAAACCGTTGAGCGCTTGACTCACCCTGTTCGGGATAATCGTGCGTCGTATCATCAGACCCTTCAGGTTTTGGCGTATGCCAAACAATATCGTCCAAATGTGTTGACCAAAACCAGTCTGATGCTGGGTTTGGGGGAAACTTGGGATGAGCTGTTGCAAACAATGGATGAGTTGCGCCACTGCCAAGTCGATATTTTGACGTTGGGTCAATATATGCAACCTACCAAGCATCATCTACCCGTACAACGCTATTTACCACCAGAAGAATTTACTGCATTGCGCGAGATTGGCTTAGAAAAAGGATTTTTTGAAGTGGCCGCCGGGCCCTTGGTTCGCTCATCTTATCGTGCGGATCGGATTTTTAAACGGGATAATTTGGGCTTGTAGTCTTTAAGA
>CAIRCS010000068.1 GCA_903877115.1 uncultured Legionella sp.
AGTGTGGCTATACCATCAGCACCAATGGCGTTGGCTGATAGTATATATTTTATAAGGGAAGATTAAGGTCTATAATATATTGTCACCTGAGATATTGAAATCGTCCATTTTAACGTTGGCTTTGTTTTTCTTCAATTCAATCGCAATCACTGTCGCACCCGCCTCCCCGATTTGATTCGCTTGATACAGTTGTATAAGAAAGTTTGTATAATTTATTATTAAACAAAAAATCAGACAGGATATGTTGAGAGTTTTGAGGGTCTTAAGTTTGAATATTTCAGGCGCAAGTTCTTTGATCCCGTCGTTCCCAATTGCGTTTTCTGGTAGGTATAAGTATAGTCGTAGATATGTATAGAAACATATCAACTCACTAGGAAGATCTATTGTGGCAAGACTTGTGTAGTGGCTAAGGTTTTGAGCCAGATTTACGATTGGTAAAGCACTCATGTTCTCTAAAATATCGGAGACATGAATATAGTTTAGAGTGAAATCGTAATTGGAAAACCTGAATTAGTGACTACTTAGTTTGGTTTCTTTTGCTGCTTCAGCTCCACTTTTTGCAATGAACTCCTCCACGGCTATGTGAAAAGCTATGATAGTTGACTGAATATACTAAACTAGGTATTAAACCTGTTTTAGATGAAGCTTTCTCAGCAGCAATACGACGTTCTTCGGGGGCCTTTCTTTCTGCTTCTTCTTTCGCGGCCTGGTATAGTTATGCAAATGTGGACAATAAAACTGAATTTCAGATACCTTCACATCAGTTGCCTTCTTTTCAGCTGCAATGCGATCGGCTTCTTCTATAGCCTTGGTTGTGTGATAATGATAGTCGATGAATATTATTAGATTGTCTGTGATAGATTTCTAGGAAAAAACTTCAACAGGTTGAAATAAGTGTCCAGGTTTAATTCATATGAAGCCCCAATTAAGGAAAAATTAGGAAGAGATGATGTCTCTGCCTCTAACGTCCGGAGAATTCGAGTTCGTAATAGACCGAATTATGTACTTGAGTGTAATCAGCAGCATTGTCGGATCCTAAAAAATAATAAATACCGAAATTGCATAAGTAAATTCCGTATTTTACTCTCGTATTTCTTGGGCTCACGAGCATAAATAGTGTCTGAGGTATTTTTTGCTAAGCTCACCATCTCGACCATATCCAAGGTAAAAGAGCGATTGAATATGCAGTAAATGCTAAAAAAAATCATATGCTTATAGAATGGCTGCAGAGAAAGTGGCCATAAAATTGCTTATGTCAGTAATGATATCATGCATCAGCGAGTGTATCTATTCTATTGAAAGTTTTAGGAAACCCACCGATGTGCGATGAATAAACGAAGAATTTCTGGTCAAATATGCAGTGGATGATGAAGTGTAACTGAATATCATCGAGATTCTAGTTGGATTTGAGACAATAAAATGATAAAAATCGCCATTTTACTGCGAAATCCTAAACAAAATCTTTAATCATGATGCGATACAAGAGCTTAAACGCGCTTTTGAGGGGTATTCCTGAATTCTACCTCTTGTCCGGATATTGAAAGCAAAAAGGTGTGTTTCTAGACGCGTCAACGAGAAAATACAAACAAAGAGTTAAAACCTTCAAAGTGTCCTTTCACCAGGTACTGTCTCTCATGCGTTCGATCACATACCTAACCTCCCACAATCTTTCATTGGTGCCGATGAGTATCACTCAAATAATTGAGCTTTTGATGCTAGTCAGGGGAAAACCCCCGATAATTGACCACAGGGAAATAAGGTGAAGTATCTATCATGCAAACCGAGGGCCTGCAATGACGAAAGAGTGTGGACTCTTTTGGATGAAGCCACAAACTCACTTCTCCCGACCCAACCGACCCAACCATGTGACGGACTCGATGCTACCTATAACCTATGGATGTGTGCTGATGAGACGTCTCTGGTGATGTCCGCCACTCTTGCTAGCGTAGTGCGAGTCGCCCGTGAATGACGAATGCATCATGACAATGAAATCGTTGTTTGAAGTAAGAGGGTTCGAAAGTCTGTGTGAGATATGGTGTGGAGATCACTATTCTTACACCATTCCAGATTGCTGAATGGGGCCTACTCGGCGATTTTCGAATTGGGCGAGAGATTTTGAGGTCGATTCCGTCGAGTTCGATATTTACCTCCACAATTTCGGTAAAAATATCGACTCTGTAGAGTCAATCAAGACATCGATGTACATTAAAGCCAAAAAATATGTATGATAATTCCCACTATCTCGAATATATCTGAAGATAGACTGTTCTGGCTAATGAACCGGCTGGAGAATAACAAAAATATCAGAAAACTGTGATTTTTGTTGATACCAACCAAGATTTCGGGGTGTTTTTAAGGAACGATTGCTTTAGGCCTGACTAGCATAGATGTACTGAGTCAAGATAACGAGTTAATTATGTATATTAATTCAATTCAGCGGCGCAAGAGTGACGATCGAGCGAGAAAATAAATGGATTGTAATTGCAATCGCCAGCAATTATATTCGTTGTTATCTGCCAAATCACTGAGGTGTGATTGTCCGAGCTCCACCTTGTCCTGAAACATTAACTCCATTTTCGACATGATATGTACCAATTTCTGCCATTTTATTTAAACTAATATATGTTAGTTTAAACAATATAAACAAATTATCAACTTTTATGCATGTATAACCGCAGGCATGTCCATATTTGTATTTGCAGGCATGATGATATCAACTCTACATAGAGGACATGATGGATTAATATTCGTCCATTCTAATATACATTCTGTATGAAATTTATGATTGCATGATGTTATGCAAGCCCATGGTCTATTTGTGTTATCTGCAATATTATCCGCAACAGTTTCCAAACATATTGAACATTGTGTATCAGATGATGGAAGATTTGGCATTGGTATATATGTTGTTATATTTGCACCATTTAATGTCAATCTGATAGATCTATATATTTTTCTTTGTATATTAGCAACATCATCATAACAGCATAG
>CAIRCS010000069.1 GCA_903877115.1 uncultured Legionella sp.
ATCGTACATATTATGCAGCCTGATTCACGCTCTTTTTATTGCTTAGAAGAATTATGGGGTTAATGTTATACTTCGTGTGAATTACACACCACCACACCATTATGAATAGATTTCGCGGACAACGCTCCCACAGTCGTGAATTACAATCTTTTCAATTTAGACTCCATTTATTGATTGCCTTTCTGATTGTTTTGTCATTAATCCTGACTTTGCGCCTATCTTATTTGCAATTTGTTCAATACAAGCGCTTTGCAACCTTGTCACTAAAAAACCAGATGAGCATCCTTCCAATCGCGCCCTCTCGGGGCGTCATTTATGACAGAAATGGTGTGCTCTTAGCAGAAAACATTCCCATCTATGTATTAGAACTCATTCCGGAACGTATCCATTCTATCCTCGAAACCTTGCAAGCATTGCAAGAGTTATTGCCCTCCATCAATCATGACGACATTAAAAACTTTCAGCGATCACGCAAGCAAAATCCTGCTTATATGCCCATCCCATTAAAATTAAAACTCAGTCAAGAAGAAGTGGCTACCTTTGCTACAAATCAATACCGTTTCCCAGGGGTGACGGTCAAAGCTATTTTGATGCGTCATTATCCCTTAGGAGAAATCACTGCCCATTTATTAGGGTATGTAGGACGTATCAATCAAGAAGAACTACGCCAAGTCGACCCTACTAATTATCGTTCAACCAATTTTATCGGCAAAACAGGTATTGAAAAATTTTATGAATCACAATTACATGGTCAAGTGGGTTATCAACAAATTGAAACCGATGTAAGCGGTAAAACCTTGCGTATATTGAGCAAGCAAGCCCCTCACACAGGTGACAAATTATACCTAACCATCGACACCCGTTTACAAGAATCGACTTATAACGCCCTGGTAGGGAAGCGTGGTGCAGCTGTTGTACTCTCAGTAAAAACAGGCGATGTACTGGCCATGGTGTCTTCTCCGAGTTTTGATCCCAATTTATTTGTAAATGGCATCAGTTCAGAAGACTATAAACGCTTATCTGACGTGCAAGATCGGCCTTTATTCAATCGAGCAGTCCGCGGCTTGTACCCCCCCGCTTCCACCATCAAACCTTTTATCGCCCTCACTGGATTACAGTCTGGGGTTGCCACCATCCATGATCATATTTACGACCCGGGTTGGTATCGTTTACCTGGTGTCAAGCACGCTTACCGCGACTGGAAACGTACTGGCCATGGCATCATGAGTCTTAAGCGCGCTATTACCGTTTCTTGTGACACGTATTTTTACCAATTAGGCAATAAACTAGGTATTTTAGCCATCGAAAAAATGTTGTCCCGCTTTGGCCTTGGGCAATTAACTCACGTTGATCTATATGAGGAATCCTCGGGCTTGCTCCCTACACCTCAGTGGAAACACCAAACCAAAAAATTACCTTGGTACCCAGGCGATACGTTGATCACGTCTATCGGGCAAGGATTTATGTTAATTACCCCTTTGCAACTGGCCAATGCGACCGCTGCATTAGCTTATGACGGTCGACGGTTTCGTCCCCATCTCCTGCAAAAACAGATTAGAGACCAACAAATTTTGGATTTCAAACCCATTGAAGAGTATCCAGTGAGTTTGCGCAATCCTGAGCATTGGGACATCGTGAAAGATGCCATGCACAGCGTAATCACCAGTCAAGAAGGCACAGGAGGACGTTTTGGACGTGATGCGCCCTATTCCGTAGCCGGAAAAACTGGGACAGCCCAAGTATTTAGCTTAAGCCAAGATAACAAAAAGCAATATCTCAATATCCCAACGGAATTACGCGATCACTCCCTATTTATTGCCTTCGCTCCGGTGGAAGATCCAGAAGTTGCGGTTGCAGTCATTGTGGAGCATGATACCACTGCGTCGCAAGTCGCTCGTCAAATCCTAAATGCCTATTTTAGCCTAAAGGAATTAGGTCAGCTTGATACCCCAGCCGAGAAACAGGTCACCCATGAAGCAGCTTAAAACCAAACCGATGTACCGCTTTACAGAACGCTCATTACCCTTAGACTTACCTCTGCTGGGACTGCTATTGCTGTTAATCGCCTTTGGATTGGTGATCTTATACAGTGCTTCCAACGAAAATTTCAGTATGGTGTTTCGGCAAGCCATGCGTTTGACATTAGCCCTAGGTGTTATGACTATTTTTGCATTTATTCCACCGCATAAATATAAAGTTTGGGCCCCATGGCTATATGGTATTGGACTAACCTTGCTAATCGCCGTGATGATCATGGGTAAAATCGGGAAAGGAGCACAACGTTGGTTAGATTTAGGCGTATTTCGCTTTCAACCTTCGGAGATTATGAAATTAGCCGTGCCGATGATGAGCGCGTGGTATTTAGATCGTCGCACCAAATACCCTCTTGATGTGAAATACTTTCTTTTAACTGGGTTATTGATATTTCTGCCGGCTGTACTGATTGCCAAACAACCCGATTTAGGCACAGCCATTATGGTAAGCGCCAGCGGTCTCTGCGTCATCTTCATGGCTGGCATCCCACTCCGTGTCATTGTGTTCTTGGGTGTCTCAGTGATCTTAGCGGCCCCGCTGGGTTGGCATATGCTCCATGACTATCAAAAACAACGCATATTCACACTGTTAGATCCCGAACAAGATCCCTTAGGCAGTGGTTACCATATAATTCAGTCCAAAATTGCCATCGGCTCGGGCGGCGCATTTGGCAAAGGCTGGTTGGAGGGTAGTCAATCGCATTTAAATTTCTTGCCCGAGCACGCTACCGATTTTATCTTTGCTGTCTGCGGAGAGGAATTTGGGTTTATCGGTAGCATTCTGTTAATTTTATGTGTAGTCTTAATTACGTTTCGTGGCCTCAGCATCGTGCAAAATGCCCAAACAACTTTTACGCGACTGCTGGCTGCCGGTCTGATCATGACTTTTTTCTTATCCGCCTTCGTTAATATCAGCATGGTCATGGGCATTGTGCCCGTAGTGGGCATTCCCCTTCCTTTAGTGAGCTATGGCGGCTCTGCTATGATCACGTTTTTAGCTAGTTTTGGGATTTTGATGTCGATTAGTTCGCATAGAATATTATTCAATAATTTGTGAGTAAGAAAAAAACACTGACCCGTTCTGGGTGAGGGATAAGGACTAAGGACTGATTGATCCCCTCATTTTTAAAAATCGGGGCTTGTCTCAAAAATCTACACGTTATGTCACCGTTTCAACTTCTTTTTAAACGAGCCGTTGCTTGAAATCCGTGTTTCGGGGTCCTGTCATATTAGTTACTATTTTCCGTGCTCGCAGTCTGCGCGCGCAAAATAGCAACCAACATGCCACCCCTCAATGGAGATCGATCTTGATTGAGGGGTGGCGCTACGAAGGGCTCCTAGCGCGCGCAGCTTGCGAGCACGCTGGGATACCGGAGCGACAGGACCCCGAAACACTGACATCGAACAACGCTACAGTTAAAAAGAAATTAAAACGGTGACGTAGTTGTGGAAGGCCCAAACAAGTCTCAGTTTTTTAAAAATGAGGCGAGCAACCTGGGCAAAGTCCTTAACATCATTGTCTTCAGAATCATTCCTTTTGATTCCTCAATACTTTTTAATTATTTGATTTTCCGAGACCTGTTGTAATTCCGTAGCAAAATCATCCAGACCGACCGTTACAGTCTGAACCTCAGACGAACCATATTTAGCATCATATCTTCGCTCACCAAAAAAACTGTTTATGTGATTCGCAAGGGATCGCATAGAGAGCGTTTGGCTGCCAGCAGCCAAAGCTAGACAGTCAGCTGACGCCGATATCTGTTCAGCAAGATCTGCGTGAGCTTGTAACAAACCATCAGGTCGTTCAAATTGTTTAGCCACTTTCCATTTGATAAAATTGGCGCGTTGCTCTGCGGTTAATCCTGGGACATGTACTTTAAAATGAAATCTATCCCCCAAAGCACCTTCTCCTGCTGCAATGACCTGAGCGGGCTTATTCGTGGCGCCAATCAAGATCGTATTATTTGCAGCGAAGCCATCCATTTGTTTCAAGAGCTCTCCCGTATGAGGAAAACTATCGATTTCATCGATGAAAACCAACGCATACTTAAACTCATTCACTGATTCCAAGGCTTTGCTCAAATCACTAGCAGAAATCCCAGATTTGATAACTATAAAAGGTAGGTTCATCTCTTCGCAAAAATTACGAATCGCCGTGGTTTTGCCTCCGCCTGGGGGTCCGTACATCAATGTATGCATCGGGGTGCGGTCGTAACACTCTGAATGACGTAAATACTTGCTTAATTTGTTTAAACATTCCGCAATACTGGGGGGCGTTACAATCCGATAATTTAAAAAAGCGTTGGTTTTAAGGAACTTAGGCAAGATAATTTGGGTATGAGGATACATCTTAGTAAAATCAAACTCTAGATTAGCTCTAATTCTCTCCAAAGCTTCTTCCATCTGTTCATCAGTTACCACCGTTTCTTTGTCTAAATTGGAAACGATAGACACCAAAGCACGATGCGACCAACCTTCGGTAGCTTGAACCAGTTGTTGAATTTGCCTATAAGATACCAAATTTTCTATAAACGCGTGCTGCAACAAGCTGTGTCTTTGCTGTTCAGTTGGCAAGGGAAAGCGTACACGATCACTATGATCCAACAGGGAAACATCCATATCAAGCGCAGATCGCGTTGTTCCGATAACAATAATATTAGTGCTTTCTTGACGAATCCTATCGATATAGTGGCAGAATTGTCCTGCCAGAGCTTTGGTCCATTCTTGTGTGTCCTTACCTTTCGTGCCACAAATAACATCGATATTATCCAAATAGATAGCATATTGGTTACCCGGATTTTCACGCGCTTGCTTCATAATATCTGCAAAAAAACCTCCTGCACGCCCCGCCAAACCACCCACAAAAGCATCCCCCTTATCTCCTGTCTCCCAGCGATGCACCTTAAAATTCTTGTTTTTTCCAATATACTCCATCACTGTTTGCGATTTTCCAGTACCTGATACGCCTTCAAGCAAGAGTAAAGCTTTGGTTTTCTTACGTTGAGTTTTCACACTCGTCAAGAATCTGTCTATTTTATTGCATTGGTCTTGAAATAGATGCACATCATACACATCCAGCAAATGTTTAAAACCATATATATCCGAGCGATTAAGCACATACATAGGCGTTTGAATTTCGTTATTTCGGATATATTTCTGAGCGCTCAAAAACGATACCACTTGTTGTAACTTTTTGATTATTGCCAAAGAGTAGTTTGGATTCTGACACGTCAAGACTGTGTATAAAAGAGGGGAACCATCTGCTGATATTTTGTCCTGCCATTGACCGGGGCTTTCGATAATGCTGTCTAACCAATTTCCATCTGCATCATAAACCAAATCAAACTGCGGCAAAATCTCGGTTATCGATGCTACGTTATAGTCTTGGACAACTGACGTATCAAGCTCAGTAATTAATTTTTGGCTCCGAATTTCAAACGCACACGAAGCTTGATAAATCTGAAAGACGGCATAAGCTGCCCGCAACAAAGCATAAACCAGCATTGCTACAACCGCTATACCCAGGTACCCCCATTTATGGCTATGGTAGTTGTAGGAAGCGCAAGCCATAAGAATGGCAAATAACGAGAGTTTTTTAAATTCTGCACCAAAAGATTTACTTGTAACCGAAGAAATATCCAAGACAAATACGCACTATTGGTTTTTTGTAAAAATTCCCGATTCGTCAGGGCGCCGTGGTCATGTCTATCTAAAATATCAGCTACTTGAAGCACAGAGTTTGTCTGGAGTATTTCTTGAACAATTTTCTTTTTTTCATGTACCACAGACACTTCTGGAATGATTTTCTCTTTTTGAGCCCTCCCCAAGAGCAGGTCCATCGAGCTTTGCTGTTCAGTAAGGTCAACTTCTGCAAACGGTTTTAAAATCGGGTCATTCAAATAGTCTTGACATGCTTTGTGAATCAGCTGGATATCAACTTGTGGCATTTTTTCCTCCGGCTATTAAGATGGAAAGAAGTTTTCGGTGAAGACATGGTGCGTTTTTATAACACATAAAAACTTGTTTTACTACTTATTGCGAGTGTCCTCGCTAAACTTCGGAGGGAAACGTTAGATTGAAGCTCTTTCGATGAATCGGACAAGGGCCGAGTGCCTGTAATGCCCTTTGATGTTGTTTCGTACCATATCCTTTGTGCGCAGCAAATCCATATCCGGGATACACCGTGTCCATTTCAGTCAATTCTGCATCTCGGTAAACCTTGGCCAAAATAGAGGCTGCAGAAATTTGGTAAATTAGACTGTCTCCTTTGACCACCGCTTCGCAGGCCGGGGTAACCTGTGGGACATATAATCCATCTATCCATACCTTGCTTGGCTGAATAGGCAATGCCTCAATAGCGCGTTGCATGGCAAGCAATGTGGCGTGATGAATATTCAAGCAATCAATTTCGTCTACTTCAGCCCGGCCATAAGCAAAAGCAAGCGCATGCGTTTTTATTTTTTCGGCTAAAAGCGCTCTGTTTTTGGCGGTCATTTTTTTTGAATCTTTAATCCCAGGAATCTCAATATCCAATATCAC
The DNA here is from genome assembly GCA_903877115.1 of uncultured Legionella sp. Lineage (GTDB taxonomy): Bacteria > Pseudomonadota > Gammaproteobacteria > Legionellales > Legionellaceae. Next base: position 6,573 of record CAIRCS010000069.1, read on the forward strand.
TGCGGCCGCCACCACAGGTCCTGCTAAGGGACCACGCCCTACTTCATCTACACCTGCTATCATAAATTATCCACTCCCAAGCTTTTCTGACATTTGTGGATCAATAAACTGGCGCACGCACATGCAAAATAGATCACCGCTATCCACCCTACATAGTTTGCTATACTACGGTTGCCATCCACCGCAAACAAATGATTTCCCAACTCAGTTCCTGCTGCCAAACTACACATCGTTATCGTACTAATCAATGCCGAAGTGGTTCCTGTGCCAATCTGAGTAGAGAACAAAATAAAACGATATAACGGCGTAGCAGCCATTCCATATCCCAGACAATAGAACACCAAACCTGGCATCAAACCAAACGGTTCTACACCATAAAAATAAGGAAACAAGCACATGAGAGCCAGTCCGAAAAAAACAATCATGCTACCAATGAAAGACAGACGCAGGATCGAACAACGACGTGACAAATAGGATAATAAAATATTCGCTACAATAATGGCACCAAACACGGGGATTTGCCAAACCCCATACATGACCATAGACATATGCGCCCTACTCACCAGCATCACTGGCGATAAAGCAATCCAGACGACGCAAGGAATACCCAGCATGGCATGTGCGAACGTACCCAAAACAAATTTAGGATGTTGCGCTAAAATTTTGTAATTCCCTAAGATCGAAGATAAAGAAATATTAATCCGTTTGATCATTTTTCCATCATTCTTTATCTGCCCAACCGATTCTGGCATATAATGCCATAGGCCCCATAACGCCAATACAGACAAGCCTCCAATCAAATAAAAAATCGCACGCCAGGTTGCGTATTGCAAAAAAACCGAACCCGCCAAGGGACCCAGTAAAGGGGCTAAAATAGCCACGTTTGCCATGATTGCAATCACACGGATGGCATCTTCATCCGAAAAAATTTCTTGTAATAACGCATAGCCCACGACATGGATATAACATAAGCCCATGCCTTCAAAAAAACGGCCTATTAGGAATTGATCCATGGTGTGAACCCACGGCAGCGACAAAGTAACCACTGAGAACAACGCAGATCCGAGCAACATCACTGGTCGTCGCCCAAAACGGTCTGAAATAGGGCCTAACAATAATTGCAGCGAAGCACCGCCTAAAATATAAGCCGTCAAAGACGTCGCAATGCGTGATTCATCCGCATGGAAATCCTGAACCACTGTGAGCATGCCCGGCATAATCATATCATTGGCGATGTAGACTAAAAACTCATAGAACACCAAATAAGCTGCAAATAATATGGCATGTTTACGGGTAATAGCGATGAGCGGATTAATCATGAGGGATCAGCTTTTCTTAGAATTTGTCTTCACAGTCGTTAGGCTGGTCGAAATGCCTCGATTTTCTGCGGCCCGCTGCTCACATACTTATACATATGCAGCGGTCCTCACAAATCAAAGCATTTCGACTCAGCCTAACGACTGCGAAGACAGATTCTTATTTTCGGGAAGTCGTCATAGTGTAACGCTCACCAGGGCCTTCCGACAAGAGCCAATCACTCTGCGCATAATCTGGCACAGCCATCAATTGGCCATTTACATAAACCAAAGGCAAACAAGCTCTTTGCCAAGGGGGAATATGCCAAGTTTGCAATAGTTTTTTCATAGACTGTGTCTGACCATGCCAATGCAACGTTTCCCCTCCTTCACGCACTTTGAGTTCTATACAACTGTTATGTGGAATGAAGATACCCTGTTCATCACGCGTCGCAATAACGTATTGATGCTCAGACCAAGCAATAGGCTGGGGAAAATTATGCCAAAGCAAATTCTTAGGGGGATTAGGCTGAGTTTGAACGAGGTACAATGTCTGCTGATAACGTCGCAATGTCCAATCTTCGATTTGGAGAGAGGGCGTTGCATCCTGACCAGCGAAAATCACAGTCTTTACAATTTGTTGAATACACGCTCGCGAAGGAGGACGCTGTAAATGCTGTTTCAACCAAACGCGCAATAGATAGGTACAACGGACGCTATCCGCTTGCAACCCGTCGGTTATTTCTAGTTTTTTATCCGTTATTTCAGGGCAATCCTGCGCCATCCAGTCTTCTAAGGCTTTTTTGGCTTCCTGACAATGCTGTGCACTCGCTGCAACTGTGGCGCTAAGATTGGGCCACTTTAGTTGCAATAAAGGAATAATTTTTTGGCGTAAATAAACACGCGACCATTCGCAGTCGGTATTCATTTCATCTTCGATCCACTGCAATGCGTTGCGTTGCGCATAATCAGACAGAGCTTGACGCGGATAATGCAAAAGAGGACGGATCAGGATCCCTTTTCCACAAGCACGCTCTTCTGGCATCGCGCATAAGCCATCCAGACCAGCACCACGAAATAAATTCAATAATACCGTTTCACTTTGATCATTTTGATGATGTGCTAACAATAAAGCATCATGATTTTCTATAAACGCATCAAACGCTTGATAACGGGCAATCCTGGCCCGTTCTTCAAGATTAGCACCCGACGTCAACGCCACCCGCACCACTTCACAAGGGACATTTAAAAGTCGGCAGAATTGTTGACAGTGCTCAACCCAATCATCCGCATGCGGACTCAAACCATGATGCACATGAACAGCGATGACCTTGGATTGCAATTCAGGGCAAGAGGCCACGATGGAGAGCAACACAGTCGAATCAAGCCCACCACTATAGCCAATATACAGCCGCGTATACTGGCTCAAACGTCTTTGCCAATCCTGAGTTAAATGCACAATAGGCAGATTACTCACATGCCCCCATTGCCATCCACTTTTCATAACGGCGACTTATTAACTCCGACATAGAGAGCGCTTTTAATTGGTAAACCTCATGCAACAGCGTATCTTTGAGCGTAGACGCCATCAAAGGTAAATCGCGATGCGCACCTCCTAGAGGCTCTGGTAATACACTGTCAATGAGACCATGTTTCAATATTTGATCAGCAGTAATTCCCATTGCTCGCGCTGCATCAGCAGCTTTACTAGGATCTTTCCATAAAATAGACGCGCAACCTTCAGGAGAAATAACGGAGTAAATAGCATATTGCAGCATGATCACGCGATCACCCACTCCAATGGCCAAAGCCCCACCAGAACCAGCTTCCCCCGTTACCACGCAAATAATAGGCGTTTCTAACGTAGACATCACTTGTAAATTACGTGCAATGGCTTCGGATTGATTACGTTCCTCTGCGCCAATACCAGGATAAGCACCAGCCGTGTCGATAAACGTTATCAAAGGAAGTTTGAATTTTTCAGCCAATTGCATCAAACGTAAAGCTTTACGATATTCTTCTGGTCTGGCCATACCAAAATTTCGATAAACTTTCTCTTTGGTTCGTTTACCCTTCTGATGACCGAGAATCATGACAGGTTCTCCATTCAAACGCGCGATACCGCCAATAATAGCCGGAGCGCAAGAATTATGTCGATCCCCGTGTAATTCATCAAAATCGGTGAAAATCAAATCAATATAATCAGTCGTTTGTGGGCGCAAAGGATGACGCGCCATTTGTGCAACTTGCCATGGCTCAAGCTGTGAAAACACATTTTCTGTCAATTCCATTGATTTGGTTTGTAAACGAGTGATTTCTTCGCTTAAATTAATTTGGTTGTCGCCTGCACTCACCATTCGCAGGGCTTCAATTTTTTGGTTCAATTCTTCTATAGGTTGTTCAAATTCTAAAAATTGATGGCTCATTTAGGCACCCAAGTTGTATGTAGGGCTAAAAAGTAGCATAATTGGCTAAACAAATCAAAAATAGCTGTTGATCGGCATGACATTTACGACCGTTCAAACCGGTATCCGTTTTCCTTTTTTGCCTATACCAGACCATGATTTTAATCTGGATACCCAACGTATTGATCTCTGGCAATATCCTCTTGAAGCCTTGTGGGCAGGCGCTGAATCGCTATTAAACACCGATGAATTACAGCGTGCGCACCGCTATCATTTTGAGCGCCATCGACGACGATTTACGCTTGCACGCGCTCTGTTACGCCTGATTTTAGCTCGTTATCTGAATGTTGCTCCCCATGATTTGGACTTTGCAACCAATGATTATGGCAAACCATATCTCAATCATTCAAGTCAAATCCAGTTCAATTTAAGTCATTCTCGAGATCTAGCATTATTAGCGATCGGACAACACTACCCGCTGGGCGTTGACCTTGAGTTTTTTTCCAGTCGACCTTTCCAAGGGATCAGCAATATGATGTTTTCCCCTCAAGAAATACAAGACTATGCGCACATGCAACCTAGTATGCGTTCTTTGACGTTTTTTCATGTTTGGGCGCAGAAAGAAGCTTTTATCAAAGCATGTGGGATGGGGTTATCCTATCCGACAAAGACCTTTGATGTGCCTGTGGGCTCACCTGAGAACAGCAACATCGTAGATAATCGCCATGCAGCATCATGGCATATGCGGTCATTCATGCCTAAAATCGCGTGTTATGCAGCGGTATGCCACCATCCCACCATTCAAACGGTGCGCTTTCGCGTTCTTAGTAAGGATGCTCATGTTATTAGATAAACAGAGCATTCAGCAGTCTCTCAACCAAGCTGGGTTTCAGGAGCAGCTAGAGTTGTATGTCTTGGAGAGCGTCGATTCGACTAATCGCTATGTAAAGGATCTCACACCTAGCGAAGAACTTGTATTATGTTGCGCGGAAACCCAAACTCAAGGACGGGGTCGCTTTCAACGTAATTGGTTCTCTCCGCATGCTGAAAATATTTATTGTTCCATTCGTTGGCATTTTCCCAATCCATCCAACATGTTATCTACATTAAGTCTCGTGATCAGTCTTGCCATTTTAGAAACACTGCAATCTCACTTCATTCCGAGCGTAGCCCCCGTCATTCCGAGCGTAGCCCCCGTCATTCCGAGCGTAGCCCCCGTCATTCCGAGCGTAGCGAGGAATCTCTCAAATCCCGCAAATCCTTCGTCCCAAGCTCATCAGGATGACAGGATGGGTAATCCAAATCTCATTAGCATGAAATGGCCCAATGATTTGCTCTGGCAAGATAAAAAACTGTGTGGCATTTTATTAGAAACCTTTCAACACCCCACTATAGGGCTATCGGTCATTATCGGAATTGGGCTCAATGTAAATAGTGATTCAAAGGCACATCCGTCTGAAAACGCGCCGCTCAAGCCATGGTGTTCTCTCTATGATATTACTCAGAATACTATAGATAGAAATAAGCTGATTGCGCAGTTATTGATTCACATTCATCGATATATCACCCAGTTCAAAAAGGCTGGATTTGCACCTTTTCTCTCTCAATGGCACGCGTCAGATTGTTTACAGGGCAAAACTGTCGAGATTTTGCAAGGCAATCAAATTATTCAAGGGTTTGCTCAAGGAATCAATGCAGAAGGAGAATTGCTGGTTTTGGATAAGAATCACGTGCTCTGGCAGATTGCTAGCGGAGAAGCATCGGTGCTTTCACGTTAATAGACTTCTTGCATAACCTGCGCCTTTTGTTTTAATGAATGGGCCGGCCTATTTGAATTGCCTCAACCGTTAACCAGCTATAATAATCATAAGAAATATAAAAGTTACCGTTATCACCCACATAGGGGCCCCAAGAGTTACGCAGCGTAAATAACCCGCGATGCTTGTCACCGTTTCGATCAACCGCGTAAGCTTTATCATCATATCCCGTCACAACCAATGCATGACCTTCTACATTGCGGCCAATTTCATTCTCTATTTCGCGAGTCAGTACCCAGGTATCATCCGGGACATTATGAGTTCCTGTAGCACCTGCCACACCCAAATAAACTCTAGGCAAAATCAGCCCAATCACCACGCGATTTCCTTTGCTCAACGCCATTTTGGTTTTTTCTACAGCATTGTCTTCAAATAAAAATCCATATTTAGACCATAAAAACGACCAAGAAACTTTGTCTGCAGGCAGCTCTTCACGATACTTAAGATAATCTTTTAAAGACATGTCCCCCTCTGGTACCGGATCTTTCGCGGGATAAGAAAATTGGCCTCCGCAACCATAACGTTTTTGATTTTCCAGGGAAATAATTCCGTTTTGCTTGATACGATCGACCAATAAAATAGTGCCGCTGAAACCTTGCCATCCACTAGGCACCCAATTGGTTCTTTCAAGATACTGTCCTAAGCGTAATAGACATAGCTGGCTGGTATATTGACCTTGATTTAAAGTGGCATCCAAAGCAGCCGTCACTGCAAACACGGCACAAGTACCATGGCGACCCTGCTCTAAAACAGGAACAGTATTCATGCCTAATTGTACAGAGCTGGGTAATAGCGGAGGTGTTGCAGTAAAAGATTTTTTCACAACGTATTGACGTTGTCCCTTGAAGGGTTTCGAAAGCGCGTGCTGAGCTCGGTCTGAAAGCTCGTAGCTTTCCAGAGTAATCTCTTTAGTGTTTCCGTTTTCTAAAAGAATCGACTGTTCGACTTGACCTACATTTTGAATATCAGCAGCGAAAACGTGAGTTGCAAATAGACAAGCGACAAAGCAATACATACTTTTGCTTAACAAAAAGCGACTCACATTGCTGACAATTTTGAGCACAGCCACCTACTTAGATAGCTTCAACGTCTTCTTCGACACCAACATCTTGTTTTTCGTGTTGAATACGCAAATAAATCTCTTCACGGTGCACAGACACATCTTTAGGCGCATTAATACCTAATCGAACTTGATTGCCCTTGACACCCAATACAGTAATGTTAACATCGTCGCCAATGATCAGCGTTTCACCGATACGTCTCGTTAAAATCAACATGATTACTTCTCCCTCATGAATAGCGTGACATGTATTCGAACAACATGTAGCTATGTTTTACTTTCCGTTGTGTAAAAAATACGTTGCCGGTTATTATACACAATTTTTATTAAGGGAATATTAAGGTGTCATTAAAGTATCGCAACCTATTTTATATACAATGATTTTAGGGCGTGTCATCAATTAGTTTTTCGAAGCGAAAATTGAGATAATTTGCTCAAATTTTAACTTGAATGATGCGAATAGGC
>CAIRCS010000070.1 GCA_903877115.1 uncultured Legionella sp.
GTTTCTGAAAAAAATTTTTCGCTTAGCTCCAGAGAGGGATAACGATGATATTCGCGCCAATAATTAATAAATTTACAACATTCGGGTGTGCCCGTGGGTAAAACAGCAGTACCAGGCTTCGTATAATCAATCCATTCTAATATAGTAGGTGTTAAATGCTCTCCGGCTATACACCCCAAATTACCTTCAGCAAAAAAATAAATCTGATTAGAGGTAAACAGATAGTCCCCCATAACTTTATCAAACAATTGCTTAAAAAGATTCAAGTGGCCCAATAAAGCATCATTGAACCAACTTTCTTTTTTAGCTAGTAATTCAGTAATCCTAGCACAGCCAATAATCACTACAGGACCCGATACATTATAATAAACCGCTATTGTGAGAACAGAAGGGTTGTCTATCACTGACTTAGACGACATTTTTAAATCTACTAAGGAACCATGCATAAAAAAAATAGCGAGAGAAGTTACCATTAACAAAACCTCTTTAGTGACTATGGTGCAAATTAGTAGAATAAAAATCACAAAATAACGTAGCACACAATTTCGAAAATAAAACTACAGAATTACCTTTGTAGCGCCAACAATACCACAAGATGGTCACGTATTCCACTTTGTGGCTTTTTTAAGAAAAAGGGTCTATTGATAATTGCCCTTCAAAACATATCAGTTTGAAAAGAGCAAAGATGAACAGACCCTAAAAAATGTAGACTGTGATATCGAGTGCAGCTTCTAGTCTAACAAGACGCTTCCGGTAAACCCATAAATGGGGCGCGCGTCGCAATCACCCTGACCAATCGGCCAGTCGTCATAAGCTGTTCGATAATCACTAGTCATACTATAAATATAGTACACAAACGCCTATTTGTCCAATTTTTAAACTAAACTTTCTTCTGCAAAAAACTGCAATCTTTGAGATATTTTCTGTTTATCATGCAATAACACTGTCGAAAAATGATCGCGCAATGCACAGACCACCCAATAATCTCCATAGCATCACGAACATCGGTAACAAACTTAGATCACATTGCCTCACTGACGCTCGCGAGAGTATTCAAAGAACTGTGTCATTCCCGCGTAGGCGGGAATCCATTCTCATGTTGGTACAGTACCAAATCAGGCATAGATCCCCGCCTACGCGGGGATGACACAGTTTATTGAACAGTCTCACGCTCGCACAGACGATCTGACTATATGCGGTTACTCCTACTTGAACCTTCTTCAGAACGAGAAGCATTCGTCATAACTTCTATAACCAGCACATGAAGGAAAGAACATATTTGCAAACCAATAACAATCCCTACGCCGAGTGCTGCTGCCGTGAGAATGGGCATAATTGGAAGAGATAAGATCGCCGCACCCAATGCGGCAGCACCGATTGCGAGCATATATTCGCGCATTAAATTAAATCGCAGGGACACATAAGGTTTAGGTAAACATACCCCTAACATAATATTTGGCAACCAAAGAATAGCTCCACCTAACGCACAAGCCATCATGATGGAACTCAAACTCGCACCAACCGCGACACTTACGACGGGTGCAGCAAAAAAACCTATCGTGCCAATAACAGGACTTGTAAAAGGTAAAACTGACATGGGAAAACTCCTAAACTGAATTTATATGACAAATATTATGTCAAAGAGAGTTTACTCTATTCATTTTACCAAAAGGAAGAGATATATCACTTCTAGAGCATTTTTGTTAGAATCGTTGCCAATCTAGATTAGCCTCGATTCCCCAGCATGCAAACCAATCACACTCCCATGATGCAACAATATTTGCACATCAAAGCGGACTACCCAGACATGCTGTTGTTCTATCGCATGGGAGATTTTTATGAGCTTTTCTTCGAAGATGCCAAACGCGGATCGCAATTATTAGATCTGACGCTCACGCACAGAGGCCAATCCGACGGAAATCCTATTCCGATGGCAGGGGTGCCTTATCATGCCGTCGATAATTATTTGGCTCGTCTCCTCAAAAAAGGCGAATCGGTTGCCATGTGCGAACAAATTGGTGAAACCGGTAAAGGCCCTATGGAACGTAAAGTGGTGCGCGTACTCACGCCTGGTACAGTTACCGATGAAGCCTTATTAGAGGAACGCCGTGCTGTGATTTTACTGGCTGTCTATCCTCAACGCCAACGTTATGGTTTGGCTTGGGTGGATGTGGCCGGAGGACGCTTTCATGTCGCGCAGGTCAATGATGAGGCACAATTATATGCCGAAGTTGCGCGCTTAAGACCCAGTGAATTCCTGATACCCGCCAACAGTGACCTCAAATTCCCCCTAGAAAATGGCGCTATTACTCGACGACCCATATGGGATTTTGATGCCGAGCGCGCGCGCAACGGTTTGCAAGAACAATTCAAACACTCTGGATTATTATCAGATCCTAATTGTAAGGTAGCCATCCCAGCAGCAGGCGCACTCCTGGCCTACCTCAAAACCACACAATGCCAAACGCTGCCGCATTTAACCTCACTCACCCTTGAACAATCCAGCGAATTCCTGCTCTTAGATGCCGCTACCCAGCGTCATTTAGAAATTTTTGCCCCCAATTTGGGTCAACATCGCCACTGTTTGTTACATACGATTGACCATACTGCATCCGCCATGGGCAGTCGCATGTTGCAACGCTGGTTAGCCAAACCCTCGCGCGACTATGCCATGCTGACTCAACGCCATGCCGCCATTCAAGCGCTGCTTGAGCAACAATTGGATCTGACTGTGCATCAATTTGCACGTGGCATATGTGATGTAGAACGCATTACAGCACGCATCGCTTTGCGTACTGCGCGACCCCGTGATTTGGTGGCGCTACGTACAACCCTAGGACTGATCCCAACCCTCCACACACTGCTGCAACCTTGCTCCGCGCCCCTGCTCCAGAATTTACTTCAAACCTTGATCCCATTACCGCATATTCACCAACTTTTGGTCGACGCATTGCAGGCAGAGCCCGCAACATTGATTCGTGATGGCGGCGTGATTGCAGCGCATTTTGATGAAGAACTGGATGCATTACGCCATTTAAGTACTGACGCCACGGATGTATTAGTTCAGCTGGAACAAAGCGAAAAAACCAAATCTGGACTCTCTACTTTAAAATTTGGTTTCAATCGCGTCCAAGGCTATTACATCGAATTATCGAAAGCCCAATCCGCCCAAGTGCCCGCTCATTTTCAGCGCAAGCAAACGTTAAAAAATGTTGAACGGTACATCACGCCCGAACTAAAAACCTTTGAAGAACAAGTTTTGTCCGCACAATCCAAAGCATTGGCGCGCGAAAAATGGTTATACGAAGGAATATTGGAAGCGCTCAATGAAGAATTAGCTAATTTGCGCGCTCTGGCAGCGGCTCTGGCCCAAATCGATGTCTTGGCTAATCTCGCCATGCAAGCCCGTGCTCACCAATGGACACAACCTATCTGGGCACCCGAACCAGGGATCCACATCACTGCTGGTCGCCATCCCATCATTGAACCCATTGTGAAAGAACGTTTCATTCCTAACGACTTGCGACTGCAACCGCAACACAATATGTTGTTGATCACCGGCCCTAATATGGGCGGTAAATCAACTTACATGCGCCAAACGGCCTTGATTGTATTATTGGCCCATATCGGCAGCTTTGTGCCAGCAACCCAAGCCCGGTTGGGACCCATTGATAAAATTTTTACCCGCATCGGTGCTGGCGACGATCTTGCGGCAGGCCAGTCTACCTTTATGGTTGAAATGGCTGAAACGGCGTATATTTTGCAAGAAGCCACACCATTAAGTTTGGTATTAATTGATGAAATAGGCCGTGGCACCAGTACTTATGATGGAATGGCTTTGGCCCATGCTTGTTGCGTGTATTTGGCAGAGACCATTAGGGCTTTGACGTTATTTTCCACCCATTATTTTGAGCTCACCCAATTACCCCTACAATATCCCCAAATTCGCAATATTCACTTGGCTGCTTCTTTAACAGCCGGTAAAATTGTATTTTTGTATCAGGTTGAACCCGGCGCAACCAATCGCAGTTATGGTTTGGAAGTTGCAGCGCTTGCAGGGATCCCCGATGCCGTATTGACCTTAGCCAAAGCTCACTTAGGATCTCATCATGCCGTATACCCCCACTCTACGCTTGAAACGCCTGCGTAATACACCAGCCATTCGTGATATGGTGCGCGAAACGCGGCTGCATGTGGCCAAGATCATTGCTCCGCTGTTTATTCATGCTCAATTATCTGAAAAAAAAGCCATTGGCTCTATGCCAGGCCATTATCAATTGCGCTTACAGGATTTGGACGCCGAAATTGCGGAATTAAGCCAATTAGGGATCAGAGCCGTTTTGTTATTTGGCATTCCTGCTTTCAAAGATGCGCAAGGTTCCGCCTGCCTGGCTGAGGATGGCATCATTCAACAAGCCATCCGCCACATCAAAACGATTCATCCTCAGATAACGGTCATTGCAGATCTGTGTTTATGTGAATATACCGATCATGGGCATTGCGGCATTTTACACGGTCAACAGATTGATAATGATGCGACACTCATACAATTGGCCAAACAAGCAGTCAGCTTGGCTCAGGCTGGTGCCGATTGGATTGCGCCAAGCGCAAATACAGATGGGATGGTTGGCGCCGTGCGCGAAGCCTTAGATGAAGCAGGATTTCAGCACGTTGCGATACTCTCGTATGCCGTAAAATACAGCTCGTGTTTATATGGTCCCTTTCGCGAAGCAGCCCAAGGTACACCGCAATTTGGCGATCGCAAAGCGTATCAAATGGATCCGGCGAATGGTCAAGAAGCGCTGCGTGAAGCGGCACTCGATCTGCAAGAAGGGGCTGATTTACTCATGGTCAAACCGGGTATGTTGTACTTAGATGTCATTTATCGCATCAAACAACAATTTCCCGAAGTACCCCTGGCCGCCTATCAAGTGAGCGGCGAATTTGCGATGCTGAAAGCCGCTGCAGCTCAAGGATTGCTCAATGAACAAGAAGCCATGTTAGAAAGCATCACAGCCCTCCACCGAGCTGGCGCAGATCTGATCATCACTTATTTTGCAAAGGAGTTGGCCAGGGTTCTCCAGCAACGCTAAGCTCTTGAACCGCTCTTCAATCATTTTATGCTGAGACGTCTTGAAGCATCAGCACCGATTAGATAATTGAAGAAATAGAAGACAGGTTTTCTATTGTGACAGGCTCTTTAACCTGAGGAATCATTAAAGAGCTCAGCTCAGGTGTAGATTTTCTCGATTTTATTGCAAAAAGTTTTAGCCCCAGCGCTTCCTTGCCGTCAAACAAGCCAAGTTCAGTTTGCTTTGACAGTTTTTGGGTTAACCAATTGGGCGCTACAATCGATTGAAAATTGATGCTCGAAGGCACTTTATTGAATTTAGGATAGCAATATAATGGGTCATCGCTAACGACTGGCGTTTTATGTTTAGAAAATGTAAGCAAACTACTTAGTTCATCGATTTTTACATCTTGATTGAGCGGAGTAAATTTTATTGGCATAATCGCATCCATGCTTAAACTTGAAACAGTTGTACCGCAAAAAACTCCAAATGTAAATTTAATTTCGATATTACTAAAAGCGTCACTCCCCAGGTGCGTCATCCTGAGCGAAGCGCTTCGCTCGGGATGACGTGGGGAGTTACCTTTAAACAAAGGTATAAGAGCATATTTACCATCAATATTGACACCATTCGTTAGCCACCGCCTGTCTCTAATTTAAATAAAAAATGTTTACAATTTATTCACCATGAGGTATAATTTCCCACAAAAATATTTGGAGTCATTATGTCATGAGCCATCCTATTTCACGGAACCAGCGATACCCAATATAAGGATGATAGGGCTTATTTAGAAGCCAATAAGCTGGAGCCGATTGGCGAGGGTGCTCATACCCTAAGTTTTTTTGCAGATTGTATTGCAGAGCAAGCTGAACAAATTGTAGAACCGTTGTTTTCGCATGAGACATACGCCAAAGCAGATCCCTATGTATTAAAAATCAGCAACGAAGTCGTAATCATTCAAGGGGCAGATGACGCCGGCACAGAAGTACATAATTTAATTGTTTCCGGTCTGATGGCGGCCTTGAATGGTATTATGCGCGGTGAAAAGGAAATTAATTTTATCGGGTTTAGTCGTGGTAGTGTGGAAGCAATCCATATGACGCATGAATTACAACGCATCAAGGATTATGTAAACCAACCAGGTAACGACTTATCCCCGGAAGCGCTCTACTCTTTTATTTGTGACAAATGTTACAACCCTGGAAGAGGACTGGGTGCATGGAGAACCAATCGAATTAAAAAGCACTATCAAGATGCTTTGCTGGCGACGCTTGGCAATGAATCACATTTACAAAACCTGATCGAAGGATTGCGTTCACCCGATTTAAAACTGAATGGGAACCTCCTCGATCCCGTCCCTGGTTTGTGCGAAGGGACTAAAATTTTTTCGTATATTCCATGGACCGCTCTGGCTCATCATACTGTGATAGCGCCTATGGTCAATGAAGTAGATATTGCTTATATGGACAGTGAATTTTCAGTTGGGTTCAGAGCTGTCTGGGTTGAAGCAGCGCCCGAATCCACCACGCAAGTCAATCGGTACCATTTGCCAGGAGCGCATAGTACCGCCAATGGTAATCCAGTCAATCACAATCCCTCTCAAGCTTTTGCAACAGACCCGCGCTTTCCTTTCGAAAAATTGCGTTGCGTACAAAAATTGTTTTTTTATAAATTACTACAATTTGCGTGCCGACATAATATCCCGTTGAAACTACCAGAGGACGTAGCCGGACGTTATCTTAGTCCTATTTTTGAACACTTCATGACGCATCAGCTCGATATTACTGCTCAAAATGAGTTTCTGAGAACGCAATATAAAGAGATGGCAGTTAATCTTGCCGATATTAGAACAACACGTCGAACTTGTTATCTTCCAGAATGGTTAAACATATTGGGCCTTGGGGGTACAGAACATCTGAACGGCACACGAATATTCATGACGAAATCAGGGCCGCGCAGCATGGCAGACCTCCATAATTATGATATCAATGGCGCAAGTTCTTATGTAAATTTTGAGAGCTTTTCTTTGGATTTCATGACGCTGTTATTTCCTGAACTGACCACCCCCCCTTCGGAAAGTCCGAGCCATCCAATGAGCTATAGTGGAGCAGGACAGTTCTTACACGCCCGATACACCTTAGCCTCCCCGGAAATGGACTGTACTGCGTTAACAAACAAGATCGAAGCATTATTGAAGGCATGTCTGTCGCATCAATTAGAAGACGACTTAAACAAGATCCTGCTAGAAGACACTTTGGACCATCAGGGTATTCTTGACCAATTAATTGAGTTGGTTCCACCCAAATTAGCCAACTCCTTCTATAGCTCCAATCTTACGCCAACCGATAGAGAGATGCTTCAAAAAGCTATTAGCAGCATTCTTCACTTTAACATGCCAGAACCGAGTGCAGAAGAACAAACCGAGACGCACAGAGCGTTGTTACTAAAAAAGCAAACTTACATTAAGAAATTCCAAAAAAATATGCACAAGGAAATAGTCGAACAAACGCATACTTTTTTAACTAATTTATTGGAGGCTGCAGAGCAATTTCAACGCAGCGCTTCGAATCCAATATTGGACACCGGGAATCCTGAGCAAGTCCCTCCCTTTGATGCTATCGAATATCTTGTAAAAGCTGATCAATATTATCATGCGTTGATGACACTACAAGATAAAATGAGATTTTCTAGCACCTATCTAACTGCTATCGATCGGGAGCGTTTGCAATATAAAATTGACGAAGCCGTCGCACAATTTCCAGCAATTTGCGAGAGAACATTACGAAAACACTCCATTGACATATCGGAAGCCCAGATCCTTGAATTTAGGGTAATGCAGCCATTAAATAAAAGGTTACAAGACGAGGCAGCATTGCGCGGTAACTTAGACAGGGGAACACAAAGGATTCGAGTGCTGGAAGGTGAATTACAAAGTAGCGCGCAAAGGATTGGCACGCTGGAAGGTAAATTACAAAGTAAAACACAAAGGATCGGAGTGCTGGAAACAGAGACAGAGACAGAAGCTGAGCTACTGAGTAATACTAAGCTCACGGTCGACAGGCTTACAACAGAGCATACAGCTCAAATAATACAGCATGAAGCAGCTAATAGTAAAAATCAAAATGACATCAGAAGGTTAAGCGCTAGTTTGCAAGGCATTCGCGATACCCTGCTCTCGCATCAACAAAATGGCCACTATAGCGGTTGTACAGTCACGCTACTGGGGAGTCTCTCCACTATTTTAGGCGTCATCATTGCCGCTATTGCGACTCACTTTTTACTGATAGGAACGGGTGGTTTGCTAATACCCGCCGTAGGTTTAGGGTTAGGCGCGGGGATGACCTTGTTTGGAATGTCTGCATTAAGCACAGGCGCACAACGACAGCGAGAAGAGCAACTAAGCAACACCTTTTTTCCTGAACGACAGTAGCCTTGAAAAAAGAATATCCTTCTCCCTTTGGGAGAAGGTGCCCAAAGGGCGGATGAGGGTTTTCAATAGCAAATTGGTACAACTAAACCTTTTTTACAAACTGAGATTTTAATTTCATGGCGCCTATACCGTCAATTTTGCAGTCAATATCATGATCGCCATCAACCAATCGAATATTTTTGACTTTAGTACCGACTTTCACAACCAAAGAAGATCCTTTTACATTTAAATCCTTTATTACTGTGATCGTATCGCCGTTCTGTAACACAGAGCCATGCGCATCTCTAATGACATTACTATCAGTAGACTCCGTTATGTCTTCTTGA
>CAIRCS010000071.1 GCA_903877115.1 uncultured Legionella sp.
ATGATGGAAAATATTCATTCTTTGGTTTATTCGTTACAAAAAAAACAAAAAAAACAAAATAAAAAACAAAAAAAAACAAAAACAAAAAGGGTGGCGCTTTGGAAGGCAGCAGACTGCTTTGGCAGCCTGTGGTGTGGTTCAAATCCGCAGCCACCCGCGTGTGACTGTTTTACAAAACAATCTTGGCGATGATTTAGTATAAGCGATCATGACAATTGAATTCGGAATGATATAAAAAAAAAATGAGCCGAGTTGTTTTGTGAAACGGTTAGCCTTTAAGTACGATAGAGGTGTTCATGACTGCTTTATTATAGATCACGCTGATCTGCTGATATGAACCCAAGAAAAAGGGAAGCGTCGAAAGCTACGATCAGATCACGGCGGTATTGTTTGACCTGCAATGCACGGGTACTGATTGCTTTCGAATTTGTTTTATTTCCTCAGGACTCTCAAATTGTAACCCCGCCGCCAATTATCCGATCATAATTTTGGTGACAGTCACAAGCCTGAGAAAGGGGCGAG
The DNA here is from genome assembly GCA_903877115.1 of uncultured Legionella sp. Taxonomy (GTDB): domain Bacteria; phylum Pseudomonadota; class Gammaproteobacteria; order Legionellales; family Legionellaceae. The sequence continues at coordinate 523 of CAIRCS010000071.1, forward strand.
TGCAATGAAACGAACTACAAGCTATAAACCAGTGAAAAGAGAATTCAGCTCAGAATCTGAAAACGATGATAAAGAAGAACCTGCTGGACCTGGTACATGGCTATTATAAAAAAGTGAACAAATTTATTACACCAAAAACAATATCTTTTTACAAATTCTCCTAGTAATAGTCATAATAAAGTTATAATAGAACATATACGTACGCATATTTTTCTAGTTAAGTCCAAGATTGGCCGACCCATTACGAACCTGGAACGCAAGAACCAACGCAGACGAGAACTTTATAAAGAAACGCAGATATGCTGGAAAATTATGTCTAATAAGTCGGATGATCCGGAAATCCAAAAAGCCCTGATACAAGCAGCTGCATTGAAAGCAGGGAAAAAAATGCTGCCAGTATTTCATGATTATGCGAAAAAGGCCCAGATCATGCAAGCAGCTCATGATAACTCGAAACGGCTCGCCCAACAACAGAACAAGGACAAACAACATAGAAACAGGATGGAGATCAGAAAAGAATTGACTGCGAATTTCAGTTCCAAAGAAATTGCTGAATTTGTTGACTGCGGACGACACACAGCACGTCGTATTCGCAGTCAAACAGTCCCACTAACTACATCTAATGTTATCAGAGACCATTCAACCAAACTTTGTGATGAAGAACAAAAGCTTTACAAGGAATATTTTGAGAACAAGACTGAAGTACGTAGTGGTAGCAGTACTCAGCTTCGTCAACTTACTGTCTCCAAACATGACCTAATGTTCGACCTTTTTGCCAGTTTCCCACAACTTCTTCGACAACAATGTAAATCTAACCAGCAGTTGCTTCTATCCGCAACACAGGCAGTGAAAAAAACACGCTATCAGGTAGCTCTCATCGCAAGTTCGACTCCGCGCTGGGAGAGTCCTGACGATGAATATCTTATTCGTCACTGTTATATCAAGCAGAAGTATAAAAAGAAACTGGAAGACAAACAGTCCCAAAAGAAACGGCTCTCGATTGAACCCAAAAAATTCTACAAAACAACGGCCCAGTCTGACTTATGGGAGAAAGTGAATCAATGGTCCTCTGAAATTCAACGCTTGCAACTTGAAAAGAAAGAAATGAAAGCGACACTGGAGATCATGAGAAAGACGAAAGACACTGATCGCTCAACATTATCAGCTTCCTCACAAGCTTTGCAACGAAAAAATATTGCTATTCAACAGGTGTGCTCAATAATAGTTCTGGTCTAGTTTTTAATGTGTTTATTACAATTGCCCATGTTTATCTGTCTTATTATAATTAGGCACTCATTGATCCGATTGAAGACACTTGTTTTTGGAACCTTATTCAAAACATCCTTCATATTCGTTATACCACCAACGTAAAGCCATATAACTGTAAGCTCTGTGTCGAAGGACCTGGGCACAATGGTGAAATCGACAAATTGACTAGAGAGATAGCGAATTTAAATAATCAACATGAAATCCTGGAATCAAAAACTGGCGAAGTGATTATTCAGACACGGAACTCTGAAAATGAATCACAATTACAAGTTCAAAGCACATCCCAATTGGCTGTTTTAAAATCTGAAATACACAGTGTGCGAACCGCGATCACGAGAAAAGTTGCAGAACTCCGGAAGGAACAAAGTAAACAAGCAAAGTACGAGCTGCATCTAGGGCAGTTGAAGACAGCCCGAGCAAAAGTCTTTGACGTGCAAGACAACCTGAAACCTGGCGAATGCCTTGTTTTTCGAGACTTTGTCAATCAGCATAACGAACTAGGGAAAAAGGTTAATAATC
>CAIRCS010000072.1 GCA_903877115.1 uncultured Legionella sp.
CTATAAAGGTTTTTTCTGAAAATTATGAATTTTTCCAGAGTCGTTATGGCTCAATTTATAAATTCGAATTCTCTGCGATACCTTGGTTTAAACTATTAGCTTGTAATCCTCCTGTTCTGGTAAGTTATGCCAATTTATTAGATAGTATTCCAGAATGTAAGCAAAAAATGAGGGAGCTCTTCGGGGGCAATGGCCTTGGTGATGGTAAAATAGCTTTTATTGCGTCATTTGAATGCGATCCTGCTGCTAATGGGGAAAAATATGACGCTTTTTTTTCTACTCCTCTGGTTAATGCAGCTTTCCAGCAAGTATTGCAGGAGAACAAGAGGTTGTTTGCAGTCTATTACCAAGCTATTTTAAGAATGTTTGTAGAGTTTTACCGAAGTTATGCAACGGAAACATTGTCACTAGAGGACTATATTGAGAGGCAAAATGAACAGCATCAGGATATTCCGAGTTTTATTCATTTTAATTTCAACGCTTTTCTTGCTGGGTTAAGTATGGGGAGCGGCCTATCATCGATAAAGGACTCTATTCCTGAGCCCAAACGATTGAAAACCTCTTCGGTGATGGACTCTTCTGGTATGCATTTCTTTACTACTATACCTGCTCATGCACACGATGTGTCTGTAGTATTGCCTATCACAACGAACACCAGTCTAGGACTTAGTTTAAGTGGTGACGATTCGTGTTGATTGTGTACGAAGAGAAGCATGATGGCAGGATCTGAACAAGGGGAAGATCGGCTGTATTTGCGTGTGTAATTTGAATATATCCACAGGATTACCCACAGAATTTGTGGATAATTGACTAAGGACAGTAGTTCGTATGCTTTGAATATGTTTATATATTTCAGTGTGTTACATGGTTGTGTTGGGTTGTTGGTCAATTTGAGCAATTAGATTAATAAAAAGTTATCCACAAATTGCTAAATTATTATTTTGTCAATGCAAATCTAGAAAAATAGTCCTTGTTTATTCTGGTTTCCCTTGTTAGAATATCGACCTAAATTAGGTGAGTACGACTCAACTACGAATATTGAAGCCCCCTATATTTTGGGATAGTTTAGGAGTTACGAGATGACGCTAACTAGCGTGCAAACAACTGCGATTATCAATGAATACAAACGTGGAGACGCTGATACAGGTTCTCCTGAAGTACAAGTGTCATTGATGACGGGTCGAATTAAGTATTTGACAGAACATTTTAAAGCACATAAAAAAGATTTTCATTCGCGACTGGGTTTGCAAAAACTGGTCAATAAGCGCAGAAAATTGTTAAAATACTTGAAAAGAATGGATAAGACTCGCTATGTTGCGTTAATTCAGAGCTTAGGTCTGAGAGATTCTTATTAAATTTTTTGAGATGGTTATCTATCACATCTTGATAATACCAATTGACAAAAGGCGCAATATTATGCGCCTTTTTTATTCATTCATATGATTTGAGGAACGGAATGATGGCGAAAATTACGAAAGAAATCCAGTTTGGTGAACATCTTCTGGTATTAGAAACTGGGGAAATTGCACGGCAAGCTGATGGTGCGGTTTTTGTTTCGATGGCTGGGACGCAAGTTTTGGTAACCGTTGTAGGTAAAAAAGAGGGGGCAGAAAAAAACAGCTTTTTTCCTTTGATGGTTGTGTACCAAGAAAAATTTTATGCTGCAGGTAAAATTCCTGGTGGATTCAATAAGAGAGAAGGTCGTTTGAGCGAAGAAGAAACCTTGCGTTCACGCTTGATAGATCGTCCATTGCGTCCGTTATTTCCTGAAAACTTTATGAATGAAGTGCAAATTATTGCAACAGTCATGTCATTAAACCCAGAAGTCCCTGCTGATATTCTGGCGATGATAGGCGCCTCAGCTGCTTTGTCAATTTCAGGCATTCCATTTGAAGGTCCGATTGCTGGTGCGCGCGTTGGGTACCAAGATGGCATATATTTACTTAATCCTGGTCCAATAGCGTTAGAACATTCTGCGTTGGATTTAGTGGTTGCTGGCACAGAAGACGCTATTTTGATGGTGGAATCAGAAGCACAAGAGCTCAGTGAAGAAGTGATGCTGGGCGCTGTGCTGTTTGGACACGAAATGATGAAGCCGGTTATTCGTTTAATCAAGGAATTGGCGGATGAGGTAGGAACAACAGCTTGGCCTACCATAGAAGCACCGAATGAAGATGAGTTATTAGAACGCGTTAAAGCCGTTGCTCAGTCTGATGTGGCGAAAGCTTATTCCGTTAAAGACAAACAAACTCGTTATCAAAAACTTGGGGAAATGCGTCAATCAGCCTTGGCAAAGATGCAAGCAGATCACCCTGATTGTTTAGCAGACCGTATTGCAGCTCAACTCGACCTTTTGGAAAGAAATCATGTGCGTCAATTGATTCTTGACGGCGAGCCGCGTATCGACGGGCGTGACAACCAAACGGTGAGACCGATTGCGATTCGTACCCATGTCTTAGATCGTGCACATGGATCGGCATTATTTACTCGCGGTGAGACTCAAGCCATTGTGGCGGCAACTTTAGGAAATGATCGTAGTGCGCAGATTATAGATAGCGTGGCTGGTGAATACCGAGATCGATTTATGCTGCATTATAACTTCCCTCCTTATTCAGTAGGTGAGACTGGGATGATAGGCAGTCCCAAACGACGTGAAATTGGTCATGGATGTTTGGCAAAACGTGGCATGAAGGCTGTATTACCGACTGCTCAAGAATTTCCTTATGTATTACGTGTGGTGTCTGAGATAACTGAATCCAATGGATCGAGCTCTATGGCGACGGTTTGTGGGACGAGCTTGGCATTGATGGATGCAGGTGTGCCTTTGAAAGCTCCCGTAGCAGGGGTTGCAATGGGCTTAATCAAAGAAGGCGATCGCTTTGCTGTTTTGACAGATATTCTGGGTGATGAAGATCATTTGGGCGATATGGACTTCAAAGTGGCAGGTACTTGGAATGGTGTGACTGCCCTACAAATGGATATCAAAATTAAAGGTATTACTCAAGAAATTATGGAAAAAGCGCTTGACCAAGCATTACATGGCAGACGCCATATTCTAGAAGTGATGAGCCATGCTTTGTCTGAACATCGTGATGAATTGTCTCAGCATGCACCGCGCATTATCACCATGAAAGTAGCCGAAGATAAAATTCGCACAGTCATTGGTAAGGGCGGCGCAACCATCAAAGGCTTGATTGATAGTACTGGTGTGTCGATTGATATTGATGACAGCGGTACAGTACAACTCTTTTCGCCCAACCTGGAAGCATTGGAAGAAGCTCAACGTCAAATCAAAGCATTGGTTGCTGAAGTTGAAGTAGGGCAAACTTATCACGGTAAAGTTTCTAAAATTGTTGATTTTGGAGCGTTTATTAATTTATTACCTGGTAAAGATGGCTTGCTACATATTTCACAAATTTGTTCGGATCGCTCACAAAAAGTTGAAGATGTATTGAAAGAAGGCGATCCAATCGCAGTGTATGTTGCTGGAATCGATAAACAAGGCCGTGTGAAATTAGAGTGGAAAGACAAGCCTGGTGAGCCAACCCAAGAAGAAATAGCTGTAGACCATGCTATTACTTCTACAGTAGACGCAGAGGATGATTTACCAGAAGCGTAATACAGTCCCATATCATTCCCGCTTGTGCGGGAATGATAGCGCTTTTTAGGTTTGTGCTTTAGGCTCAAATTCACGATAAAAGGCTTTCAACCCAAAATACAAAACATACCGATATCCGGCTTATTCTTCTAGTGCTGACATTTTGCGGCATCCAGAGATTAAAAATGGAGCATCGCGTAAACCTAGGATTTTCTATGAAACATAAATCTGCTCGATTTGGTATTTATTTGTTACCAAATTTATTTACGACAGCCAGTTTGTTTGCCGCGTTTTATTCGTTGGTTGCTTCTATGAAAATGCAATACGAAGCGGCTGCTATTGCGATATTTATTGGAATTATCACCGACGGGTTAGATGGCCGCATTGCACGTCTTACCAATACTGAAACTAATTTTGGGGCAGAGTACGATAGTTTGTCAGATATGGTTACTTTTGGTATCGCGCCGGCCTTGCTAATGTATGGGTGGATTTTACATCAATTAGGTAAAGTGGGTTGGTTGATTGCTTTTGTATACTGTGCTGCTGTGGCATTGCGGCTAGCGCGCTTTAATACACAATTAGAAACCGCAGATAAACGTTATTTTCAAGGGTTGAGCTCAACGTTAGGTGCTGCGAACGTGACTGCTTTTGTTTGGCTTTGCCAGCTTAATGATTGGAGCAATGGGTTTGTAAAGATTTTTGCGGCTTGCCTTGCTGTTTGCGTGGCAGTCTTGATGGTTTCAAACATTCGGTATCATAGTTTTAAAAAGCTGGATTTCAAAGGCAAAGTACCTTTTTTGTATGTACTGATATCAGTCCTATCTTTTGCTGCAGTAGCATCCGATCCCTCATCAGTTATTTGGATTATCACGGTGATCTACGCAATTTCTGGGCCGTTTCAAACTTTGATGACCGTTCATCGGGTGCGTAAACAACGCCGCTTATTAAAACAACGAAAAAGACGTCAATAATATTATATCTTCCACGTACGAGTTTTAGGATTGCATTCTGCTTAGATTAGGTCCCGGACGCAGCGTAATCTTAAATTTATTCTTCTTCAAAAAAACGCTGTTGAATTAAATTCACCAGCGCCTCTTCCATGTTTTCTTCATCTGGGCCATTCATCTGCAGGGTTAAAATACTGCCTTGTTTGGCAGCAAGCATCATGACACCCATGATGCTTTTGCCATTTATGGTTTGCTGGTCTTTGGTGACTTCTAATTGGCTCTGAAAACGCGCTGCAGTTGAAACAAATTTTGCAGATGCTCGCGCATGTAGCCCTAGTTTGTTGATGATAGTAATAGTGATAGTTCGCACAATGCCTGCTCAGCTTCTTTGCTTTTCTTTATGTTTCACCAATTGCTTTTCCAATTTATCCATCATCTCATCAATCGCTGTGTACATGACAGAAGATGTGGCGCTGGCATGCCCTTCGAAACCGTTGACAGCGATGGTTGCTTCAGCAGTTTGCTGTTCTCTTTCAACTGATAAAACAACGGTTAGAGAGATGATATTTGAAAAATGCTGAGTTAATTTTTGTGATTTTTTATGAATATAGTCTTTTAAAGCTTGAGTAAGCTCGATATTTTTTCCACTGATTTGAGGATTCACACTGTTCTCCCATTAGAATGTACTGAGTACATTCTAAGGGATCTCAACAGAAATGCATATAAGAATAAAAATAATATTTTGACGGTCTCATTAGAGACCTTGGGGAATAATTATTTAACTTTCTTTTCTTTAAACAGAACGTGCTTACGAACCACAGGATCGAACATCATTAGCTCCATCTTTTCAGGATGATTGCGCGGATTTTTAGTTGTGGTTTTATAATATCCGGTACCCGCTGTGGATTCCATTTTAACCTTTACAGTAACTGCAGCCACTTAAATTCCCCTTAAATTAAATTTTTTCGCCTTGCGCGCGTAAGCGCTGCAATACTAAGTCAATACCTAATTTATCGATGGTACGCATGCCACGAGCACTGAGTTTAAGAGAAATAAAGCGATTTTCACTTTCAACCCAATATCTGTGGGTCTGAATGTTAGGTAAGAAACGTCGTTTTGTTTTATTGTTAGCATGTGACACACGGTTGCCTGTGATTGGACGCTTGCCGGTGACTTGACATACTCTTGACATAATTATACTCCAAATTGGATATTTAGCGCAAAATTTAACTAAAAAACGTAGTAATCTTGCGAATTTAATCTGAAAGGCGATATTTATATCAAATTCGCCGGATGGATGCAAGAAATATTAGCAGCTTACAGGACAAGAGTATAGATTTGTTAGGAGGCTGGATGATTTTTTGAGACTTTGAGCTAGATCGTACTTGTGTTGACTGCGCCACTCAGAGGGCTATGAGGTTGGCCTGACCACCCATCTTTGTAATTATTTGCTACCCTACAGCGCTTGTTAAAAACAAGGGATATCAACAGGATTGAGGCTATATAACAAGGAGAATTTTATGGACAGTCGTAGAGAAGCAGGCACAACAGAATTGAGCGATTTAATTTCAATATGGGCGAGTGCTTGGGCAAAAGAAAAAGGGGCACGGAGTATTGTATGGGTAGAACATACCAAAGCTGATGTTGATGCGCGTTTAAAAGGAAAATGGGTGGGCATACAAAAGCTCAGCAATACGGGTTGACCTTAGTTATTTCACCAGTTTCAGAGGTTGTTTCTGAATCAGAAGACGCTTTGACCGAAGTTGTTTCTACAGCTAAGGTGTCAGTTCCTCAAGAACCAATCACTTTGCTTTGTGAACCTGGCAAAAGTATTGAGATGGAAGCACGCAGATTGCAAGAACAACATTTCGCAGATGCCGCTTGCAAAATTGCCTTGTCAGGCAATGTCGTTTTATTCTGTACCGAAAAAGTAGATCCTAAATTGGATACAAGACCTGGCGCACATAAAAAATGGGCCATTGGCATTCAAACGGTGATGGCTGATTTGCAACGGTTTTCGAATTCAGATGACGAAAAGATTATTTCTACTCAGGATAAAGAGCGGATCCAAAGTGTCTTGAATGGCTATACAATTGATGCTGAGATGGTGTCATGTGTGTTATCAAAGATCAGTCCTACTCAAGAGGTTACTGAGGGTGAGGAGAAAACGAGTGAATTGGATGCTACTAAAGTTGCGAACGTGACGCTTCCTCCTCAAAATGCCGGTTTCTTAGCAAGATTCGGTTTCAGAGGTACTCAGGGGAAAGGTGCGTCAGTCAATGCACCATCTCAGACTGTTCCCAACGTTGTGGACAGTACAGCTACATTAGGAATGAGTGGTAACTTATAAAACCGATTCATATGTGAGGAGAGCGCAAGCGAAGTCTGGTGGCTACTATGCTTCGAGACGGTGTAAACGCCTCCTCAGCACGATCGGATTGAGAAATGTTTTGTTAAAGGAACGGGCCATTGATCAAGGCCCAACGTTATATGTACTTAAGATGAGGCTAGTAATGCTGAGAGAACTCTGTTCTAATGTGGTCAAAGGCTGGAGTGTATTATGGATGTTTTCCAGCGCCTTGTTCATCTTATTGGTTCTCATGCCTCTGATGCGTCAAGGGATGTTTTTGGATGGGGTGACTTATGCTGCAATTGCTAAAAACTTAAGTTTGAATCATGGCAGTATTTGGCAACCTTTTTATTCAGAAACTTGTTTTCCTGTGTTTTACGAACATCCACCCTTAGCAATTTATCTGGAATCCTTATTCTTTCGAGTATTGGGTCAACAAATTTACGTTGAAAACGTCTACTCTTTTTGTATTATAGGGGGACAGGTTTCATTGATTTCTTGGTATTGGCTCAAAAAAGAGAAGCTTGCTTGGTATCATTTGGCTGTGCTATTGCTCGTATGGGTATTGGTGCCTTTGAATACTCGCGTGTTCACCAACAATATGCTCGAATCCACGTTAACCTTATTTACCACAGCGGCAAGTTTATTATTGTTACGCATTCCCAAAACTCAATGGGCCGATTTTGCTTATCTGCTCGGCGCATCTGTTGCTATTATATTAGGCTTTTTATCAAATGGGCTCACTGCGCTTTTTCCGTTGGCGATTCCTGTTATCCAGGCTATAGTGGTATTCAAGTCACATAGTATCGTACCCAGTATTCAGAGAACCATCACGCTTATTTTAATACTTGTGCTAATGTTCACCGCTTTTTATATTGTCGTCCCCGCAGCTTGGCAGAATACTCAGCAATATATACTGACCCAAGTGATGCCTTCTGTCGCAGGAGACAGGTCAGCTATTTATACTGGTATGAAGCATTTGAATGTGATTTATTTATATTTTAGATCTGTTGGCGCAGTGAGTGCTTTGGCTTTGATCTGTATTGTCATCGCAGCGAGATTAGAACAGAATTCTATTAGACAAGATATCAAAAAAGCCGTGTCCAACCCCAAGTTTTTGTTATTTTTTTATATTTCTCTGCTCGCATCATTGCCGGTTGGCCTGAGCCATCGTCAAGCGCTTAATTATATTGCACAATGCGCCCCATTTATTACGCTTGCTTTCACCTGTCTTTGCCACCAACCGTGCCTCGTCATTATGAACCATTGTGGGAAATCTGCAGGTCGGATGCGAATATTGCAGGGACTTTCCCTGGTGATCTTTGTTTTGGTCGTGAGTTTGGCTATTCCTAGTTGTTCACGGTTCAATCGAGATGAAGCACTACTCAAAGATATCCATGTTTTGCTTCCCAAATTGAAGCAGGTCTCTATACTATCCACCAGCAAAGCTGTTTATGAGCGATGGATTACTGTCGCATATTTTTCTAGATTTTCTATGATTGGACTTGAGCAGACTGAGAACCAAACCTATTATCTTGCATTAAAAGATGAACCGATACCGACCAGATATCGACCAGTTAAATTAGATTTGAATTATTATAGATTGGCTGAGCGCTTGAACTAAAGATCGCCATACAGCATTTGTAAGATACCGACTGCGGTGATGGCCGCCGTTTCTGTTCTTAAGATCCTAGGTCCCAAACAAATGCCTTGCACCTGATGTTGTTGCGCATAAGTTAATTCTTGCGGACTGAATCCGCCCTCTGGTCCAACTAAGAGCGCTAATTCAGCAGAAGTTTCTTGAAGCTCTGGCCAAGATTGCTGCGCTTGGGGCGAAAGCATCCATTTAAATTGTGCGCTAGAGTGTTGGAGGAAGTGCTCGAATGAAGAGGCTGGGTGGATGTTTGGAATATGATTGCGTCCTGATTGTTCGCAGGCAGAAATGCTAATGGCCTGCCACTGTTGCTGTTTTTTTTCCAGACGATTGGCATCTAAGCGTACGACACTGCGGTCAGTCACTAAGGGCGTAATACTGGAAACGCCTAGTTCTACGGCTTTTTGAATAATCCATTCCATTTTATCCCCCTTAGCAATGCTTTGCGCGAGATGAATCGCTCTAGGGGATTCGCGGTTGACCAGAGTAACTGTTTCAATGCAGACCTGGATGCGTCTTTTGTGTATAGAAGTGATGACCGCTTGGTACTCGTAGTTATCTCCACAAAATAAGGTGATGTTTGCGCCCTCGGTTAAGCGTAAAACTAAGCCGACATGTTGTGCGGCGGCTTCTGTCAGAGTCAGAGTTTGGCCTAATTGATGATGGCCTGGTTGGTAGATTCGAATGGTTCGCATGGTGGGTCAAAAAAGTCGTACATCTACTTAGTTTATGTTAAACTGCGGCTTTTTTATACCCCTCGCAAAGGGTATTAGCCATGCTGGGAGAAATAGTGATGACTACTAAAGTGCGTTCAGAAACCGATAGCATGGGTGCTATTGATGTGCCGACAGACAAATATTGGGGTGCTCAGACTGAGCGCTCTTTGCATCATTTCCATATTGGTCATGACCGCATGCCACTAGAATTGATTCATGCATTTGGAATCTTAAAAAAAGCGACGGCTTTGACCAATCAAAGCTTGGGAAAACTGTCGGCAGAGAAAACTGCGTTGATTGTGACTGCGGCAGATGAAGTGTGTAGCGGACAACTTGATGCCCATTTCCCACTCCATGTTTGGCAAACGGGAAGTGGTACACAAACGAATATGAATGCCAATGAAGTGATTTCGAATCGCGCCATTGAATTGTCAGGTGGCATCATGGGTTCAAAAAAACCGATTCATCCCAATGATGACGTCAATATGTCGCAGTCATCCAATGATACGTTTCCAACCGCGATGCACATTGCAGCTGCTGTGAGTATTCGCCAGAAATTGATGCCATCTGTGCAAAAACTGCGCGATGGATTGGCGCATAAAATGCGTGAATTTCAAGATGTGATCAAAATTGGTCGTACGCATTTGCAAGATGCTGTTCCAATGACTTTGGGGCAAGAGTTTTCGGGCTATGTCGCGCAGCTCGATGCCTGTTTGCGTCGTTTCGACTATGTTTTGCCCGAAATTTATGAGTTGGCTTTGGGCGGAACTGCCGTGGGCACTGGATTGAATGCGCCGCCTCAATTTGCTGTGCGTGCTGCAGAGCAAATCGCAACTTTAACAGGATTGCCCTTTTGTTCGGCACCTAATAAATTTATGGCATTGGCTGCGCATGAGCCTTTGGTTATGGCGCATGGGGTGATGAAAACCTTGGCTTGTGCTTTGATGAAAATCGCGAATGATCTGCGCTGGATGGGGTCAGGTCCGCGTTGTGGTTTAGGGGAGTTGTCTTTACCGGAAAATGAACCAGGCTCATCGATCATGCCTGGCAAAGTCAATCCTACCCAGGCGGAAGCGATGACAATGGTCTGTACGCAAATAATGGGTGCTGATGTCGCTGTGACCATAGCAGCCAGTCAAGGTAATTTTGAATTAAATGTCTTTAAACCTGTGATCATATTTAATGTATTGAACTCCGTTAATTTATTGGCAGATACGTGCACTTCTTTTTTAGCCTTTTGCGTGGAAGGATTGCAAGTTAATCGCAAGACTATTGAACATTATGTGCAAAACTCTCTAATGCTGGTGACTGCATTGAGTGAGCATATTGGTTATGATAAATCAGCGACGCTTGCAAAAACAGCCCATCATGAGGGGCTATCCTTGAAAGAAGCGGCTGTGAAATTAGGGTTTCTGACTGCAGAAGATTTTGACCGGTGGGTGAAGCCGGAAAATATGATCGGAAATTAATATTGTTATGCGAACTATTAAAAGTTTTGTATTACGTGCGGGTCGTTTAAGTCCTAGACAACGGTTTGGGTTGGAGCAAATTTCACCCAAATATCAACTTGTCTTGGCCGATCAACCTTGGAATTGGGAAGCGTGTTTTGGTCGTGCTGCAGATGTTATCGTCGAAATTGGTTTTGGGATGGGCCAGACATTGTTGACTATGGCTGAAACGACACCGCAGAATAATTTTCTGGGGATTGAGGTTCATCGTGCCGGAATTGGTAATTTGGCGATGGGATTGCATGAGCATCAGATTGAAAACGTGCGCATTGCCCCGTATGATGCCGTCGAGGTCCTGCAGCATGGCATTGGGGCAGGGACTTTGGCAGGAGTGAATATTTTTTTTCCTGATCCTTGGCCCAAAGCGCGGCATCAGAAACGCCGGTTGATTCAACCGGAATTTATCTGCCTTCTGGTGAGTAGACTCAGACCAGGTGGTTGGTTGCATTTGGCAACTGATTGGGAAGACTATGCCAGCCAAATGTTGGAAGTGTTGTCGCAGCATCCTGGTTTGGTGAATCATGAGCCGGATGGGGGTTATATTGCTAGGCCGGAGTCGCGTCCCCTGACTAAATTTGAACAGAGAGGATTGAATTTAGGGCATGGAGTATGGGATTTGATGTTTTCAAGGTCTGTTGACAATTGTCTTTGAGGCCAAGATAGTTGAATTGTCAAAGACCTTAAGAATAAGAAAAAACCAATTGATGGTTGCACAAAGTGGGAAGACCCCATAAAATCATCCACTGTATAAATAATTTTTTGATATGGAGCAAGATGCATGGGTTGGAATGAGCCGGGCAATGATAGAGATCCGCGGAGCGGTAAATCACAACAACCGCCTGATTTGGAAGATTTTTTAAAACAACTGAAAGCGAAGTTGCAAAAGTTTTTTATGAAATCCAAGCTCAGTAACTTTAATGGTTCCGCTTCAAATATACCTCCAAAGCAGTCTGCAAAAGGTGAAAAACTCTTTGCTTCGGGTTTTGCAGCTTTGATTTTTGTCTTATGGGCTTTGTCAGGGATTTTTATTGTAGATCCTGCTGAGCAAGCGGTTGTATTACGTTTTGGGAAATACATCAAAACAGTTGGCCCCGGCCCGCATTGGATTCCTAGACTGATTGAATCAAAAGTGGTCCTAAACGTCGAGCGTGTGTCTGATTATTCGTATTCTGGCCAGATGCTGACAAAAGATGAGAATTTGGTTTCAGTTGCGGTTGCAGTGCAATACCGCATTGGAGATTTGCAAGATTATTTGTTTAATGTTGCAGAGGTAGAAGAAAGCTTACAACAAGCTACTTCTAGTGCATTACGGCAAGTAGTGGGTACTACCACATTGGATCAGTTGATTACGGAAGGGCGTGATGCCTGGGGCTCCAATGTTTATGATTCCTTGATTAAAACGCTAGCGCGTTACAAAACAGGTATTGTGATTGTGAATGTGTCTCCACAGCCTGCGCGTGCGCCGGAAAATGTGCAAGATGCGTTTGATGATGCGATCAAAGCTCAAGAGGATGAGAAACGCTTTAAAGAACAGGCTCGTGCTTACGCCGCGCGCGTGATTCCTACTGCGGAAGGAAATGCCAAACGTATCACGGAAGAAGCGAAAGCTTTTGCGCAACAAACTGTGTTATATGCGAAGGGTGAGACAGCGGAGTTTTTGCAATTGTTGCCTGAGTATGAGAGAAACGCCTTTGTTCTGCAGGAAAGGATGTATTTAGACACCATGGAACGTGTTTTAAAAAACAGTTCAAAAGTGGTGGTGGATGGAAAGTCTAATTCATTGTTGTATTTACCTTTGGATAAATTGATGGCAAACCCAAGCGCTGTAAAACCGGATGTCAAAACGTTTGCCCAATCTACTGAATCTAGCAACGTATCTACTGAGCGACCTACTCCTATTCTGGAAGGAAGGACACTAGTCAGACCGACTGTACAAGAAGGGAGTGCCGACTGATGAAAGCAAGTAATTTGGTTATCACTACAATATTGGTTTTCTTTTTGATACTTGGTTCGACTGCGTTGTTTACCATTAAACAAGGTCAGCATAGTATTGTGTTGCGTTTAGGGCGGCTTGTTCTAGATCCTCAAACCAATGCGTGTCTGGTATTAGGACCTGGTTTGCATATGAAATGGCCTTTGTTGGATAGTGTGAGAATTTTTGACACCAGAATTCAAACCTTGGATATTAAATCGTCGCGAATTGTTACCAAAGAAAAGAAAGACGTGATGGTGGATTATTACGTCAAATGGCAAATCGAGGATCTGGCTCAGTATTTTAAAGCGACCGGGGGTAATGCGTTCAAAGCTGAAACATTATTAGAACAGCAGTTGAATACGTCACTTCGTGCACAATTTGGTAAGCGAACTATTTCAGATGTGGTCTCTGGTGGGGGCCGCGATGATGTGATGGATGTTTTGCGGGAGCGTGCGGAACGTCAAGCGAGCGAATTGGGTATTCATGTCGTGGATGTGCGGATAAAAGGCATTGAATTGCCAGCGAATACCAGCAATGCGATTTATCAGCGCATGCGTGCTGATATGCAAAAAATTGCGAATCAGCATCGGGCGGGTGGTCATGCGCAAGCAGAAGCGATTGCTGCTGAAGCAGACGCGGAAGTAACGATTCTTTTGGCTACCGCTCAGAGTGAGGGGCAAATTACTCGTGCACGTGGTCAAGCGAAAGCTGCAGAGATTTATACGGATGCGTTTAGTAAAAATAAAGATTTTTTTGCATTCTATCGTAGTTTGCGCGCTTATGAGGGAAGTTTTAATTCCAAACAAGATGTATTGGTGTTAGATCAAAACAGTGAGTTTTTTAATTATTTCCGCTCTATGTCTGGCGGAGCTCGGCCTAAGTCGTCTTAGAATCGTTGGGTAGATTGTGACCCTATAATATTAGTTAGGATAAAAATTCATGGTTAAAAATATAGTAGTTCTTGGGACGCAATGGGGTGATGAAGGCAAAGGAAAAATTGTTGATTTGGAGGGTGCTCAGTCTGTGGCGTTTTCATGGCGTTATGGTGGCACCTCGGATATTGAAAATCCGGTCTATTCTAACGAAAACATCTTGGTTAGGTTCAATTTGAGGGGAAGAAACCCCAAGAAACATGTTTTGAAGGTCGCGGGAAGGGTGCGGAGTAGTTTGGCATTCGACGTGGGAAATCATAGGTTGATGGACTCCTACAAATATCTTGATCAAACTAAATTTGC
>CAIRCS010000073.1 GCA_903877115.1 uncultured Legionella sp.
ATCAATATGGGCGATGATAGAAAAATTGCGGATTAAATCCATAGCGTCTTAATAGGTCATTCAAAAAACGCCTTGTCAGAACGCACCACAATGATGCGCTGCAAAAAGTCGTCTTAAAGAGATTGTAATGGGTGGAGCCTAAAAGGCTCCGAACCCTATTTTTTAGCCTAAAAAGGGCTTATTTTGGCCTTACGGGAATGACCAAGGTGCTATCAGAACGGCGAATAAAGACCGGTACAGCCTTATTGGCATCAAGACCTTTAACGAGGGCCTCAAACTGCTTCACACTGGTGATATCGGCATCAGCAATCCGAATAATCACATCGCCAGGGCGAACTCCCGCTTTTGCCAAAGGACCATCGCCTAGACCGGTAACCTCAATGCCACCCTTGATGTTTAACTCTTTCTTTTTAGCATCTGATAAGTCAGTTACGGCTACTCCAAAGGCGCTCACACTATTGCTATTTGCAGCAGGAGCGTCCGGCTTTTTAGCCACTCCTTGCGCAGAATCTGTATCCGCAACGGTGACCGTCAAATCGCGCGTGCTACCCTTACGCCAAACTTGCACGGTAGCCATAGTTCCTGGTTTAGTTTCACCAACAACACGTGGTAAATCTGTCGACTTATTGAGCTCACGCCCATTAAAGTTAAGAATCACATCGCCAGATTCAATGCCACCAGCCGCTGCAGGACCATTAGGCTCAACATTGCGCACATAAGCACCACGAGGTTTACCTAAACCTAAACTCTCAGCAATCTCTTTTGTCATTTCACCCAAGGCTACGCCAATTCGACCACGCGTCATTTTTCCATTAGTACGTAATTGATCTGCCACACGCATTGCTTCATCAATGGGGATCGCAAATGAAATTCCCATATAGCCACCAGAGCGACTAAAAATTTGAGAGTTAATGCCAATCACTTGTCCAGCAGTATTTAATAATGGACCACCAGAGTTGCCAGGATTGACTGCAACGTCAGTCTGAATAAAAGGCAAGTAATCGCCAGTGTCACGGCTCTTTGCCGACACAATACCTGCTGTTACCGTGTTCTCAAGGCCGAACGGTGAACCGATCGCCAAAACCCACTCACCCACCCTGACCTTCGAAGAGTCACCCATTGGTAATCTTGGTAAGTCACGTGCTTCAATTTTTACCACTGCTACGTCAGTGCGTTTATCTAGACCTAATAATTTGGCCTTGAACTCACGCTTATCCGTTAAGGTGACATAAATAGTGGTTGCACCCTCAACGACGTGTGCATTAGTCAAAATCAAACCATTGGATTCAATAATGAAACCGGAGCCAACACCACGATCTGCTTCTTGCGGTTTACCAGCATTCGGTTGAGCTTGTTTTGGTCCATTCGGAATACCAGGAATAGGTACACCAAAGAAACGGCGAAAGAATTCGGCTTGCTCCTCTGGAATGCCAGGGATACCCCCTTGAGACTGCTGAACCATCACCTTTTCAGTGGTGCGAATATTCACTACAGCTGGACTGGCGCGTTCAACTAAATCCGCAAAATCCGGAATCATGACCCGAGGATTTTGTGCGGAAGCATTTGGTATTAATGCAGTTTGCCCAAGACTCAAAATAGCCAAGAGCGCAATAAG
>CAIRCS010000074.1 GCA_903877115.1 uncultured Legionella sp.
CGTGAGAGTGCGCTCACTTATACTAAAGCGCTTGCTCCTTATGGGTTACGCTGGTTAGAAGAGCCAACAGACCCCCTGGACTATGCCTTATTGTCAGAGCTGTGTGAGTTTTACGAAGCTCCCATTGCAACGGCCGAAAACCTATTTTCGACCCAAGATATTCGTAATTTGATTCAGTTCGGTGGCTTGCGTAGTGACCGAGATATTATCCAAATTGATGTGCCTCAGTCCTACGGAATTACACAGTTTTCAAGAACTTTAGAAATGATGGCTGATAGAAAATGGGCCAGATCTCAAGTATTCCCCCACGGCGGTAATCTAATGACCCTTGCTATCGTGGCTGGGTTTGGTTTAGGTGGTTGTGAAGCTTATCCTGATGTGTTCGGTGCTTTTGCTGGATTTGCAGATGATTCAATTGTGACCGAAGGATTTATCAATTTATCGGATCGACCTGGTATCGGTTTTGAAGGGCAGAATCAACTCTTTAGTCTGATGCAAACTATCACTAACTAAAGAAGATGTAGTTGTTTGTTAAAAAGTATCTCAAAGATGGAGACATATGTTTACGACTTATAAAGAGGCAGCAAATGCCCAAGCATTAACTGGGGTGAAGTCAGCTGATCCGCTAACCCAACCGCTTGAGCAAGCCCGCATGCAACAAGATGAGTATTTCAAAACACTCAATCAAGATTTGCCTGAGGTTGCAAAAATTGAGGACCGATTAATTTCTGGTCCGGCGGGAGAAATTCCAATTCGATTAGTCTACCCATCTTTGGGTACACCTACCAATTATTTAATTTTTATACGCGGCGCAGGATTTTGGGCGGGATCCCTCGATTCACACGCTCGCACCATGCGTACCTTAGCCCTTGAAAGTGGTTGTGTTGTCTGCGGTATCGATTATCGACGTGCGCCAGATTTTCACTTTCCAGTTCAGCGTAATGAAGTGATTGCTGTCGTGGAATACTTGAAGTCACAACAGGCGAGTCTTGGCATTCTTGGCCAACCGGTGTTATTTGGTGAATCTGCTGGAGCAACGATTGCACTCAGTACTGCTCAAGCTCTGCGAGATCAAAAGAAGAATGAATTGGCCGGACTGATTTTATTTTATAGTAATGCCGGTGGCTTTAAACCAAAAGCAAGAGAATACTCGCAGTGGGTATGGAAACAGTATTTAGGGCCGAGTACGGCTTTAGATGATCCTGAAGCAACCCCACTTTTGGCGAGCATTGCAGGTTTGCCACCTATTTGGCAAGGGGTCGGGGCAGATGATCCACTGATTACCGATACACAAAAACTAGCTGATCAGTTACAGGCAATTGGGGTAGATACACGGGTGGTTACTTACCCGAATTTGCCACATGGATTTTTAATGTGGACCGGAAGCCTTCAGCCAGCTCTCGACGCGTTAAAAGAGAGCGTACAGGTTATGAAGCAATTTTTTGGTAGCGAGGGCGGTTGATTAAAATTTAAGAAATAATAGTAGTCAAAATAAAACACATAGAAATTGAGGAGATATAGTCATGCAAAGATGGACCCCAACCCAAGAAGAAATGAAAAAACAAATTGCACGCTTTAATGAAATCGTGCCAGTCAAAAAACACCACTTAGAAGAGAAGGGTATTCCGCCTGAAGTACTAGAAATGATTATGGCCAAGACCACGCGTAATGTGATGTCACCGGGTCCGCTGCCTGGTCAGTTATCTCCTAAGCCAGCTGTTACGGGTGGAGAAGCAGGCGTATTTCGTTTAGGAATTGCTACCTGCCCACCAAATCAAGGCCCAGGTTTACATGTGCATTACAACACTGAAGAAACCTTCATGGCGCTGACTGGTCGTTGGGAAATTCAGTGGGGAGATTTTGGTGAAGAGTCCCTAATTCTTGAGCACTTAGATTTAGTCGCAATGCCAAAAGGGGTAACAAGACGCTTTATTAATCGATCCAATGAAGATGCTCATTTAATGGTCATCATTCAGGGTAAGCGCGAAGAATTTGATGATGTCGACCGTGTGCCACAAACCGCTGAGAATATTGCTCAAAAATACGGCCAAGGTATGGTTGAGAAGTTGCAAAGCATGGGCTGGAAATTTACCATTGGTGTTGAACCAGAGGGGCAATAAATGCCGAATTTTCGATTACGACGCAGCGTTCTACGCGCCAGCTCTTTGGCCCTTAGCTACCCATTTCTAAATGCTAGCGCCCAATCAGATATTAGTAAATATCCATCTCAGCCGATTAAGGTAATCGTGCCATTTGCCGCAGGAGGGACGCTCGACGTTGCTCTGCGGCCGATCAGTCAAGCCTTACTTGAAAACTTAGGTCAAACCATATTAATAGATAATCGTGCTGGAGCTAATGGCATGATTGGAAGTGATTTGGTAGCTAAAGCAAATCCTGATGGTTACACTTTGCTGGCCGTGACTGCCTCTTTTGCACTCAATCCTAGTATGTATAAAGATATTAAATATGATGTCTTAAAGGATTTCACACCCATTACTTGCTTAATGCAAGGTGTTGGTTTTGTGATGGTAGTCCATCCTTCCCTGCCAGTGAAAACCGTGCCAGAGTTCATTGCTTATGAAAAAAAATCGAATCAATCCGTTGCATATAGTTCTCCAGGTATCGGAAATACGATTCATATTGCTAGTGAACTGTTTAACCAAAAGACGGGGACGCACATGCTCCATGTTCCCTACAAAGGTAGCGCTCCTTCATTAAACGCATTAGTCGGCGGAGAAGTCCAAGTAGCGATTATGCCTCCTGGGATTGTGATGCCATTTATTCGTAGTGGTAAATTACGTGCGATTGGCTTTACTGGCGAAAAACGGCTTCCAGAGTTACCTGATACACCGACGATGACTGAAGTTGGCATCAAAGATATGGTTTTTCAGGGAACATGGATGGGATTATTTGGCCCAGCCAATTTACCGAAAGTCATTGTTGAGAAATTGAATAAAGAGTTCTCCAGAGTGCTTCAACAACCAGCACTAAAACAAACTCTGACAAACTCGGTAGCAGGATATGTGCCAGATGGTGGTTCACCAGATCAGATGGCAAAACTACTACGTGATGATGTCAAAAGATATTCCGAAATTTTACAAAAATTAAATATACAACCTTCTTAAAAGAAAAAACGAAAGCATAACCGATGACAAATACGACGCCTAGATTCCCACACCTCCCTGTAGAGGCTTTATCACCAGCTCAAAAAGTGGTTTATGACAAACTCGTCAATGGGCCTCGTAAAGGTATCCGTGGACCATTTGGCGCTTTACTTCGCAATCCAACGCTCGCTGAACGTGTTAGTCAATTAGGGGATAGTGTCCGCTTTGAAAGTAGTTTGCCTGACAC
>CAIRCS010000075.1 GCA_903877115.1 uncultured Legionella sp.
AGGCGTAGCAGAAAGTTTTTGTTAGTGGCAATTAACGCAAATGATAATTTTGATAGGGCTAATGTTAACCGACAGGCGGGAGGTGTCCATACCATTGTCTTACGAGTTATTATGCCGCGTGTTTCGACAAAGGCAGTTGAAAACGTCCCGCAACAATGCCGCTCACCGTTAAATCTTCATCCAATTCGTCCCAACGCAAGGCAGAGCCATTTAATTCAATGTCAACGGCTTTGAGTTGCGCTTCGCTGGCGGTGCTGAGGATACGAAAACGATCAGCAGGAAAACCCACAATTCGCCCGTCAGTTAATTCGATATAAATAAAACGTTTTTCAGCCCACGCTTTAATCGCAACAGGCTCGGCTTCAAAGGTTGTGGTATTCATGATATTTGCCTTGTAAAAGTGTTTTGTGTTCAAAAACCAGTTGTTCAATTTTTCGCAAATCAGTCGGTGTAATGCCGCGATTATTCGCCAGCACAATCGGCTCTAACCAAAACTTACATTCACCATCAGCACAGCGGATATGAATATGCGGCGGTTCATTACCTTCGTTGGAATAAAAATGAAAGCGAAAACCGCCTATTCTCAAAATAGTGGGCATGGCTATTATCCTTGCGGTTATCGCATGTGAAGTTCATTTTTTGATTTTTACTGCGCTTCTGCTAAAGAATCAAGATATTGAATAACCAATTCATATTTTTCGGCAGTCTCCGAGTCGGTGTTATCGATTGCCCAAGTTAGCTCGTAGGTTGGGGTGACGTGAGGAATCCCAACAAAAACAAGCAAACTTTATGTAAATATTGGGACTCGTTCCTCACTCCACCCTGCCGCGCTGATGTTGTCTTTCTCATGAGTTGGGCGTTAATGTTTAAACAGCATCTGAATTAGGCGAATTTTTTGGATTCATGGGACGCTGGGCGATAGCAATCAAAGACCGCAAAGCGTTATTCACAGCTTTGGCATCAGGAAAAGCGTCTATTACATCAGGTTCTAAACGCACTAAATTATCAAAACTTTCTCGTTTAGCCCCTACTTTTCTAGCGCGTAATTGGGTTAAATCGTATTCCGCTCTGAGTTCGTCTTCTATTTCAATTTTGTTCATAGGATTTGCGCTCTGATTGCGTGGCTTGTCTCGCACTAAAAACACCAGCAACCCTATCAACCACAAACGGGATGATTTTTCCGCTTGCGATTGATTTGGAGAGATGGTATCTACCGCGCTCCTAGTGAGTAATACACATTTTAATAAACCAGTGCGGTTCGATTTGGCGATATACGCATTCGCCAGTTTTCCAGATAAACGGGTAAGCGTTCAGTGATGACATGACGCGGTCACTCTTTTTAGTGGGATTGCCGGTAGAGGTAACTGGATACTGCAATAGGGCATCCTCAATTTTTGGGCTTGCAGGAATGTATAGATATTCCTTAGATACCCCATGTAAAAAAGAAGCGTAGGGTAATAAAACAAAATCCCATATACCGAACCTCTTATAATTAAAAATACTATCTATATCAGCCCAAAATAGTACTTCACTTCGGCTACTGATACCCAAAGGCTGTTCTTCCATAGAAAACTCAATGCTTCTGTAAG
>CAIRCS010000076.1 GCA_903877115.1 uncultured Legionella sp.
AGCTTGCTTTACTTCTTTATACTACTCTCAGGTTTCGACGCTTTTTAAGCGCCCTCACTGTTTGTCTTCTTCAGTTTTTTAATTAACGTGCCCTTCCGGCGTGTCGTGTATTCTACTCATTTGGGAGGGCATGTCAACTGGTTTTTTCAATAGTACGCAATTAATTTTCTAAACCCTGAAATTAGGTTCATGACTAATGACTCGCAGGTAAGGGGAACAAACTGCTTAGTTCGAGCGGAGGACCATAGCAGCAAACATCCACAAAGAACTTCGCTTCGACAACCCCTCATGCACCTTCTCCCCATGTCTGGATAGATGGTAAATAGGAAGCTGTGCTTTGGAAGGAAAGTCCGGAATGTATCCTAAACAATCCTAAATCAGTTCGATTAGGCTAAAACCCAATGCAAAAATGAGTAGGAAATGATCGTTAACAACGATGCTGCAGGGAGGGTTAAAATCCAAGAAGTAAAAATATTGCGAATTACAATCAAATTTAAAGCGCCAATACCGCGCGCTAAACCAACGCCCAACACGGAGCCAACCAAAGTTTGCGTCGCAGAAACGGGGATACCGCTGCTGGTCGCAATCACCACGGCTGAAGCGGCTGCCAACGTTGCAGCAAAAGCACGACTAGGCGTCAATGCGGTAATGGCACTGCCCACGGTTTCAATCACTTTTCTGCCGTACATCAAAAAACCAGTAATCACACCGACACAACCGAACAAAATAATCCAAGTGGGATAACCTCCGATAAAGGCTGCTTTGGAACTACTCATCACCAAACTATAGACAATCGACAAAGGACCTACAGCTAATGCCACATCATTGGAACCATGAGCGAACACCATTGCACATGCAGTCATGGCCATCAAAACCGCAAAATAGCGCTCAACCTGAATAAAGGTATCCCGTCGCTTCATGTCAGGCAACTCTGGAATTTGCTTAATACACAACAACCCGAGTAAAGTAATCACCAAACTCGTAGCCACAACCACTAGAATATTCTGCTGAGTACTCAACACCACATGAAAATGGTGCAGACCTTTTAGCACTGTAATAAAGGATAAAATACAGCCCACCAGAAACAAATAAATGGGCATATAAAATTTGGCTTTTTTAAGCGGATCAACTCGAATAAAAATGGCTTGCTGAATCGTTGTAAACAAAATAAATCCGGTGATACCCGCCAACAACGGAGAGGTGATCCACCCGATTGCAATATATGACACTTGCTTCCAATGTACGGAATCGAACCCCAAAACGACACTGCCAAACCCTACCATAGATCCAACCAGCGCATTCGTAATCGAAACTGGGACCCCCATATAACTTGCCAAATTCATCCAGATAGTACACGCCAATAAGACTGACAACATGCCTTCAATCACGACCATTGGGGAGCCGGACAATTGACTCGTATTGATAATACCATCACGCATGGTTTCGGTGACCCCGGTCCCACCCAGAAATGCGCCCGCAAATTCGAATATAATGGCTACACACATAGCTTGGCGCACTGTGACGGCTTTGGAGCCCATTGTCGTACTCATGACATTAGCTAGATCATTGGCGCCCACGCCCCAAGTCATAAGAAAACAGAGAATTACCGCTGCAATAAGGTATAAAAAAGCATGTTCCATAAGGATTGTTACCGCGCAATAAGAATTTGCAGACGCGCGCCGACTGTTTGCGCTAAATCTGCCAGATCACCCACCCATTGAACAAGTTTGTATAAAAACATCACTTCAACGGCGCTCCAGTCTTTTTCGATTTCAAAAATTTGACGTCGCATTTCTGCAAGCAAATCATCGCTATCATGTTCAATCTTATCTAAAGTAACAATCATCTCTTCCACAATGGTCACTTCACTGCCACGAAACCCACTTTCCAATAATTCATCTAATTCATTAATGGCTTTGCAGGCTTGTTTTGCCGCATCCAAACAACGATTTAAAAAAGACATAAACAAGGGAACCAGAGTTTTAGGAATCGTCATTTTGCGACCAATGATCAATTCGGCGATGTCTTCTGCTTTATTTGCAATACGGTCTTGTGCGGCAAGCAACTCTAATAAATCAGACCGCGCCACTGGCAAAAACAGCCCAGTTGGTAAATGTAGCCGCAAATCCCGTTTAATCAGATCGGCTTCTTTTTCTAAAACAACAATTTTATCTTGGATAGACTTAGCCAAATCCCAATCATCATTCATCACCGCTTCAAAAAACGCTGATAATTGTTTGGCACAAAGATACGTTTTATACATATGTTGTTCAATTGGCCGAATAGGCGAGGGACCAAACATATTAAATATATTACTCATCGCTATACTTATCCCTAATTGATCTATCCCAATTATACAGAAACTATCTGTCAAATGTAATCGAATAATTTACCAACCCGCTTTGATAATCAAGCGGTATTTAAAAATTTCACTTAATTATCAACACATTACGTCGTTTTATTTGTTTTTTTTCGTGTAATGCCTTATACTCCGTCAGCTCGAAATACTATAGAATGAATTACATTAGATGATGCGTTTACTGATTACGATGTTATTGACTCTGAGCTTAGTACACCCAAGTTTTGCAAAGAAATACCCAGTGCGGCTGGGCGATACCACCGTCACTATTGTGCAAGAACGATATGGGAAGGGCAAATCTTTTATTCATGTCCATGAAAATGAAACCACAGCTCTACACGCTGCACAAACCCTCATTCAACACCAAGGCGGCTCTCTCATAACTCTAAAACACGGTGGAGGAAGAAACATCACCTTCTCACTGCATCACAAACACTATGAATTTGATCCCAACCGTATTTTTACCAATCAAGGCATCTATAAGACCTTAAATGATTATGGTCCTTATTCCAAAGCCGCACATCAAGCCGTAAAACGACTAGCAACCCACATCATTCATTTGCTGCCAAAAGGTAAGATTATCGCAGTCCATAATAACGAAACGTTCTCTCTGCATGATTATTTGCCCGGGAAAAATCATGCTCACGAAGCACGGGGACTGCATTACAATCATCAGCAACATTACCGTAATTTTTTTATTGTGACTCAAAAACAAGATTTCGAACGCTTAAAAGCTCAAAAATTTAATAGTGTCTGGCAAGACAAATCCGCCACTGATGATGGTTCGCTATCCATACGTCTCATCAAACAAAAATACGTGAATGTAGAAGCAGGGTATGACCAATTGGCTAACCAAATCAATATGTTAAAGCACGCGTAATCAGATTCTCAATAATATACTAGGTAAAATTAATTGATAAATTTGATATCCAGCTATTTAGGTCTACACTCAAATTAGAGGACTTATTCAGGATTTCATCATGATGAAGTTGGGTTGTGCACTATGTATTGTATCTTTATGCGCAGTCATGTGTGGATGTGCCAACCACACAGGCCAGTTTCAAAACACTCCGGATTACGTCCATTTTAAACCTTTGTTTTCTGGCTACGATGGCTACGGGTACAGTCCCGGGTTCACTGGGTTTACTCAAGGTTATGATAGCTACGGCGATTATGATGATGGCTTTGGGCCTTCTTGGTGGAATCCCCGTTTTAATTATTATTCGGGTAATTTGCGAGGCTATGACAAATACCCTTACCCTCAGTAATATGCCCAATAGTACCCCCTAGCCAATTACTTAAAACGATTGTACAATGAGGCGCCAAATAATAATTAGGAGCTTCAAATATGAAATTCGGAACAATGCTTAAAAAAGGGGTTATCATTCTTAGCGCAGTATTACTTGCTGCTTGCGCTAAACACAATCATGGTGGAGCAGAGGGTGATGGGTTATCCGCTAACGGTTTAGGAAATCCTTTTGGTGGCTTTGGTGGACAAAACGCCGGAGAAAAATACTCTACAAAGGCACCTTCTGATCAAATGTATCACTTTGAATACGATGATTCTTCTCTGAACCCAAAATATCTTCCCTCATTGAATGCTCAAGCAGACTATTTGAAAGATCATCCTAATGCACGCGTTCTAATCGCTGGACATACTGACGAACGTGGTAGCCGCGAATATAACATTGCTTTAGGTGAGCGTCGTGCCAATACAGTTGCAGAAGTAATGCGAATGAGTGGTGTTAATAGCAGCCAAGTACGTGTCGTCTCTTACGGCAAAGAACGTCCTATCAATTTAAGCAGTGACGAAGAAGCGCGTGCGCAAAATCGCCGTGCTGAATTGACCTATGAGGCAACCAGATGAGAATAATTGTTCATACTATCTTTGCGACTTTTTTGTGCCTATCCATGCCAGTTTTGGCCAGCGCACCCGTGGTAGATGATAGTGAGAACTTTGTCTTATTAGAAGAACAAGCCCAGGCAGCTGAAGAGCTGCCTGTTGCTCAAGATGACGCATATCCTATTACCAATGATCTCAAAGAAGCGACTAGAAATCACGCTACGAATCCTAGCAGTCATACCGCTGCTGCGACTGCGCGCAATATCGATTTCGTCAATACATTACAATCTTTACAAAAAGAAGTGCAAGAACTGCGCGGACAACTTGAAATGCAAGCCCATGAATTAGACGAGCTAAAACAACAGCAGCTCGCTTATTATCAAGATCTGGACGCACGACTCGATCATAACCAGAGTAATACAGCGCATAATAATCAAGCCATCGCGCCCAAACAGACCGCTCAACCAGATACAGCCAATAATCTGTCTGCGAATAATACGTCTGCTGCGCCTCATCCTGAAATGGAAATACAGCCTATGCGAGATTTAGCGCAGGCTACTCCCAACAAAATTCGGCTCAACCCTGCTGACGAACAAATTTCTTATTTAGCCGCTTATGACTTAGTCAAGCAAAAGAATTTTTCTCAGGCCACAGAAGCGATGCGACAGTTTCTTACCAAATATCCACAGGGTGGTTACAGTGCGAATGCTCATTATTGGCTTGGAGAACTTCATCTCGCTAACAAAGATTATTCAGAGGCTATCAGTCAATTTGATACCATTATTAAAAATTTCAAATCCTCCAGCAAATATGCGCCCAGTCGTCTCAAGCTTGGCTGCGCGCTTGCAGAATCAGGACGTATTGGAGAG
Source organism: uncultured Legionella sp. (assembly GCA_903877115.1). Classification (GTDB taxonomy): domain Bacteria; phylum Pseudomonadota; class Gammaproteobacteria; order Legionellales; family Legionellaceae. The sequence goes on from CAIRCS010000076.1 coordinate 5,072, forward strand.
GCCAAAGAACAGTTGACTACCGTGATGAATCTCTATCCAGACACATCAACGGCTCATTTGGCACAGTCTAAATTAGAAAAATTAGGTGAGTAATGACACCTAGTTTACGTATCACAGAACTTTTCTATTCCATTCAAGGGGAGTCGAATACCAGTGGTTATCCTACTGTTTTCGTACGCTTAACTGGCTGTCCACTGCGCTGCCAATTTTGCGATACCGCGTATGCATTTCAAGGCGGTAATATGATCAGCATAGCTCATGTTTTAGAGAAAATTTCTGCTTACAAAACATCTCATGTGTGTGTCACTGGTGGTGAACCATTGGCCCAGCCCAATTGCATACCACTACTGCAACGCCTCTGCGACGCCAATTATATTGTTTCAATTGAAACCAGTGGCGCGCTAGATATTTCACAAATTGATCCCAGAGTCTTGATTGTAATGGATTTAAAAACACCCGGTTCCGGTGAGGTATCCAGAAATCTATGGACCAATATCCCGTTATTGAAACCTCAAGACCAAATTAAATTTGTCATTTGTGATCACAATGATTACCTTTGGGCGTGTGATATGATAAAACAATATCAATTAACAGAAAAAGCACACGTTATTTTTTCAACCAGTTGGGAACAATTAAACCCGACTGATTTGGCCAATTGGATCTTAGCCGACCAGTTACCCGTTCGGTTTCAGCTTCAGTTGCATAAGATTCTTTGGGCAGATGCCAAAGGACATTAAAATTCGGACGTGCCCCTAAGGAGTAGACACATGCAACAATGGTTAGCACATGCCCCTGCGAATATTGCGTTAATTAAATATATGGGGAAAGATGACCAAGCTACAAATTTACCAGCTAACCCGTCTTTATCGTTCACTCTCAATCAATTGAAATCTAGTGTTTCTTTGGAACTGCACCCGGGCAAACATGATTTTTGGGAGCCTTTAGAAATTCCGGGTATCGATCATTTTGTTTTGTCTCCAGAAGGACAACAACGCTTTTTAAATCACCTCGGCTTTTTAAAACAACAGTTTTCTTATACGGGTGGCTTTACAGTTCGTTCAAATAATAATTTTCCGCTCAGTACAGGCTTAGCCAGTTCCGCATCCAGTTTTGCAGCATTGACCCAATGCGCTGTTGAAGCATTGTCTGAGCTCACGCAAAAGCCTATGCCCCCCATTGCAACCATCGCCGCATTAAGTCGTCATGGTTCTGGATCGTCCTGTCGCTCTTTTTTTTCACCCTGGGCACTATGGGAAAATGATACCGTACGCGAAATTACATTGCCTTACCCAGACTTGCTCCACGAAGTCATTTTAGTGAATCATGAGATCAAAGCTATTTCATCGTCGAAAGCACATGAGTTGGTCAAAACCAGTCCTTTATACGCCACGCGGGCTGAACGTGCCAAACAAAATTTAAGTGATTTGCTCGATGCCTTTCATGCGAAAAATTGGGCCAATGCTTATCACATTTGCTGGCAAGAGTTCCATGATATGCACGCACTTTTTACCAGTTGCCAACACCCTTTTTCTTATATGACCGAAAGAAGTTTACAAGTTTTAGATCAGTTAAAAGCTGCTTGGCAACAAAATCAAGATGGGCCTATTGTTACCATGGATGCCGGCCCCAATATTCATTTACTGTATCGACCCGATCAGAAGGAACTGGCACGAGTCTTCAAACAGGATGTCCTCATTGGTAACTTCGATGTCATCTAGCAATATTCCTTATCAGACAACGACCCATGGCAAATGGATCTTAGCCGGGGAACATGCCGTCATTCGTGGGCACGGGGCGTTAGTATTTCCTTTGCCGGACAAAACCTTAACCTTGCGCTACACCCCCGCTGACACGGCAACAGAACTGCTGATTTCCACCCATATGCTTGGTCACGAGCCAGATACCACACAAACTTTATTACAACAAATTTTAGAATATGGATTACAGCGCGTAGATCGCAGTCTGATGGACGTAAAAGGAGCGTTGCACATTGAAAGCAATATTCCAGTGGGAGTCGGCATGGGCGCTTCTGCAGCGTTATGCGTCGCCATCACTCGCTGGTTTGCTGCGCAACAGTGGATCGACGCAAAAAATGAATTTACCATTGCACGCGAACTTGAGCACTTTTTTCACGGTCAGAGTAGTGGTTTAGATATTGTTGGCGTCAGTGGCCAAATTGGCATGTATTTTCAAAACAGCCAAGCCACTTCTTTAAACCTTACATGGTCACCCAAATGGCAATTATCTTTTTGTGGCCAGCAAGGACCCACTGCCAATTGCATTCAATCCGTCCAAAAACTCTGGGCACAATCGCCCGATATTGGACAACTCATCGATCAGAAAATGCAAGCCGCAGTGCTGACGGCCAAACAAGCTTTGGAGGATCCTTACACTGCAGACAGTCAACCGCGTTTGGCACAAGCCATAGAGCAAGCACATGCATGCTTTGAGGAATGGGGGCTAATTACGCCAGTCCTACAACAACATATTCAAGATTTGCGTAACCAGGGTGCTTTGGCTGTTAAACCCACAGGCTCGGGTGGCGGAGGATTTGTGATGAGTCTTTGGGACAACACACTCTAAAAAAGTTCGTCTATACTGAAAGTATCGGGCTCACTAGAGATACTCCGCATATGGACAATAAATTTCTTCCCAGAGATTTAGAAAACAACTATCAGTTTATTGTTACTATCCGCAATCTAGCGAGCGTATATCATAACGCTTCGGTTGAAAAAATGGACCATGTTTTTTTCAATGGTTCCAAAATACCATTGAAACCAGCGTTGATTGATTTCCTAAAATCTCGTCCCTGTCGTCAGGCCATTACAACCGCAGAATGGTCAAGATTATTGGTGGATATGGGTTATAATGCAGCACAAATTAATAATTTTGAAAGCTTAGAAGTGATTCCAGGGGAAGGCACATTGGTCGAAAGTTTGGCTGCCTATGCACAACAGCATCCTACTCATTCTATCTATACCGCTATGGATACCATACTGAAAGACTATTCACGTGACCCCATGTTTGCAACAATTTCTGATATGTTTCAAAAAGCAGAACCGCAGGTTAAGGCGTTGTTTGCGATGGCATATCATTCTTTAGACACCATGCATCCACTGGAAGCAGAACTTAATTTACTTACTGCGTATTACGAGCCATATTTTACAGGATATCGAAATCCCAGCGTATTTGAGGCCGGTGCAAAGATCCTAGGACAACTGAGTCAAATAGTAGATGAATTGCCAACGAATATTTCCGAAATAGCATCATCTTATGTGATGCTAAGGACCAATCAAATACGCCAATATGCTCATCTAAATCTAGAAAACACCAACATATCAGAGATTTTGCAAGGGTTTGCGGCTCAGCTATCAGCTGAATTTGAGTTCCTCCAGACACAATGGGAGGGCAAAAACTTAAAGCAAACATTTCAAACGATGCTTCAACCAGAGAATGTATGGCTAGAAAACCTCATCTCTTCTTTAGAAATGTCGCAAGATGCTTTGGAAAGAAAGAAAGAAAGGGGCTAATATTCGTGCGGCTTATTTGGCAATTCCCTGCGACGAGCGCTCTCAAATCGCCCCTAAGATGAGTCAACCTAGCTTAGTACGCTCTTCACCGATAGGATTGTTAAAACAAGCCTTAGATGAATCAACAGCACGTTTTACCCTATTTAATACCCTTACTGGGCGTCGCAACCAACACATTCTTTCTCAAAATTTTCAAGAAGAATATGTTAAAGCACTGAATGCTTCAGGTGCTGAGACTGACGACCTATCGGATACGGAGACTAACTCAAGTAAATCTGGTCGCGGTACGCCATCCTAAACACATAGAAGAATATCAGGTTGTGCAACATTCAAAAGTCAGCTTAATTCACAAATTGGTAATAATCTTCGCCTTTCCGGATCATACCAAGCTCAGAACGGGCTTGTTCTTCTAAAGCTTGGCCGCTAGATTTTAACCCCATCACATCGGCTTCTAATGCGTGATTTCTGTGTTGTAACTTTGCATTTTCTTGTTCTAATACAGTGCAGCGTTCTTTTAAACGGTAGGACTGTACTACGCCCCCATCTCCTAACCACAATTTATATTGTAATGAAAATAATGCGACTACCAAAATTGCAAAAATTATTTTCATACAAGCCTCTGAAAAGGACCGTTAAATTTAGCATAGGAGAGATCTGCGTATTCTGCAATGCGTAATAATTGATTATATTTTGCCACGCGGTCTGAACGACATAAAGATCCGGTTTTAATCTGACCACAGCCCGTAGCCACTGCCAAATCTGCAATAAATGTATCCTCTGTTTCTCCAGAGCGATGAGACATCACACAGCGATATCCATTCTGTGCGGCTAAGGCCATAGTTTGGAGAGTCTCAGTAAGCGTGCCAATTTGGTTGGGTTTGATTAAAATCGCATTGGCAGTATGGCTGGCAATACCACGTTCTAAAATTTTTCGATTAGTCACAAACAGATCATCGCCAACCAATTGAATTCGTTGCCCAAGTTGCTTCGTCAATTGTTGCCACCCAGCCCAATCACTTTCATCTAGACCATCTTCAATACTAACAATAGAATAATCTGTAATAAGATTTTGATAATAATGAATCAATTCCTCAGAAGACAATGTTTTTTGCTCCGAGGTCAAATGATACAACCCTGCTTCGTACAACTCTGACGCAGCAACATCTAAGGCAAACACCAGATCTTTTCCCAAATGATAGCCCGCCAAATTGACTGCATCACTTAAAATATCCAATGCTTGTCGATTAGATTTCAGATCCGGCGCAAATCCGCCCTCATCACCCACCGCCGTATTCAAACCAAGCTTCTTCAATACTGTCCGCAGGGCATAAAATGTTTCTGCGCCCATTTGCACCGCATGTGCAAAATTTTCTGCGCCAATGGGCATAACCATAAACTCTTGAATATCAACATTATTGTCCGCATGCGCCCCCCCATTGAGTACATTCATCATAGGGACAGGCAATAGCATTTCGGTATCTTTGTACCGTAATGCTTGAAACAAAGGCAGTCCCAAAGTATCCGCACGCGCGCGCGCATAGGCCAATGATACGGCCAAAATGGCGTTTGCACCCAAATGGGATTTATTTTCAGTGCCATCTAAATGACATAGGGTTTGATCAAAGACAGTTTGGTCGGCAAATGTTTGTCCTTGCAGCGCTTGTCGAATAGTCGTATTAATATGCGTCACTGCATTGAGGACCCCACGACCCGCATAACGTTTTGCGCCATCGCGTAATTCATGCGCTTCAAATGTTCCGGTAGACGCACCAGAAGGAACCGCCGCTCGTCCAAAACTACCATCAGAAAAAGTAACATCTACTTCAACGGTAGGAGAACCACGTGAATCTAAAATTTCACGCCCTTTGATTGCCTGAATTTGCATAGCTTTCCAAACTGGTTTTTTAAGCGCTATATTCTTGGTTTAATTTTGACATAAGTCAAGCAAATCATCCTTCTCTCATTTTTAACTCTATCACACGATCTGCCATCGCAATGGTTGCTGGTCTATGCGCGACAATGATTTGCGTCATACGGCAGGTTTGCAAAGCTTGGTTAATTTCACTTTCCAACTGTAAATCCATATGACTGGTCGCTTCGTCTAAAAATAAAAATTTAGGTTTTTTATAGAGGGCACGCGCTAAAAGTATCCGTTGTCTCTGACCGCCTGAAATGCTGGTTTGTGTCTGCCCAATGAGTGACTCATAGCCCATAGGCAATGCGATGATAGTGTCATGAATACAGGCTAATTTAGCCACTTCATATACATAGCCCATATCCACTTCTTCCGCAAAAAAAGTAATATTATCAACAATGGACCCGGTAAACAGCATGTCATCTTGCATCACCGACGCAGAAATTTGCCGAAAATTTTGTAATCCGAAGAGGGTTAATGGCAAGTCATCCACGAAAATCTTGCCAGCAGTAGGTTGCTCCAATCCCATCATGATCTTAACTAAGGTTGTTTTACCACAACCAGACGGACCAACGATCGCGACTTTCTCACCAGGATGTACTCTAAAACTTACTTCGTCTAGCACCGGTTGCGCATACCCTGGATAAGAAAAAGCAATACCTTGAACATGGATAATACCTGATATCTGATGCTGAGGTTGAACTGCACTTTGCGTAGCTTCCGGCTCGTGCTCAATCAGATCTTGTAAGCGTTGCAATTGCAGAGTCAACCCTTGATAAGAGAACACATATTGGATAAACGCCGCAAATTTGCTAACCAAAATCATCCGATAAGCGAGAAAGGCTAATAGCATGCCTATCGATAACCGCTGAGCTACCACCAATCCTGCGCCTACACATAAGACCATAATATACTCGATATGGCATAAAACTTGATTTAATACCCGAAAACGAATTTGTATTTTCGAGATCTGGATATCATGATTCAAGGCATCTACATAGTCATTGCGCCATAATTGAAACCATATCGCTTCTTTTAAAAAAGACTTCACAGGCGCAATCCCACGTAATGTTTCATGAAAGGTGACAGCGCTTTTCGCATGAAGGACAAGTGCCGTGCCCATTTGACGTTTATACACCCGAACACTCCAATAGAGAGACCCTGCGTACACGCTAAAAATACTCAACATGATGCCAGCTAAAATATGACTATATACAAACATTACAGTTAAGGTAACCACGACCATAAAACCATCCAAACAGGTATGGAATAAATCCGTGCTTAGCTGGGTTTTCAATTGATCAATGGATTGAAATTTGGATTGAATATCACTCAGATGACGATGCGCAAAAAACTTCAACGGCAATTGTAATAAATGCTTAAAAACTTCTGTGGCAAACGATTCAGTGATTTGCATCGAGGTGTATAAAATCAAATGACTCCGCAAAAACTCTGTTAAACCCTGCAACATCCCAAAAATCATGCAGCCTAGTCCAAGATAATACATTTGGGACAAAGTATTGGATCCCACCACATAATCCGTCACATATTGCATAAACATCGGGTTAATGATTTGCATCGATTCGATCAGCAAGGATAACAATAACAGCGTCCCCAATATTTTGGGCATTCCCAGCACCGATTTTAGTAAGGTCAAAATAGTCAATTGCGTACTTTGACCCACAAGCGCAACATATTCAGTTTTTTCTATTTCTAAAACAATCCCGGAGAAAAAACGCACCGCCTCAGTCTTCGCGTAAACACGGACACCTAGCGCCGGATCATGGACAACGATTGCATGTCGTTTCACTTTTTTGAGCACCACAAAATGGTTATGATTCCAGTGCAATATGGCCGGTGTTTTCACTTTGCATAAATCATGCAGAAGTACCCGTAATACTCGTGTTTTAAATCCGAGTTGATCGAAAACTTTATTCATTTGCAGCAGATTCATGCCGCGCATCGAAGTATGATGCAATTGGCGTAACGCCAACAAACTCAGCTTACATCCCCAAAAATATGCAATCATTGCAATACAAGCATGCGCGCATTCGGCCATTTCCTCCTGAAAAATCATGGGTAGTTTTGCTTTACTACAAAACTGTAATCGTGTTTTCCATATAGACATCGCTTCATCCCCCACCATAATGCAGGACTTACGCAAAACCTCGCTCTCGGAGGTTTACATAAGTCCTGCAGGATCTAAAATCCAGCGCCATATTTTTTTATGTGCGCCAGAAATCACCGCTGTACAGGTCATACCCTGCTGTAAAAGATGCTTTTGGCCATATAACAAAATATAGGGTTGCTCCAAATAAGCCAAAACCTTGTAATAAGGCTCCCCTATTTTCATAGGCTTGTCTTCGTCGTGATCGGTCAAAATACTCCGCGAGATCGTTTGAATATGCGCCTGAGCAACCCCAAAATGTTGGAAAGGATAAGCATCGTAACGCAATGCAATGCTGGCACCTGGTTGTAAAAACCCTGATTTTGCGACAGGAACATACAATTGTGCGACTAATTCTGCCTGCAGCGGCAAGACAGTTAATAACGATTGGGCCACACCCACCTTCTGTCCCACATGGGCTTCCAAACTGGATATCGTTCCACTAATAGGTGACCGCACCACATAAGAACTCGATTGCTTATGGCGTAATAATGCCATTTTCAATGTATGTCGATTTGTTTCCAATTCATTTAATTGATCCTGAATTGTCTGATAAGAAGCCAAAGACACATAATGTTTCACTACTAACGGCTTTAATGTACGCAGATATTGGGTTTTTGCCTTTAAATTACGCTCCAAGTCCAGTAACCTTGTGTTTAATAACCGCTGCTCTGCCGCATATGATAGATGATCAGTCGTTGTATCTACGAGAAACAAATCCTGACCCTTTGCAATGCGTTGCCCAGCGGTCACAAACTTTCGGCTAATAATCCCAGGTCTTAGAGCGTACACAGGCGAGGTCCCTAATTTGGCATTGAGATACCCTTTCACCACATACATAGCTGAAAAATCAATGCTAAGCCCATAGACCAACAAGACTACCAATAAAACACTGAACCCAATCATTACGAATAGATAAGGCGCTGGCATATTAATATTCACAGCGCCGTATATTTTTTTACCTGAATGCATCGTTATGTCCTTGTGCATGCGTCATCCAAGTTTTCCATTGCACAAATTGGTGCTCACCGAATGGTTGATTGCTGATTTTTTTGAGCAAGGTATACGCCAAATCATGGTTATCTGGCTGAGATAACTGGAGTAAATCCACAATTTTTTGGCCGCCATAGCGAATCATTTTTTTCTTGTTAGTTTGATTATCAGCAAGCCCTAGCAAAACACTCAATGCTTTATTTCGATCCGTCACAAAAGGAGAATCTAGTAGCTTTATAAAAGGCATGCTGTCCACATCGTTCAGATGCGATTTAAATAAAGTAAGCGCAATCACGCGCAACGCATTATTCCTCACCTGACTAGCAGCATCATCGATACAGGTGCTGAGTACCGCCACAATCTCTTTGGGATCTGAAAAATGTCCTACCAAAAAAGCAGCTGCTGCACGACGCTCAGGATCGGGGTCATTATGCAATGTTGAGAGAATCAAGGATTTTTCTTTCGCGACACCCTGTTGAAAAACATCCCAATAAGGCGCTAAGCTAGGATGATGAAATGCTGCAAGGCAATGATAGGCAGGACAATCATTCCCATCATGATCCAGTTGATGCGTAATAGATAGTTGCATTACTAAGCGGTCATATTCTTGCATTTTGGCAATCAAATCTTGTCGTCGCAACAACCGACGATAGACAAGATTTCGCCAAATCTTCAAATCATTCCATATAGGATGCGCGGGCTTTGTGACAAACCGCATGCGCTCTGACTTAGGGTCTTCAATCACTTCTAACGTGGTGTATATAGTTTTATCTTGGTAATACACCGTCTGCAAATCGACAAAAGCAAAACGCCCTTCACGTTGAATAGTCGCCAACAATTTTTTTTTCTTCATGACTAAGCATTCATAATGCGGCGCATCAAAATGCCCTTCATTCAAATTCAAAAACACATCCATTATGAGTGTTTCAATAGCTTGAATTTGCGCGGTATAGGTTTGTAATAATGTTTGCGCACGGTTTCCATCTAAACCATGCAGATCAACCCCATTTTTTGCCAAAGTAGCCGAGCAAATAAACACCAAAATACTCAATAATACATAATTCATAAACGCTCCTTATAATGCATGGTTGCCACCCCCGCGCAAGCGGGAATGGCAAGTTCTATACTGCAGACTTTTCCTTTCGCTTTTTATAATAAGTATTCACTTGCACATGACGGTCCATATTCACCTCAAAAATAGCCTTCATTTGAGATCGATATTGCTCGATACTGTGTTCACACGCTTTCGCATTCCACACAAAATCGATAGAGCCCTGTAGCATATATTGAATAAATATATCTAGCATTTTGAAATCAGGGTTAAACTCCTCAAGCCATAAAAACTGCCCCTGTTCATTCACCTCCAAAAATACATACTCATCTTCTGGGGTCACAATCACGTCGAACGCCCCAAAAGCTAGGCCCATGCGCTGCATAAATAATCGGATACTGGTTGCAACACCTTCCGGTAGCTCAAATGGCTCTACCAGCATAGGTGCACCTCGAATTGCTCGCCAATCAATTAAGCCATCGGGGTACTTCTGAGAATGAAGTTTTGCAGCAACCAAATAATTTCCAAAACAAGTAATACGGAGCTCAAATTTTTTCTTGATTTCGATTTGAAAAATCCCCGGGACGGATTGAAGAACATGCCGCTTGGGTAAGTTTTTATTTTTTACTCGAGCTGTATAACTGATTTTGGTATGCAGGTTCTCAAACCAGAAATAAGTACACATCGGTTTGTAAATAACACCCCTTGGTTCATGGGCATTGATGAATTGGCAAATTTCCTGGGGGTCATTTGAACAAAGCGTAGTTGGGATTGTCAATCCGCATTCACTCGCCACTTTCAATTGTAACAATTTAAAATTGGCACGATAGGCCGAGTCTTTACTATTTATCCACCACGCGTTCGGGGCCAAATTAGTCGTAAACGATTCAAAAAAAAGAATATTTTCGCGCGCTGCAAACTCATAATCTTTGGCATGCACCGTCTTTTTGGGAAGATGAGGACGTCTGGCACGTCGCCACCAAACGACATCATAATGATCTGAAACAATTGCGTCATAAGCATCCACGCTTTGCCATTGATAACTGTGGGTATCAATGTATACAGAGTTTTTTTGTAAAGTGGGATGATCGGCCGTAAATAGTAGAGAAACATGATGCCCCAAAGTTTCTAATGCGATTTTCACTAAAATAGCATGGGTATCATCCGGTTCGGTTGGAATTAAAAACTTCATAACAGCTCCATTTCCTGAGGTATTTTCCTCAACCTCATTAATATCCGTACTAGTATGCTGAAAAACTCTACTTGCATGAGCATACAAGTTGAATAATTCAGCCTGCTAGAATTCCTTAAAAAATATATTGATTTAAGATGAGCACTTAACTCACGTATCGATGCTAAAATCCAACGTGATTTCCGGGCCCTGAGAGCTGTCGCCTGTTATTCTTGCCGTTCGTTGCGCAGACAAAGTAGAATGCCCGCCTGAAATGGCTTCGAGTTCATGATTATCTTGAATAGGTTCGGCCAAGAGGTAGGCCAAAGTTCGGTTGGTTTGTTTTTCCATAATTGATTCCTTGCTAAGGGATCCTAAATGCTATCTCTTCCATGACATATTTAGGACTAGTTCCATTGTTTCATCCATGATGCGTGCATATTTAATTCCAAATAAATTTGAAAGTCAATATCAGTGGAGAAATAATTCTAAACGTGTTTTTTGAAAATAGAGCTCAAATTAGGAGTCTTTAAGTCGCTGGATTGCTTCGCTACGCTCGCAACAACGGTATTTTTTACGCCCGTCTTTGCGAAGAGCGTAACGATCCAGTGACTTTTACAGGATTAAAATCAACGCTGCAATACACACGCCGTCATGCGCGAAACACAGGTAGTTTGACCTTGCTCATTAGTAATATCGATTGACCATACTTGAGTGGTACGGCCTAAATGAAGAGGACGAGTGATTGCTTGCACGGTACCTTCGCGTACAGAACGAATATGATTCGCATTAATTTCTAAGCCGACACAATAATATTGTTCGAAATCAACCACCATATTGGCCGCAGTGCTGGCAATCGTTTCAGCTAAAACGACGGACGCACCGCCATGAATAATGCCCAAAGGTTGTTTCGTACGCGGACTTGCAGGCATAGTTGCAATGAGAAAATCATCGCCTACTTCTGTAAAGACGATCCCTAAAAATTCCGCCATAGTTTGCTCACCACGACGATTGAGATCTTCTGGCGTAAACAGCTGAAACCAAATGCCCACGACTAAAAGGCTTCCCAGATTTTTTCTGATTCTGCCGCAGGGTCTGTGCCATCCCGTAGGGCATTAATCCGTTGATAGGTTTTAATTTCTTTTAATTGTGATTCAGTCAAATCATGCTCGCGGTCGAATTTCTTTAAAAATTCGTCGTAAGTACTCACATAGGCTTTATCTATGTCAAATTCATTCATCGGATTACCTTTTCTCAGTCCTTCCAACCGCTATTTTACCCGTTCGTCCACCTATTCACAACAAGTCTTGACGCTCAGATTTGAGTGCAGGCTGAACGAGACTAGGTATCATAGTTTCCAGGAACGTGCCTTGGCCTTCAATGCCTCTTCATCCAAAGTAAGCAATTCTCTGTTTTTGAGTAATTGCTTTCCGGCAACCCACACATCCGTGACTTGGTGCCGACTGCTTGAATAGATAATTTGAACCAAGGGATCGTGGACCGGCAATGTTTCAATTTCATCCAAATTCATTGCAATAAAATCCGCAGCTTTGCCAGGCGCCAAAGACCCTACGATATGATCTATCCCCAATGCCTTAGCACCATTCAGGCTCGCCATTGCGAAGGTCTCATCCACATTCATACACACCGGATCTTGCTGAGAAACTTTTGCTAAAAATGCAGCAGTACGCATTTCATTGATCATATTTAAATCGTTATTACTGGCAACACTGTCTGTCCCTAGCGCCACATTCAAGCCTAAATTATGTAATTTTGCGACAGGACAAATCCCACTGGCTAATTTCATATTCGATCTAGGGCAATGCACAATGCTTGGATGTGTAGCACCTAAAATATCATAATCTTCTTCATCCAATTGTGTCATATGAATCGCTAACACTTCCGATGACAAAAACCCTAAATCAAACAGCCGTTTGATAGGCCGTTTTTTATATTGCGTCATAGATTGTTCGATTTCCGCCTGAGTTTCATGCAAATGCACATTTATTTTGAGGTTCAAAGATTGGGCCAGCTCAAGAACTCGTACAAAGGATTCATCAGAAACCGTATAGGGGGCATGAGGTGCTAGGATAGGTGTAAGCAAAGGTTGCTGATGATATTGCTCGTAGAAAGCCAAACTTTTTTCTAAAGACTCATCCGTATTTTGTGTCCAAGCAGTTGGAAAATCAATGACGTGCATACTGACAAACCCACGCATACCAGCCGTGATGGCCGCATCCGCAATCGCCTCTGGAAAATAAAACATATCATTAAAACAGGTCGTACCGCTGCGAATCATTTCCGCCATGGCAAATAGGGACGCGTCGTGTACAAATTCGTGCGATAACCATTTTTTTTCGGCCGGCCAAATATACCCATTCAACCAATCCATAAGCATCAAATCACAACCTAGGCCACGAAAATAATTCATTCCTAAATGTGTGTGAGCATTCACCAAACCAGGTAAAAGTGCGTGGTAGGCATAATCATCCACTTGTTTCGCATGATAGTGCTCTTTGGCTTCGGCACTGGGAACAATATTTTGAATGACCCCTTTGTCAATCAATAAAGCATGATTTTCTAATACGTGCTGATTTTTTTCGCCAGTCAGTATCCATTTTGCATGCGCAATCTGGTCAATATTTTTCATAAACATCCCTATTTCGTCTACGCATCCGCCATCAATACTCGTAGTTTTTTCATCGCAGATTGTTCTAATTGGCGCACGCGTTCCGCGGACACCCCATATTGTTGCGCTAACATCTGTAATGTACTGGATTTGTCTTCAGACAACCAACGTTGGCGTAAAATATCTTGACTGCGTTCATCGAGCGAAGCCAATGCGGTATGCAAGCGATCATGTTCTTGGTTTCCCGTATGCTCTTGCTCATATAGTACAGCAGGATTGGCACGATTATCTTGCAAATAATCAGCAGGGGCTGTTCGATATCGATGATCATCATCATCTGAATCTAAAGCGTCATACGATTCATCCATCGCATTCAAACGCTGCTCCATCACCAGCACATCATGTGGCGTGACACCTAGGTCTTCGGCAACCGCATTCACTTCTTCGTTATTCATCCATCCCAAACGTTTTTTCATATGGCGTAAATTGAAAAACAATTTCCGTTGGGCTTTTGTAGTCGCTACTTTTACAATCCGCCAATTTTGGAGGACAAATTCATGAATTTCAGCTTTGATCCAATGCACTGCAAACGATACCAAACGCACGCCCATCTTCGGATCAAAACGTTTGACCGCTTTCATTAGACCCACATTACCTTCTTGGATCAAATCACTTAATGACAAGCCGTAACCCAAATAACCTCTGGCCACGCGCACAACATAGCGCAAATGCGCCAATACCAAAGAACGTGCCGCCTCTAAATCACCTTGCTCTTGCACAAGTGTGGCAAAGTCAAACTCTTCTTCCGCCGTCAGCAGAGGAATCTGATTGACGCGATGAATATAAGCCTCAAGACTACCAATAGGTAAGTTTAAAGTTGATAATGACAACGAAAAACTCATTTTTAATTCTCCGTTTGTAAAGATACAGATACTAAGATACCGTTAAAACCACACCATTATAGGTGATTTCACTGCTATCTTGCAAATTCTGGATAAAGATTGATCTTTATGCTGAATTGTGCTCAAATAATACGCATGGATTTTAATAACTGTAGATTATGCACGCTCCTAATGATGAATTAAGCGCGAACCTCAATAAGCAATTGGAGGATCTTTTACAAATCTATGGTGTTTTAGCGGCCGCTAATTTTAATGAATATCTCATACTATATAAGAAGTTTAAGCTGGAATATCCGCAAAGAGGATATAAAAAAGGCGAGCACCACACCTGGGACTTACTCTTAGATAATTTCGATTTTGCTGATAACAGAATGGGCCCACGCACACAAGAAATGCGTCAAGCTTGTGTAAAATGTCGCGGTACGCAAACGGCTGAACCAATTTCTCCAAGTTTTTTTCATCTTCTACGTGTGACGTTCAAAAGCATACATGACCAAAAAAAACCGCCACCTCCGAATGTATTCAGGCAAAGCAATTGATTGCGGCGCAAATCGCTATTGTGGAACAGCGTCTGAAAGATATAACCAGGCCTATATCACAAGAATCGCATATTGGAGCGCAACACCAAGAAGGACCTTTAGTACTAGAAATCAGTCAACCGCCATCGCGCCCTATTGTGCCGGCTTCTCCTTATTTCCTATCACGAAATAAGACTATTGCCGCCGCCGGTTTTGGATTACTGGGCGGCAGCCTGCTGCTGCAGCTTAATCCAACATTTGCATTAATGGTAGGAATTCACCTATCGCCCGCTATGTTTGTGGTTCTAGTCGTTACTGGCGCATGCATGGCAGGGTATGGGCTCTCTCGCAAAGAGCCGCCGCCAGCAAACACAGGCACCCCCGTTTTGCAACCACCGTTTTATGGACGACAAATCGAACAATTTTTGAATTTTTGTTTTAGTTTTGGACGATCTGGAAATCGCGTTCCGCTCGATAGCTCTTCGGCCAGCCAGAGCGCCAATCCAAGGTACACACCAAACACATCATCCTAGATTCTGCAGCGGAGACACAAGAGAACAGACAAGGATTCCGTAAAAAACAGGCTAATTTGATTGATTATTACACAAATAAGTTGCTTAAAAAAAGAAATTTATGTATAATAAATTAGCGGGTGGCTTTACGCGAATAAAACCGGAGAAAACAATGATGCCATCAATATTAGAAGTACAAACTAAACTTCACAAGCTCAGATTAACTAAGGCCAAAAGTGAATCCCTGGAAAAACGTGCGTGCTACATAAATGCTGCACTTTTGGCAACTGGCGGCACCGTAGTGCTAACGTTCAGTACCTTGATGCAATTCGGTCCTCAGCTCATCATGTTAGCCGGCCTATCTTTCCCGCCCATAGCGTTAGCCGCTATCGCAATCACCGGGTTAGCGATATTATCAGCTGGGATCTATCTCGCTTATTGCACTAGCAGGCCAGGCGCGCCTATCGGCACAAAAACTAATGCAACAACGCCAGAAAGCAGCGGTTGTTTACAACGCCTTTCTCAGTCTGCTTGTTGCTTCAAACTCTTCAATCGTAGTACTACTAATGTAGCAAACGATACAAGTGCTCAAGTGAATGCACATGATGGTAATACAGTAACTGTATAAATGATAAGTTAAACACCTTAATCCATTTCTTTAAAATCTGTGGGGATTTATCATCCCACAGATTTTTTTATTTTGAGAACCCCGTCGTTGCGAGCGTTAGCGAAGCAATCCAGTGACCTACGCACC
>CAIRCS010000077.1 GCA_903877115.1 uncultured Legionella sp.
AAGGCGAACTCTATTGGGATATAGGGCATAGAGCACGTCAACTCGCACGTGTTCATTAAGGCGAAAAGTGGTGGCAGCACCAAACATCACCATGCCGGCAAACAAATACCATTGCGCTTCTAACCAACCGTTTGAGCTGACGTTAAAGCCGTACCGAATCAGCGCATTTGCTGTGCTGACCAGTACGGCAATAAGAACCATCCAACTTGCTAAAACTCCAAAACGGTCATTTAGTCGATCAACGAAATTTGCAAAAACTAAAAATTGTTTTGGCATTTCATTTACTCACTAAAGATTTATTTGACTGGATTGGTTAGCATGAAGCTCATCAAAGTTTGCTCAGCAACTTTATTCCACAACATTTGGTCGTTGCGGAATTTTTTCCATGGCTCGTAGATCTTCTTGAACGATGGATTTTTGGCCGCCTCTTCTTCGTACATATCAAAAGCGGCAGTAGAAGCTGCTTTCATAATATCCGTGGAATAAGACTGCAATTTCACACCATTCTTAATTAAGCTTTGCAAAGCGATTGGGTTTTTGTAATCATATTCGGCCATCATGTCGATGTTGCATTCCGCGCATGCTGAAATCAAAGCTTCTTGATATTGCTTCGGAAGTTTTTCCCATTCCTTGATATTGACGTACATGGAATACATTGAACAGGCTTCCCACCATCCTGGGTAGTAGTAATAGGGCGCAACTTTATAGAAGCCTAACTTTTCATCGTCGTAAGGACCAACCCACTCAGCAGCATCAATCACCCCTTTTTCAAGCGCGGGATAAATATCGCCACCAGCAATTTGCTGAGGTATTGCTCCTAGACGGGACATGACCTCACCACCTAGTCCGGCAATCCGCATTTTGAGACCCTTCAAGTCAGCAACCGTTTTCACTGGCTTTTTGAACCAGCCACCCATCTGCGTTCCAGTGTTGCCTGCTGGGAAAGAAATAATGTTGTAGTCACGCAAAAACTCGCGTTGCAATTTCAAGCCGCCGCCCCAATACATCCAAGCATTTTGTTGGCGTTGATTCATGCCAAAGGGAACGGTAGTGTCAAAAGCGAAAGTCTTATTCTTGCCAACAAAGTAATAGCCAGCCGTGTGTGTGCACTCCACAGTACCTTGTTGAACTGCATCAACTGTGCCAAACGCTGGGACAATCTCGCCTGCACCAAAAATGCGGATTTGGAATTTGCCATCAGTTAAAGCAGCCACTCGCTTGGAAATGAACTCTCCACCACCATAAATAGTGTCTAAGCTTTTTGGAAAGCTAGAAGCACAGCGCCATTTCACTTCAGGCATCGATTGGGCAATTGCTGGCGCAGCTAATACGCCAGCAGCAGCACCAATAGCGGTTTTACCTCAAAAGTCACGTCTTTTCATTTGATTTGCTCCTTATGTGGTATCTAATTAGAGTGGCAGTTCTTGCTATGCCCATTTATTAACTTCAGGGGCTATTAAAGCGAAATGCAATAGGACAAATGTTGTGGATTGCACTAGATTTTTCAACCATGCACCTAGGGTGGGCAGATTGCTACGAAATAGTGCAAATCCATATTAGCATCATGGATTAAGTGCGCCGCATCAAATACATGGTTCGCGGGAATACCCCGAGTGAATTTCATGAGTAATTACCCTAAGTCGAGGATTTCTTTGACTTTTTTTAAGGATAATCAGCCAGTTGTTTTTTATTTCTTTAAATAGTTAGGAGCTACTGATGTCAACATCAACTAAAGCAGCCCCAATGACCGCTGCAGAGCGCAAAGTTATTTTTGCTTCCTCTTTAGGTACGGTTTTTGAGTGGTACGACTTTTATCTGTACGGTTCTTTGGCTGCCGTTAT
>CAIRCS010000078.1 GCA_903877115.1 uncultured Legionella sp.
CTATAATTATTAACGGCTATAATTATTAACGGCTATAATTATTAACGGCTATAATTATTAACGGCTATAATTATTAACGGCTATAATTTCAAGTCATCCGTTTCATATATAACGGTTATAAAAATAGAAATTAAAATAAATCAAATTAAAAGAGATATACACTTAAATTATTTAATTTCAAATATATAAATAAGTCAGTTTAATTTTAAATATATATATAATCCAACTGCTTTACTTCAAAATCGAAGGTTCATCTCAACAAGACCACAAAACCAAAAGCAAAAAATCAACCCTGGCATGCCACAGCACCTCATAAATAAGTACGAATTTCACAAACCCGACAAAGAGACAATCTACATAGATGAAAAAACGGGAGACGAATACCTCACTATTCATGGCGTAAAGCTTCTAGCAAATCGCCTAATTGAAGATGGCTCATGCACAAATCTTGATCTAGCCATAGCTTATTTGAGTGAACTCAATAGCTTTGGTAAAAATAAAACGCTCATCACGCTTTGCTCAATGTGTGCTGGTAAGATCGGGATAAAGAAATGTGCAAGATGTCCCAGTAACTCCAAGATCCGCTACTGCAGCCGTGAATGCCAAGTCTCTGCCTGGCCGTCACATAAAATGAGCTGTGGAAGCCGCTTTGATTCGATTAAAGAGTGAAAATGTTGTGCAAATAGACTTATAAGTTAAAAAGAGACCGCGCCCGATATAGATGTGTTTTAGTTGTGTTATATGATACACGAAGATTTATCGATGGGTCGTATTTTAGCAACCGTTTTCACACGCCTATCGTCTGAACCATGCAGCGTATGCCTCTGGCAGAATCAATATACACATACCTCATCCCATCATTTGCGGATTTGCTCTCAGGATTCGGTCTCTCAACCCTCTTAGAATTCAGTAGGACTTCCCCTGAGATGCATAACTTTATCCCAATCTGTTCAATCATCCTTCTGTCAGTAGGTGCACTGGCAGCATTTCGTCCCATCAACCCCCCTGCCTGGGTGTCCCTTTGCAACGCCACATTCTCTCTAGTGATCACTCTATCGTTAGCCCTCAATCTGTTCGCACAGCTGTGCCCTCCTAGTGGAAAGGAGCTTTCCCTCATCCCAGCCTACGTTTTGCTATGCATTCCGAGAATGAGCCCCACTGGTAAGGCTTTGGCAGTGCAATGTGGTCTTACTCTGTTTCTCCTAAGCATTTTTCTGGCGCTCCCCACGTCAAGGCATGTCAGGCCAGACGGAGACGTTGGTTTTGGACCATCCCTTGCAGTGAGCGTCGCTGCTGGGAGCTTGCTGCAGACGTTCAGCTCGCAACTAGACGAGTGTTCATTTTACCAAAGGAGTCGTTGGTGGGAAATGGCAGGCGTGGTTGGCAAGGGAATGCTTTTGATACTTTCTGGGACTGTCAGAAACACCTCACTCTACCATTTCATGTATGACAGACAAAACACAGTTCCGATAGAACTCTTCATTGGTTATGGCATACTCTTGCTCTTTGCATGTATGCAGGCTTCTTCCGTATGGTTCGAGAAGCTCAAGGAAATCCTAGGGAAGCAGACGCAGTGGCGACTGGTGGTGCGGATCCAACACATCATCTACGCCCTTATTGTTGCGGCTGCCTGGGTATATCCTCTGCAGCTTCATGGACTCAGAGTGTTGTTGATGGTTGTATTGTTGGTTTTGAATATTGTTTTTTTTTAATAAAAA
>CAIRCS010000079.1 GCA_903877115.1 uncultured Legionella sp.
AACTATAATCTATATTTTTTTCTAAATTGATGCCTAACAACTTAGGTGAACACAACAAATATAAAATTGTATTTTCTTGTATTTGTTCTTTGCTAATAACCGTGGTTTCTTCTGTTCTATCCTGAATCCAAGCAATCCAAAAAGTGTTATTATTAAGTATTTTCGGGCGAAATCTATTAATAGCCATATAAATACAATTATTAATATTCACAGGAAATATGTATGATTCATAAGGATGCATTTCATAAGATATTTTATTTGCATCAAATGAGTTAGATAATTCTAAAAAAATTCCTTTTTCAAATTGATTTGTATATAAAAAAATTATTTTAATCATTTTGATTTTTTTATTTAAGGTGGATTCAAGGACGAAGTGCAACTTTGATTAACTGATGGTTAGGTGGCTGAGGATGTTTAGCATTCAAGGCTTCTTGACCTGGCAGTCGAAGTTGCTTATGACCTACAAACACCTCAGCCAAGCTGAAAGATATCAGATTCACGCCCTCATAAAAGCCGGAAACGATCAATCTCAGATCGCCAAGTTGCTGGATCGGCACAAGTCCACCATTAGTCGGGAGTTGAGCCGTAACACTGGGTCTCGGGGTTATAGGCCCAAGCAGGCTTGCGAGATGTCTGCCGATCGAGCGCAGAACAGTCGCAACGCCAATACGGTGCCAGCATGGGTGAATGACCAAGCGCAGTTGCTGCTGCAATTGCAATGGAGCCCGGAGCAGATTGCGAGCAAGCTGCCCATTAGCCATGAGACGGTTTACCTGCGTGTTTATGCCGACAAGGCTCAAGGCGGGACGCTTTGGAAGAACTTGCGCTGTCAGAAGCAAAAGAGGAAGCGCTATGCAGGTGGTCGAGACCGGCGAGGACAAATCCCCAATAGACGGCCTTTGAGCGAGCGGCCCTTGCATATTGAAGCTAGACGCCAAGTGGGTCATTGGGCATGTGACACCGTGATGGGTGCCAACCACAAAGGTGCTGTTGTGACGATGGTCGAGCGCAAGAGCGGGTATGCCGTGATGGCCAAGGTATCCAACAAAACATCAGAGTTGGTCAGCTCAGCCATTGTGGACAAGCTCCAGCCTCTGGCTGCCAGGGTCAAGACGCTGACTTTTGATAACGGCAAAGAGTTTGCGAGGCATGCTTATATTGATGAAAAACTACAAAGCACTGCCTACTTTGCCAGACCGTTTGCCAGCTGGGAACGCGGCAGCAATGAAAACTTGAACGGCTTGCTGCGCCAATACGTTCCAAAAAAACGAGCAATGTCTACAGTTACAGAAGAGGAAATTAGAATGATTCAAAACAGATTGAATAACAGACCGAGGAAAAGAATTGGATTCAAAACACCCGCAGAGGTGTTTCATCAATCACTCAAGCGCGTTGCACTTCGTGCTTGAATCCGCCTAATATTATAAAAAATATTTTCTAATGAATTTTCTTCCTATTTTCCCATTAAAGTAGTTATATGATTCAACCCTATCTAATTCATCTTTTTTGTTCATATATGTTAAGTTATTATCAGAACCAAATATTATCTCACTCCATCTTTTTACTGCTATTTCTAACATTTCTTCAAATTTATTATCGATATGTTCATTTTCATTTAAGCAACCTGATAAGTTTTCTAGTATTTGATTAATGGCGTCAATTATGTCTTCAGGACTATTATCAA
>CAIRCS010000080.1 GCA_903877115.1 uncultured Legionella sp.
AATGCAATTAACAGCCCCAATAGGATTTTGCTTAAAACCAATCCGTCCCAGCGTGCGTGGCTTAATACTCTGTGATATTTCGAATAATTTTTTTCCTTCGCTAACCCCATAACACGTAAAATGTTTTTCACGCGCCTCGCCCCGCGACAAAGATTGAAGGAATGGAAAAGACAATGGAAAATAGACCTTATTCAAAAAATGAGCCCTGATTGGCAGGATTTATACCACAACATAATTCAGTGAATGGGCCCCGCGGTCTGCGCCGCGGGGATTCGGCGGTGGGAATTTTTCATAAAGTCGAGGCTAAAGAACGTGGGAAAAATCAATTTTTCCTGTAAACTCATTCATTAGACTCAGACCGGAAATCTGCTGGTCTTTGGTTCCAAGAAATCAGAGTCCATTTATTGTGTCGATATTGCAATTGACCCAAATGCCCTGTCCCAATTTTGAGTTGCCCTTGTGCTACTTTTGCTTCGAAAGACCCAGGCACCAATTTTAAGAAATAACGCAAACAACCGTTGCTGGCTACCACTAAAATATTATCTTTTTCTGCATGACATTTTACCAAATCTTCTGCAAATGCAGTCATTCTGGCAGTCACTGCTTGCTCAGTTTCAGCCCATTTGCCTAAAAGTGGCCACTGTGATTGTCGCTCCCAAGACTCATAGTCTTCATCCCCGAAACGTTGACGAACTTCTTGACCGGTCAAACCACTCCACAAACCATAATCCAACTCATTCAAACGCTCATCCACCTTTATTTGCAATGGACAATCCATCGCCAGCAAAGCATGTTGGGCCGTCGCACGCATCCGTTGTAAAGGCCCAGAATATACGCCTGCTAAAGGACAGTTTTGCTGTTTTAAAGCTAACCCTATTGCTGTGGCTTGTTCAACACCAAACGGCACCAAGGGCAGATCATGCTGAATACCTACATAATAAGCCGGCTCCTGAGCATGAAAGGTATTACCATGTCTAGCTAAAATAAGGTTCATGATTTCTCCAAAGCAAGCAGCTCACCTTCTTTGGCAATAACAGTTTCTACATAATCAATATCTGCTTGACTATCAATGGCGCAATGGCTGCGTCCTCGATAATCCACTTGAACGACTTTAATCGGAATGCCATGTTCCAAAGCCCGCAACTGCTCAAGTCCTTCTAATAGTTCTAATTCCGTTGCAGGCAAGGCCAAATATTGCTTCAAAGTTGTATAACGGTAGACATACAAACCGATATGGCGAAATACAGGCAACAGCCCGTTCTCAGGAATTTGGCGCACAAATGGAATCATGTTCTTAGAAAAATACAACGCATTCTGCTTTTTATCAAAAACCACAGTCGTACCGCCCACCGCGCCATTTTGCTTTGATTGACGCATTTGTTGATAGTGTTCCAGCGTCATGCGTACTGCCGTGGTGGCAAATTCAACTGAGGGATCAGCATGCATATAATCGATCAGAGCTTGAATAACCCAAGGAGGGGTTAACACAGCGTCGCCTTGCAAATTTAAAACAATCTCGGGCGTTTTGGGCAAGCTAGAAGCCGCGTGATAAGCGCGTTCTGTCCCATTAGGAATATCTTTGGGCGTCATAATCACTTGTGCCCCAAAGCTTTCGGCATGCGCTTTAATCCGTTCATCATCCGTGGCGATATATACGCCATCTATTTTCTGAACTGCCATGGCAATCGACCAAATGCGATGTAATAAGGTTTTACCCGCAATCATGGCCAATGGTTTTCCGGGTAATCGGGTTGATCCATATCTAGCTGGGATAACGATAATAGCACTCATATTGCTGACCTCTCCACTCGACGCACGATCCAAATTGCCAATCCAATCATGACTCCTAAACTCAGAATAACACCCATATGCTGTTCCCACGGCTCACTAACTATCCGCCAAGCTTCAGCACTATGTTGTAACGAAAACGGAATAGCCAGGAACACATCCATCAACGCTGAGCCTGCTACCAACCCGCATGCAATACGTGTCCCAATCTGCTTACGCAACAAACTCAGGGGTGCGGGTAAAGCCTTACGTTCCAAACGTTGCTCTGCTAATTTGGCAATAATGCCCCCTACTAACAGCGCCAATGAAGACGTCACCGGTAAATACATGCCAATTGCAACACCCAATAAAGACAAATGAAACCAACGTTCCAGACGAAGAACTCGTCTCAAGAGCACCAACACTCCAATCACGGCAGCACCAGCATTCATCACCGTCCAAGGTAATCCATGTGAAAACACTGCACCCGTAATAGCAGCCAACATGGCTGCAGTGGGTGCGGGCAATGATTTGCTGATATCCATCCCTGGATGCGGCATAACACCCGCAATCCCGTACACATCAAACATCATTTGCATCACAGGAGGAATCACTAATGCCGAAATAACCACACCAAACAACAACATGAACTGCTGCTTCCACGGCGTAGCGCCAACCAATTGCCCTACTTTCAAATCTTGACTATTGTCGTTGGCAATCGCTGCAATCCCAGTCACGACGGAAGCAATCACAATCACCACTGCTTGCGCTGCCGCGATTTGATCAGGGCTCAAGGGTAAGGGTAAGACAGATGACATTAATGACAACAACATCCAAGCAGCAAATAAAATCCCAGCAATCACAATAGAACTGCCTGGACTTGCTGTAACACCCACCATTCCAGAAAAATACGCGGTGATTACTGAGAAAATAAACCCAGCAAGCATAATATACAAAATTACAACAGCAATAATCCCTATCCCAGCTGAACCATCAAACCCCATCTGACTAATTGGCAGCACCGTTTTGAGTAAATAAACCAGTACCAAAAGCATCAGAATAATCCCTACGACTATAACCGAAAAAGGCAAATCGCGATCCGTACGTGCTTGAGATGTTTTTTGATGGGTACGCAAAGAAGAGCGTATACTCCGAAATAAAGGTTTGAGTAACGTGATGAGCGTCCAAATACCGGCACACAACATAGCACCAACTCCAAAATAACGTAATTCCTGATTCCACAAAGCCAGTCCAGCCGCCGTAGCAGAAGGCGCGTCTGCCAAAAATTGCGGGTAGAACGATGACAGCGTAGGCAAAGCACCCAGCCAAGCAATCACAGCACCTAGGCCAATACTACAAGCCATATCAAATCCCACCAAATAGCCAGCACCCAGCATCGTGGCAGAAAAACCTAGTCCTACACACATAATATGACGTTTGATGCTAAACCACCAAGTCCAACCACTGGACAAA
This sequence comes from uncultured Legionella sp., assembly GCA_903877115.1. Lineage (GTDB taxonomy): Bacteria > Pseudomonadota > Gammaproteobacteria > Legionellales > Legionellaceae. The sequence continues at coordinate 3,241 of CAIRCS010000080.1, forward strand.
CACTTTAAACCGGTTTGGGCTAATTCTAATCCTGCTCCTATCAAACTTCCCCAAACGATATCGCGCAAACCTGCTTGCTCATCCTTTGAATTCAAAACAGCAGCAATAGCTCTCCCTTCTGGAAAAGCCAAATTGGGATCGTTGACCAAAATTCTTCGCAAAGGCACCGAAAATAACACACCTAATACGCCGCCAGATATAGCAATCAACACATTCGTAAGATAATCAAAATGATGCCAGTACCCGATAATAATCAGAGCTGGGATGGTATACACAATCCCCCCCGCAACAGCTTCTCCTGCTGATGCCGCTGTTTGAACTGCGTTGTGCTCCAACACAGTCGCATTTTTAAATAGACGCAATACCCCCATAGAAATAATCGCTGCGGGAATAGATGCTGACGCCAAGATTCCTAATTTTAATGCCAAATAAGCATTTGACATGGCCAACAACATTGCTAATACCATGCTCAAACCCATGCAACGCCAGGTCAATTCAGGAACAGAACGTGCATGCTTTTTTTTCATCATCTGTCATATCCTTCGTTTTTTTTATTCAAGATGCGCCAAATATGACGTTTCTCTTTAATCTATTGTTGGCACCACATTCGGGGATCGTAACCACAGTGAATGATGACTGGTATCATAGATATCCCATTCTCGCGCAGCATACTGCTCCGAAGAAACATCCAACAATAACCAGGCAAGAAAAGCTCCAACTGTTTCCGTACTTAAAAGTTCACCAGATTTTTTGAGTTGACAAAAAAATTCGTGTTTTTCAGGATCCATATAATCTGCATGCCGAATTGTGGCTTGCATAGCTGTGTCTACAATACCCGGCATCACCGACGCCATCAATAACAACGGGTCGTCCAACTGCCAGCAACGGGTTAACATGGCTAAAGCCGCTTTTGACGTACAATACGCACCCCAACCTTTAATCGGAAAATAGGCTGCGCCAGAACCAACATGTAACACTCGCGCGTTTGTTAATTGAGGAAGCAAGGTTTGAGTCAAAAAAATTGGCGCTTCTACATTGGTGGCCATACACGCCCGCCATTCGGTCTCTTGGATTTGAGCCATAGGAAGAATCGGATCAATAATGCCAGCATTATGAATCAAACCTAATATTTGAGACTGCGTAGCCAATTTATCCGCAATCTTCGCCCTGCCAGAAGCGAGGCTCACATCCGCGCAACAATATTCAATTAAAGACGACTGTTGTGCCGTATTGCGCAATGATTCCTCATGTCTTCCCACAATGAAAACTGCCTGCTGGCGCTTCACCAATTCCAAAGCCAAAGCCCGCCCCAGACCACTTCCCCCACCCGTAATCACGAACATGCAACCACTCACGCATCTTAATATTGTGTGCATCATATCAAACATGCTAGGCTAAAGGGAATCAGTTCTTAGTGGGATTGTTTTGTGAAAAAAATACTTCATATTAGTTATATCTCCTGCTTTATTCTTGCAAGTAATATAAGCACCGCGAACACCGATGCAACGCAGAATGGCACATCCACTCAACCAGTAGACCTCATCGTGGTTGAGCATGATGGCAACGCGCCTCTACCTAAGAAAAAACTTCAAAAATTAAATGCTACTCAGACAACTAACACTGCAGCCGCGTCACAACCTGCTGCGCCTGCAACTGCGGCGGTACAACCTGCTGCTCCTGCAACTGTGGCTGTGCAACCTGCTGTTGCAGTGATTCCTAAACAAAGTGGCCCTATTGATTGTTCATATCAGTTACCACAAACACCGGTTTCTGAAAATGAATTGTCACTTTGGGCGCAATATGCTGCACTCAAATCTTTTGAATATAGTTTCGATAAGCTAGACGATCAATTACAAAAACTTAAATATTGTTTTACAGATCAAGGTTGGACTGGATTTCATGATGCATTGCAACAATCTGGTAATTTGTCTGTCATCAAAAGCCAACAATTGACAGTAAGCAGTCAAATATCGAGTGATCCGGTGATTAATAGGATCAAAGAAAATCAATGGAGTATCAGCTTGCCGCTATCAGTGGTATATCAAAATACTCAAGAAAAATTCACTCAATCGTTGTCAGTCACTTTATTTGTCACAAAAAAAACACCGACCGAGCTGGGAATCATGCAATTAATTGCTACGGTGAAACCTGAAACGACTTCAGCAAGTTAGGATCCAACAAACCAGATTCGCTGATGTGGAACTGATGAGCTAACGTTCTTAGTTCCACATCTGGTGCAAAAAATGTCCCTAAACGCGACATAGTCGTTACTTTTTTCTTATTCTCTACGGTATTAGAAGCAGTTGGCAAATTACTGTTCGCAATGACATATTTCATTTCCTTTATATCCTCTGCGGATGGAGTAGGATTCATCAGCCCAAAATAGATATCTTTATAAGAATTAGTAGTGTTGCTTCTATAATTCATATATTCAGACCAGAATGAAGCATCCCTTTTTGTTTCAGCAATTCTAGTTTGACATTGTTGCGTCAAGACTAAGAATTGTGAAGTGCTTACCCCGAATTTCTGGGCTTGGGTGATGGAAAATTCGCGTATTTCAGTAGGGTTTTTTGCAAGACTATACCCATCTGCATTGGTGTGGCCATAATAGTATTTGTAATACGCGCGCAAAGATTGTTTGGCGATGAGCGTGGCGAAAAAAGCAATTGCTACGGCTGAAAAATAAACCACCTCAAATGCGACTGGCACCAAAATGGGTAGAAGCGACACGCAACAACTCCCCAGAAATATCCCCCAAAACAAGGAAAGCTTATGGGTTGAATGAGAGAAATAAGCACCCGCCATAGCACCCATAGAAATCATAAACGGAGAACAACCAGTCAGCACAATATAATTCGTGAAAAAACCCACGACCGCAGGAGTATGCAACAAACCAAAATAACCCAATCCAGCGCCCGAAACTAAGGCTAGAGCCACTACCGCCAGGATCACAATAGATTTGAGTTTTTGCGTCCATTAGCCAAATGATTGAAGGCACGCAGTGCACTCATAATTGGAGTTAAAGCCACATTATCGAGTACAAATGCAGCTAAGAGCCATGCAATGACTACAAAGTTTACAATCTGAAACCAACCCAAAGCAATCAAAAAAACCGCCATGGCCATCGTAAGAAAAGGCCTGGTTTGGTGAGAAAACTGTTTATAGCCTTCCGTTGGAAATCTTTTCAGAATTTTTTTTACATGCTGCTCTTTTGTACTCGCTAGCATCAGGCGTAACCTCGCCCTCTAGGACGTAGTCTAAGACTCGACACACGGAGTGGTTGTTGTTTTTTGGGTTCGACACGCGGTGTTTTGGGCTGCAACCAATGCCCATCTCCGTTTTCATCCTCATAAGACAATACAATCACTTGGGTGCCTAGCGTAATAAATTGTTCATTCAACCATTTGGCTGCAGAGGGTAGCACGCGAATACAGCCATGACTCGCATTGTACTGCGGCACTTCATAACCCGCATGAATGGTATAACCTTGGAAAAAATACATGCAATAAGGCATTTTAGTGCCACCATGGGTCTCAACTGGATACTCACCTGACTTACAATTGATACCACGCTTGTTATACACTCTGAAGGTACCCGTTACGGTACGACAGGTTCCCCCCTCTTCACACCAATCCTTTCCTCCCGATGCACTCCCGGTCATAATACGATTCCCGTATACATCATAAGCAGCCCAAGCAGCTTCTTTGGGATCAAACACAAACGTTTTATGCCCAAGAGTACGAATTTGTTTGGGAAAATAAGATCGACCGCGTTTATCTAAGGTATAGTATTTGCTGTGATGCACCACCCCCATATCATCGGTAATATAGGTTGATTCATCATATTGCACGCATCCTACAAGCGCAGTAGTCATGGCAAGCAACAACAGACAATATTTTTTTAGCATTCTCATTGATCCTCTAAACGACGAAATTTCTTTTGCGAACTTTTTTGGTCACCCGATGTTTTGAGGCGCTCTGCTTCATAATCTGTATAGTTTCCTTCCATAAATACTACGCGACCATCTCCCTCAAATGCCATCAAATGAGTACAAACTCTATCTAAAAACCAACGATCATGGGAAATCACAACAGCAGAGCCAGGGAAATTCAAAATAGCTTCTTCCAAAGCACGTAAAGTTTCGATATCCAAATCATTACTGGGTTCATCTAATAACAAAACGTTCGCACCACGTTTCAATAATTTAGCTAAATGGACTCGATTGCGTTCACCGCCAGACAGTTGACTCATTTTTTTCTGCTGATCTGAGCCTTTAAAATTAAACCGACTGACATACGCTCTAGATGGCATTTGGAAGGAACCGACCTGCATCACATCATGCTTATCAGAAATCTCTTCCCAAACAGTATGATCATCATTCAAATGATCGCGCATTTGATCCACATAGGCCAATTGCACTGTATCCCCCATGCGAATGGTTCCTGCATCCGGCGCTTCTTTTTGCATTAACAATTTTAAAAAGGTAGATTTTCCGGCACCATTAGGCCCAATAATGCCCAATACCCCCCCTTTGGGTAGAGAGAAATTGACGCTTGAAAATAATTGTTTAGAACCATACCCTTTTGCAAGATCATGGCCCTCTATAACCAAGTCGCCCAAACGCTCACCAGGTGGAATGTATATTTCATTAGTTTCGTTGCGTTTTTGGAATTCTTTTGAATTCAATTCATCAAAGCGCGCCAACCTTGCCTTCGATTTTGCATGCCGACCCTTAGGCGCCATCCGAACCCATTCTAATTCTGACTTCAAGACACGCATGTGCGAAGCTTCTTGTTTTTGTTCTTGCGCTAAACGCACTTCTTTTTGTTCAAGCCACGCCGTGTAATTACCTTTATAAGGAATCCCCTCACCGCGATCTAATTCTAAAATCCACTCAGCGGCATTATCCAGAAAATAGCGATCATGCGTTACCGCTACCACTGTTCCAGGAAAATCCTCCAAGTATTTTTCAAGCCAAGCCACACTTTCAGCATCCAAATGGTTGGTCGGTTCATCAAGTAATAACATATCCGGACTCGACAGTAACAAACGACATAGCGCAACGCGACGACGCTCTCCCCCAGACAATACGCTTAAGAGCGCATCCCACTCGGGTAGGCGTAAAGCTTGTGCTGCAATAGTTAATTTACGATCCAAATCCCAGCCACCGCCAGCTTCGATTGCGTGTTGTAATTCCCCTTGCTCCGTTAATAAGGTTGTCATTTCCTCATCAGTCATGGGCTCAGCAAACCGGAAACTAATTTCATCAAAGCGCGCTAATTTAGCTTTCATATCTTGTACGGCTTCTTCTACAATTTCACGCACAGTTTTGCTTAAATCCACAATTGGTTCTTGCGCTAAATAGCCAATACGAATACCAGGCTGGGCACGTGCTTCGCCGTCAAACTGTGTATCAACACCTGCCATAATACGTAACAAAGTGGATTTACCTGAACCATTTAATCCCAATACTCCAATTTTTGCACCCGGAATAAAACTGAGAGAAATATCTTTCAAAATCACCCGTTGATTCTCAACTATTTTCGAGACACGGTTCATGGTAAAAATATATTGGGACATAAATACTCTGATGAAAAGTTGCGTTGGCGCGGATAATAACAAATTCTGCTATGAAATTCATGAATTCTTGTTAGAATATCATCAAGTCTCGCTTCCACATGGTTGAAATGAATAAAATTTTATCACAGACCAATATGATTAAACAACAATTACGGACAGGTAATATCTTTGATAAAAAAATTTTAGATTTGTATCAAAGCCTTCCACGCGATGAATATACCCCACTTTCATACCGAAAATTTGCCTATTCTGATATGCAAATCCCTATTGCGCAGCAACAAAGCATGCTGACGCCACTCGAAGAAGCGGCCATTTTACAAGCATTACAATTGCAAGGACATGAGACCATATTAGAAATTGGTACTGGCACAGGATTCTTTTCCAGTCTGCTCAGTAATTTCGCCAAAAGAGTCATTTCCGTAGATTGTTTTGAAGAATTTACCCTGCAAGCTAAAAAAACCTGCTTGGCACATGGGCGAACTAATATTGAATTTATCACTGGAGATGGGCATAACGGTTGGGTCAATCTGGCGCCTTATGATGTTATTATTTTGACGGGAGGCATCCCAAATTTAACAGAAGTGCTGAAGCTCCAACTGTGCTTGGGTGGAAAGCTCTTCGCAATCGTTGGCAACCGCCCCGCCATGGCAGGTAATTTATATCGCGTCGATCACGAAAACCGCTGGACTCAAGATTTGATTTTTGAAACTGATACGCCCATGCTCATTGAAAACAGTCGCCAACAACGGTTTGTTTTTTAGGATTTTACATGCCAAAGGATCTGGTACGCGCTATAAAAAGAAAACTGTTCACGCTATCGTGGTTCGCACTCATACCATGCAAAGCTTTTTCCGTTGATTTAATGGATGTCTATCATCAAGCCTTAGATAATGACCCCCTTTTCAAAGAGGCTTACAGTACTTTTTTGGCTAAAAGCGAAGACCTGCCCCAAGCATGGTCACAATTACTCCCTCAATTAAGCGCCGCTGCTTTGATAGGTCGAAGTCAGCAACTTATTGATGCTGGCCAGTTTAGAATCGAACAGGCTTATAATCACAATCAATGGCGGGCTAATGCGTCCCAAGCCATCTTCAACTACCAAGCTTGGGAACAAGTAAAAAAAGCACGCGCCAGCGTCAAAGCAGCTATGGCCGAATTCAACGATGCTGCCCAGCAAATGATGTTGCGTACCTCGCGCGCTTATTTGCAATTATTGCTTGCCAAAGATACGTTGAATTTTGCCCAAGCCAAAAAACGTGCAAATAAACGCCAGTTGGAACAAGCTCAAGAACGTTTTAATGTGGGATTAGACGCTATCACAGCAGTCTATGAAGCTCGCGCCGCATATGATCAATCCACAGCAGAGGTCATTGCAGATAACAATAAATTGATGAATTTAAATCAAGATTTAAGCCGCATTACTAATCACACTTATGAACATGTGTCGCCGTTGCGAAACAATAACATTCCTTTGATTTCGCCTGAGCCCAAAATTGTCGACGAATGGATTACTACTGGATTAAAACAAAACTATAGTCTCTATTCCGCGAAATACCACCTTCAAGCGGCTCGCGAAAACATCAAAGCGACTGCCTCCAGCAATTGGCCGGTTTTTAGTATCCAAGGCAATATAGTCGATACTCATAATACAAGTAACCCTCAAGACGGTAGTGGTAGCACCTCTTTGGCCAATAATTTATTTATTCCCCAAGAACAACGCCTCGCAACGGTCACTTTGAATGCCAATCTACCCCTATTCCAAGGAGGATTAGTGGCATCTAAGACACGACAAGCAAAATACGATTTTCAATCTTCAGGGCAACAATTAGAAAGGGTATACCGCAATGTGGTCGTCAGTACGAATATTTACTTTAATACTATCCTAGACGGCATAGAAAAGGTAAAAGCCGACCGCCAAACTGTGATGTCACAACAAAACTCTGTCGACAGCGTTAATGCCCAATATACAGTAGGTACACGCACAATGACCGACGTCGTCTTAGCTCAACAGCACTTATTCGAAGCGCAACAACAATTGGCCGCTGATCAATATACGCTGATTGATTCTATTTTAAATTTAAAGTATTTCGCTGGAACGCTAAATGTCGCTGATTTAGAAGAAATCAACGCTTGGTTGGATACTACACGAGTAGCCAAACTTGCCGTCAATAAAGCGAATCCTCTTTGCAAATTAACAGATACCGAAAAGCTCATCCGCAAAATGCAGACGTTACAATTGACCTAGGTAACGGCGTTTCATGTGACAGCGTTGAGCGCTTTCTGGCCTCGAGAGAAGATGTCACTAGGGTCTGAGCTCGACGTCCCGCGGACAAGCCGGCGTTGTTGCATAAAATTTATTTTGTGATTTGTTAGAGCATTTTGTTTACTTGTCATCCCCGCGCAGGCGGGGATCCATCCTTAAATTAAACATATTGCCACAATAAAGCATGGATCCCCGCCTGCGCGTGGATGACAAGATTATTTATGCAACAACGCCGGACAAGCCGCGGGACGTCGGGCTTTCGAAGTTGAATTGTCAACAGCCCCTAATAAACACCGCTGAAGTTTTGGAGCGGAAAAAACCCCGAGTGATGCCAACGCACTGGCACCAAGCCCATATTGAAGCGTTGATAAGGGGCAAGATGGCAATACACTTGCAATCAATGGCAACACAAGACTCGGCGTAATAAGACTGAGTAACAACAAGGTCAAAGAAATAACCAGTACTGACATTAGAAATATCGTACTATAAGAAGGAACCCATGAAAAAGAAGCATCCAATTGGACAAATCCTTTTCGCCCACTTGGGCTCATAAATTCAGCTCGCATATCTGGAGCAGCTGTTAAATCTGCTGCCTTAATATAAAAGTCTCTTGGATTCACCTTCGGATCAAGAATGATACACTGTCTACTCCTGCTATAAACACGTTGATACGTGACAAGATTCTTTAAGCGGTATTGCTCTGGAAAAAGCTGTGCAATCAAAGCAGTGCACCGTTGATTAGCCAAGATAGTACCTCTGCCAGAAGCAGCAGCAAGACTCGGCTTCAAAATAATTTGGCCAAGCGATTGAGGTTTTTTGGAAATATGCACTAACATGTTAACGCTATCACCTAATTTTTCACTTAAAATATTTTGAATTTTTTCTTGATAATATCGAAGATACAGATCCACACTTGAGCGATCAACTTGGATATGTGATCGACGACACTCTGATGCCAATTGATGAAAATGATAGTATTGAATCGAGTCATTTTGAAATTCGTGATAATCGATACGATGCGTGGGCGCCAAGGCTGTAGCACCTGCAGGGGCTAAAAAAATATTGGCTTGTTGGTTAACTAAAGTAGATCCGAGGGGAATCAATGGCGCCTCACCTTGAATACCATACCCTAATTCTTCAACACCTTCTTCACGCGCCGATCGTTCTGCATCATAAGGATATTCAGCATTTCCGCCCGCTGTTGCAAACCCTGCTACTGCTTTTTTTCCCTGATCTAATTTTCCAGCCAAAATTTGACCCTGTTGATTTTCAGAAACAATCGCAGTTTTCCTTACACTGACATCCGCCATCATCCGCCACGCAAATTTTGCTAGACTGGTATGCACACACAATTGGTGACCGTTATCTGCAACAGTCATCTCCCTATCTTGCAAAGAAAATGTGCGCTGCAATCGTTGACGTACGTTTGCTGCATCAACAGCATCTGGTAATGTCACAACCGTTGCTCCGCCCTCTGTAGACAACACAGGCTCAAATCCTTGCTCACCAGCACCTTTGAATGCGTGGCGTAGCCGGTATGCAGCATGATTTTCTCTCAAATGGCCAAACGAATAAAAACAAGACTGCAAACTGTTCGTAATAAATTTAGAATAGATGACATCACAAAGTCTATCGCGTATGGAGAATACGATACTATTTCTATTACGCGCGACAACTTGCTCTTCAAGCCCCAATATTGTAACCAAACGCCCTATCTTATTGCTTTCTATACAAATTTGATTATTCGCCAGAAAATTCACTTTAGGTTTCTCAGCATTTAAGAATTGTGCCGCATAACCCACCCCAGCATCTAACCCACTTCCCGGTTGTGCTGGTACTTTAAAACAACCAAATCGATGTAGGATACGCTGTAATAATTGTGCAATCTTCTCTGCTTCTAGCAAGTCCGGATCATTATATTTTGTTTGAATCGCTGAAATTAATGCATCTCGGCGTTGCTGAAGCATACAAATACGGAAAGCTTTTGCCGTTGGTGTATGCCCAGTACTATTGACAATATCTTCTATATCTTGATTGCTAAATTGTTGAACGATGATTGCGCCCCGAGCATGGTACTCGTGTTCATTTGCAAAATATTCTTCTCCAAAAAATTATCGAATTTGCTTAATATTCCGTGCAAACTCAGGAGCACCCGATTTCCGCTGCATCAAACCATATTTTGAATTATCACTCGCTAAAAGAAATGGCAGAATCGTGTCAGCTTCAGCTGTTACATTAATAGTGTCTTCATTTTGGAAACCGTGAGAACGAAAACCAATACACAGCGTACCGCCCAAATCAACAAAAAACACACGTTTATCACGATCCATGACAAAATTTTCGCCGTGTATATTAACTAGATCGCGATTACCTAACCAAGCATGCATCATCAAACTACAAAAAACAGGTTCCTTACTGGCAGAAGGCAGACGGTGAAAATCTTCTTTTTTACAATTGCTAGTACCAGGTAAGATAGCTGACGCTAAATATACAAAACCGCTTCGGTCTTCCACCGCAAAGATATCTGGCACTAAAATACCCGCATGTTTGCATAATTTTGCTGCTAACACTTCATCCCAAACCCGCCAGTTACCCTCAATCGGGGCATTCAGTGGTCTTTTAATGAGGTAATCTTTTCCTGTACGCCGATCTCTCCCAACAAAACCAGGGCACATCCCCCCCTTTTTTTCTTTTTCGCTTTTTTTTATATACGATTCTAAACGATTAGATGGCATGATCTCGCTTTCAGAGGTGTGCATATGAATCATCCTAAAAAAGTAATTTACCAAATTTTATCATAATGCGTTTTTTTTATCCACAAACACATGAATGAGTTGTCTTACATGAGAAATATATTACCTGTGAATTACCTGCGCCATCTTAATAATGATTGCCAAATTGTGATATACTGCGGAACTTAATTTAGCTTTGCCATGCAAGCTCCCTACTTAATATTGGTTAATTATGACGCAACCTTCCGCTGTTGAAAAAAAACTTCTGCACTATATTGGTAAGGGCATTGCAGATTTTAATATGATCCAAGCCGGAGACCGGGTAATGGTCTGCTTATCCGGTGGCAAAGACTCCTTTACTTTACTCAGCATTTTAGAGTTGTTACGCCAACGTTCACAACAAAAATTCAGTATTTTTGCTTTTACCCTCGATCAATCTCAGCCCGGATGGAACGACAAAGCCTTGCATCAATGGCTTCAAGAGCGCAGGATTCCTTATGAAGTGCTGACTCGCGATACTTACAGCATTGTAAAAGAAAAAATTCCTGAAGGTAAAACCTATTGTTCCTTATGTTCACGCTTACGCCGTGGTATCATTTACCGCTATGCAGAAGAAAATGGATTTACAAAAATTGCGTTGGGTCATCATCGCGATGATTTAATCCGCACCTTAATGATGTCCATATTATATAACGGTGATATCCGCTCTATGCCACCAAAATTATTAACTGACAATAAAAAACATATTGTAATTCGCCCCATGTGTTATGTTCAAGAACGCGATATCATTACGTATGCTATGGAACAACAGTATCCTATCATTCCCTGTACTTTATGCGGCTCTCAGGATAATTTAGCCCGCAAACGTGTGGGGAAACTGATTGATCAATTAGCCTTAGAGAATCCCAAAGTCCCAAGTAATATTTTACATGCACTACAAAGTATCAAGCCAAGCCAACTCATGGATCAAGAGTTTTGGAATTTTAGAGAATTAGAACAAGAACTATCCAGTGGGTCCAAACCACCCCATCAACCTATTACACTCAATGAGGATAATACTTATGATGAGCTTAGAGCTGACGAACACATTACGTAAAATTGGTATTTATCGTAAACGGCAATTAAAATTTGACTTTACTGCAGCCATAGTCGTTTTTTTAATTGCCATTCCTTTGTGCTTAGGCATTGCACTTGCCTCAGGCGCACCGCTGCTATCCGGTATTTTAAGTGGGATTATTGGCGGATTCGTTGTGGGAATTTTAAGTGGTTCCCACGTCAGTGTCGCGGGACCAGCTGCAGGCATGTGTGCTGTCGTTCTTAGCGTAATTACTCAATTAGGGGGATTCGACGTTTTTCTATTGGCCTTGTTCATTGCGGGAATTTATCAAGTCATCGCAGGGCTACTCCGAGCCGGGTTTATCGCTGACTACGTCCCTTCTAATGTTATCCAAGGTTTATTATCTGCCGTAGGATTGCTCATTATTGTAAAACAAATTCCTCTTGCATTTACTTTGTCACATTCTATTGCCTCCTTAAAAACTGAATTATTAGATATATCGTCTGGTTTTTCTTTGGAGCCTTTAAGAGAAGTGAGCATTCACATCAATACAGGCGCTGTTATATTGTCGCTCAGTGCTTTGATGACTTTAATCTTGGTGGACAACACAAAAAACCGGTGGATTCGTTCATTACCTGGACCCTTTGTTGTTGTAGTGATGGGCATCATATTAAATGAAGTCTTCTTATTATCAGGCTCTTCCTTTGCGCAAATTGGCCCCCATTTGGTAAACATCCCAAAACACGCAGGACTCGGAGATTTTCTAGCACAAATGCAATCCCCAGATTGGTCTGCATTGAAAAACCCTCATGTCTACGTTCTGGCTTTTTTAATTAGTTCAGTTGCCTCTTTAGAGAATTTATTAAATATCAAAGCGGGAGAACGCTTAGATATCAAAAGACGGTATTGCTCTAAAGATCGCGAGCTCATAGCTCAGGGTATCGGCAATATGGTAGCAGGTTTAGTTGGTGGCATCCCGATTACCGCTGTCATTGTCCGCACTTCGGTTAACATTCAGGCTGGCGCAAAAACTAAAATGTCCACCATTCTTCATGGCGCATTCATTTTATTTGCAATGATGCTCATCCCTGATGCGTTGAACAAAATTCCGTTATCGTCATTGGCAGGTGTTTTAATTTATACGGGATATAAACTCACAAAACCCAGTATGTATATTGCCATGTATCGACAAGGATTAGATCGGTTTATTCCTTTCCTTATCACCGTGATTTGTATTCTTTGTTTCAATTTATTACTAGGAATTCTGGCCGGATTATTCATCAGCCTATTTTTTATTCTCAAATCGAACAGCGAAGTACGTTTGGATATCATCAAAGAACATTATCCTAAAGGAGCCATCAGTCGCTTGATTTTGCCGCAGCAAACAACTTTCCTCAACAAAGCATCTCTTTTAGCAGAATTAGACTCCATTCCTAGAAATTCCGAATTGATTATAGATGCGCGATACTCTGATTATATTGATAAAGAAATCATTGAATTTATTAAAGAATTTCAGGCTGAGCATGCGCAGCACAAACACATTTCGCTCAATTTACTAGGATTCAAAGACCACTACCAAATTCATAATTATATTGATTTCATCAATGTCACCACGTACGAGGTACAATCAATACTCACTCCGCACCAAGCATTGATACTACTTCAAGAAGGCAATACACGATTCAAATTAGATAAATGTATCCATCGAAGCTTTAAAACAGATATTGAACACACAGCTAGCACGCAACATCCCATTGCAGTGGTATTAGGATGCATTGACTCCAGGGTCCCTGTAGAAACTATTTTTGATATGAGTTTCGGTGATTTATTTTGTATCCGAGTTGCCGGCAATGTGGTAAATGACGATGTCTTGGCCAGTATGGAATATGCCTGCAATGTCGTCCGGGCAAAATTAATTGTAGTGCTGGGGCATAGTGGATGCGGGGCAATCCAAGCGGCCTGTGATGATGTCAAAAAAGGCTTCATCACACAATTACTGGCTAAAATAAAACCAGCCATTGCTGCCGAAACCTGCACCAAAAACGACCGAACTGGCAAAAACAATGATTTCGTGCACACAGTAACTCAGTTAAACATCGCCAATACGATTCATAGCATTTATCATGAAAGCCCAATTTTAGGGGATATGATTGATAAAGAAGAAATTGGCATCGTGGGCGCGCTCTATGATATTAATAGCGGTGATGTGGCTTTTCAAGATTTTTCACCGCTTATCAATCAATTGGATACGCCTGGTGCCTCACAGTTGAATGAAAAATTAAGCAAAACCATCAAGGCAGCTAAAAGGATGCTGCCACATGCGCCGTAATTATCTTAAATTCGGCAAATTTAGGATAATCTGTCAAAATAAAAAATGCTCACGGAGAAAACCAATGCGCGCTAGTCAAGCCTATATTAAAACACTAAAAGAAACCCCGAATGATGCAGAAATTATTTCGCATCAATTAATGCTGAGAGCCGGTATGATTCGCAAGCTGGGCTCAGGCTTATATACCTGGCTGCCCTTGGGGTTACGTGTTTTGCGCAAAGTAGAACAGATTGTGCGGACTGAAATGAATCGCATAGGTGCCATGGAATTACTCATGCCTGCTGTCCAACCTGCCGAGCTATGGCAAGAAACTGGTCGGTGGCAAACGTTTGGGAATCAGCTATTGACCATGGAAGATTCGAATGATCGCTCTTATTGTTTTGGACCAACCCATGAAGAAGTCATTACCGATTTAATGCGCCAAGAAGTCCAATCTTATAAAGAGTTACCTTTGACTTTTTATCAAATTCAGACCAAATTTCGTGATGAAATTCGACCCCGTTTTGGCGTCATGCGCGCCCGGGAATTTCTCATGAAAGATGCTTATTCTTTCCATCTGGATCACGCAAGTTTACAAGAAACCTATCAACAAATGTATGCCGCCTATTGCAGGGTTTTTGATCGCATGGGTTTGCAATACCGAGCCGTTGAAGCTGATACCGGAGCCATTGGCGGAGCGGTGTCGCATGAATTCCAAGTACTTGCTGACGCAGGGGAAGATGTTATTTTCTACAGCAATCAGGGAACTTATGCCGCCAATGTTGAACAAGCTACTAGCCTGATACCCTCGCCAGCCATGCCACAGAATGAGCATCAAGCGCAGTTAATAGAGACTCCCGGGAAAAAAACTATTGCGGATCTAGCCGCATATTTAAACATTGAACCAAAAAAAACAGTAAAGACCTTAATAGTAGCCGGCCGCGAACAGCCATGGGTGGCATTGATTCTTTGCGGAGAAGATGAAGTAAATCCCGTTAAAGCGGCTAAACATCCTTGGGTACAGAGCCCTTTACGTTTTGCGACAGAAGAAGAGATTCAACATGATTTAAAACTACCCTTCGGCTTTGTAGGTCCTCTGGCTTTGTCGATTCCAATGGTGGTAGATCATCATGCTGCGGCGATGTCCGATTTTGTCTGTGGCGCAAATCAAACAGACAAACACTATCAACACGCCCATTGGGTATCCACACCCTGTTTACGCGAAAATGCAGATTTACGCACCGTGAGACCGGGCGATGTTAGCCCAGACGGTCAAGGCACCCTGCAAGCCTGTCGTGGTATCGAAGTAGGCCATATTTTCCAATTAGGGGATAAATATGCTCAAGCAATGCATGCTGTCGTCACTCATGAAACAGGGCAGCAGCAGGCTATGATCATGGGTTGTTATGGCTTGGGCGTATCCAGAATGGTTGGCGCAGCAATTGAACAGCTCCATGATGAGCGCGGGATACTATGGCCTATGGCGTTAGCGCCCTATCAATTAGTGTTGATACCTATCAATGCAAACCGCTGTCCAGAAGTCAAAGAACAAATGGAGGCCCTCTATCAACGCTGTCAGAAATTGGGTATTGATGTGTTATTAGATGATCGCAATGAACGACCAGGCGTGCTCTTTGCCGATGCAGATTTGATTGGAATCCCTCACCGTTTAGTAATTTCCGAACGTCATTTGGCGCAGAATCAAATTGAGTACAAAGCTCGCAATCAAGAAAGTCCTGACTTATTGAATTTAAATGATTTAGATCAATGGTTGACCACTACTTTTTTATCGGGCCATACTGAATGAATAATACCGTCAGTTGGAAGACTTTCCATCCCGTCATCTGGATAGTCGCCACTGCATTTACGTTATTGCAATTTACGTTGCAATTGTCTTCGGCCGTTGTCATTAATGTGATCATGCGCGATATGCATCTCAGCGCATTAACCGGCGGCCTGTTAAGCGGTTTATTTTACGTCATTTATACCGGATTACAAATTCCTGCCGGTATCCTATGTGATCATTTTAATCCCCGCCCTATTTTGTGTGCCTGTGCCTGTATTTGCGCAGCAGGATGCTGGGTATTTGCTTCCAGCCATCATTTATTGGGCTTGTATTGCGGCCGTGGATTGATAGCAATTGGCTCCGCATTTTCTTTTGTATGCTTGACTCATTTGGTTCGTGAACATTATCCCAAACGTTTGTTTACCGTATTAATTGGCACAACCGAAACTTTGAGTTTTCTAGCTGCTATTTTTGGCATTATCGGACTGGGGGCATTGGTCAACCACTCTGGCTGGCGCGAATTCATGCAAGGCGCCGCGCTCATGGCCTTAATATGTGGGATAGGATGTTGGTATTTCATTCCGCAACACAGTCAATTATCACAAAATGGGCATATCGACCTGAAGCGGATCTTGTCAGTACTAACGAATATTCCCATATGGCTAAATGGCTTATGTGTGGGTTTCACTTTTTTATTAGTCACCGTTTTTGGGGGATTATGGGCCCCACCTTTTTTACAAATGAAATTACAATGCACGTTGGAACAAGCCAGTAATATCGATGCTATTTTTATTTTGGGCGTCGGATTTTCCTGTCCAATTTTTGGCTATCTCGCCAATAAAGTATCCTCAAGAAAACGGCTCATTGTATTCGGAAATCTTTTTAGCGCGCTCGTCTTAGTCTTGATTCTCTACCTCCCTATCCATCAGATTACCCTTATGACTGGGATGATGCTGCTTTTAGGCCTGATCTCTGGCGCCTATATCTTAGGTTATACCTTTGCCAACGAGCTAGCACCGCCCAATACCTTATCCACTACAACTGGATTTACGAATACGCTGGCTTTGGTCCTGACGCCCATTTTACAGCCGTGGATTGGCCATATCCTAGACGTACTCCATGTTGGACGAGGACTCGAATTACGTGATTATCAACATGCGTTATCCATCTTACCGATTTGTATTCTCATCGCAATCGTGTGTCTGGCTGGGGTTAAATTGCCTCCTTTGTCGACTATGTCCGTTCGGGCTCAGGAATAGCGTCGCAGCTTCGAGTTATTGGACTTTATACTAAGCGCTGAATTGTCAACAGATCTTAATTACAGTTTCTTTCCTACGGCTTGAATATGCTGTAACAATTTTGGATTATCAATCCCATGATATAAAACCAAATCAACTTTCCAAGGTAAGAGTAAATCGTCGATGTCATTTTCAATTTTGAGCTTATCAGTCAAATTTAAATCATTTCCCAGCAAACATAAATCAATATCAGAATTCTCACGATGAGTACCCATTGCTCTGGAACCAAATAAAATAACTGATTCTATATTACTATATCGACCGAAAAGAGATCTGAGCTTGTTAAAAACTTCTGGTGGTAACGGGATCGCGCTAAATTTAGACATATATATCTGACAGTTTCTTTAGGAGTTCATTAAATAACAAGCAATATTGCTGACAAATCTTGCTTTCAATTTCGTTCGCAATTTGCAAATTATAGGTGTGAGAAGTTTGATTTCGGCTTTGGATCATTTCCATCCATCCTTCACCGTCTTGGATTAGATTAAATTTAAAGGCTTCTCGTGTTGCATCACGTGAACCCGTAATGGCTGTATTACCTTGATAGGTAAAATAATCTTTGAGGGTATTCCACGCCAATTCATGGGTGAATTCAAAAGCTTGGATCAGGCCTTGTTTTTCCAGGTAAGACAATTTTCGTTGCTGAGACAATTCGACAGCATCGTTTAATTGCCCCAGTGCTTTGGTATAGTTTTCCAAACGCTGTACCCATCGTGGGGTTTGTGATGTAGTCATAGTAATATTTTTACCAGTAGTTTAAAAAAATTACGCTTTTAAAAATAGCTTATTTTATAGCATGTATTTTTTATTTTCACTATACGTGCCAAAGTCTAACTTTTCTATTTAGGTCTACGCTTAGCCCGCTTCAGCAACCGGGCGCGATGTTTTACTTGGCGGTCGGTTAAGATGTTTTTCTTATCTTTGAAGGGATTAACATTGCCTTTGAATTCGAGTTTCACGGGCGTACCCACTAAGCCTAATTGCTCAGTAAATCCTTTGCTCAAATACCGCTTATAGGTATCCGGCAACGCAGCCAATTGGTTGCCATGAATCACAATGATTGGCGGATTATGTCCACCCGAATGCGCATAACGCAATTTGATACGCCGACCATTCACCAATGGCGGAGCATGTTGAGCAGTGAGGTCATTTAATAGTCGTGTTAATTTTGGTGTAGCCAAGGTTTGGATAGCAGAAGCGTAAGCATCCAAAATATCTTTAAATAAGAGTCCAACCCCACTACCGTGCAACGCTGAAATAAACCGAGTTTTAGCAAAATTAGCAAATTGTAAACGCCGTTCTAAGGTGCTACGTACCTGCTCCTTTTCTTCTTCGTCCAAACCATCCCATTTGTTCACCACAATCACCAAAGCTTTGCCCGCTTCGATAATAAAGCCTAACAAATGCATATCCTGATCGGTCAATCCTTCCCGCGCATCCAATAGCAATAAGCAGACTTGTGAGGATTTAATCGATTGTAAGGTTTTGATAATAGAAAATTTTTCAATCTTTTCATCTACGCGTGAGCGCCGTCGAATCCCAGCTGTATCGATTAAAGTATAAGCGTTGTCATCGCGCGTAAAAGGAATAGAAATACTATCTCGGGTCGTGCCCGGCATGTCATAGACTACGACGCGGTCTTCCCCTAAAATTCGATTAATCAAAGTTGACTTTCCGACATTTGGTCGCCCAACAAACGCGATAGCAATCCCTGAATCTTCCGGTAATACATTCGACTCAATCAGATTAAAGTGCTCCGTACTGGCCTCTAACAAAGTACTTATGCCACGCCCATGACTAGCGGAGATACTAAATAAAGGACCTAGATTTAAGGATTGAAAATCAGCGCAAGCAACATCCTCGTGTAAACCATCTACTTTGTTCACGACCAGAAAAATAGGCTTACTGAGTTTGCGTAATCGGGTAGCAATATCATGATCCACAGGTGTTAACCCTGCGCGCGCGTCGACCAAAAAGAAAATGATATCGGCTTCTTCCAAAGCTTGTGCCGACTGCTTCGCCATCAAAGCATCAATGGCGACGTCCTCAACCCCAACGCCGCCTGTATCCACCACTATGAATGCTTTATCTTCAAATAAAACATTTCCATATAAGCGATCTCGGGTTAAACCCGGAAAATCCGCAACCAAAGCATCTTGGGTACGGGTCAAGCGATTAAACAGGGTCGATTTACCGACATTTGGTCTACCGACCAGTGCAATAATAGGAATCATGATACGGATTTCACTTGGTAAGCATGCAAAACACCGTCAGCAGTCATAACTAAAATACGACCGTAAGAAACCTCAGGAGAAATATAAATAGGCGCACCGACTTCTTCTCGCCCGATTGGCGCACCATTTGATTTGGCTAGCACATGTAACCGCCCGCGCTTATCACCCACAATGACCCTAGAACCTAACAATACCGGCTCCGTCAAACCATTGCCTTTCAATGCAGTTTGTTTCCATTTGACTTGACCAGACGACAATTCATACGCCCAAAGGACATCATGACTATCTGTGACATACAAAACACTCTCATCCATTGCCATGTTTTTATAGACGGAGGCTTGTTTAGACCAAACAAACTGCCCATTGCTCACATCAAAAGCACCGATAAATCCTTGATAACTGGCCATATAGAGCCATTGATTGCGCATCAGCGGATCCGCATCAATATCAACTAAACGCTCTACATCACTCGCTCCATTAGGATAAGCAATGCCTCGTTGCCAAATAATACGGCCTTTTTCCAAATCTACGGCATCTAACTTTCCGTCCGAATATCCAACCAAAGCAATATTCCCAACCACCAGTGGTGAAGAACTCGCTTTTAAAATCAAACTCGGAGTACCATGCTCAACCACCCAAAGTTTTTTACCCGTAGCCAAATCTAATGCAAATAAATGGCCATCCATGGTTTTGACAATAACGGATTGTCGAGTTATCGCTGCTTTAGCGAGCACCTCACTTGCAACCGATGTTTCCCACAACAAGTGGCCATCAAATTGAGACAAGGCTACCACCGCACCATTGTCGGTACTCACGATGACTTTACCGTGTGCTACGCTAGGGCCAGAAACAATGCCATGCAGTAACGGAGTGGTCCAAAAAATCTTACCGTGAGCTTGCGATAAAGCCGTCACTCTGCCACTGGTATCTGCCGTATAGATTTTCTGCCCCACCGTGGCCGGTTTCAATTTATAATATGTAGGGGTTTGATGTGATTGACCAATTTTAGCCGACCAGCTCCTATGCAGAGTAACTTTGGATTGAATCGCTGGCAGTGGCTTGGGTTGCAATGTATTATCTTTACCTAAAATATAATCATCTACATAGCCACAAGCTTGTAATCCCAATCCACACAACCCCACCATGATCAATTTAAAAAAAGAACGCATGCTATCTCACTTACGACAAAGAATGTACGGTTTGCACAGGTGTAGATGAAACACGTAAATTATGGCGCTTCATCTCTAAAAACACATTATTGATACCTGATTTTTCTGTATCGGATTTTGCTGCTTGATATTCGTGATCTGCTTTTTTTAATTTGCTTTGAGCATAAAAAATATCGCCACGTAATTCAGTTCGCAAAGAACTATAATTTGAGTTTTTAACCCGGTCTAGTTCTTTCAATGCAGAGTCATAGGCTTTTTCAAAAATTAAAATACGTGCCAAACGCAGACGCGCCACATCCGCCAAAACATCAAACTTAGAATGGTCAGTAACCGCTTGCAAAGTTAGTTTAGCTTGCACATACTCTCCCGCAGCCAAAAACAATTTTACTTGAATCAAACGTGCTGTATCCGCATAGACCGTATCAGAATAGTGACTCACCAGCTGCTGCGCGTAAGCTTGCACTGATTCAGAGTCTTGACTGGAAAACGCCACCATCAAATGTTCATAAGCATTGGAAGCATCCTCAAGATGTTTATGTTGATGCCACTGCCAATATCGGCCTCCAGATATCAGCAACAACACAACACTCAGCGTCGTCACAAACACCCGATGGTGACGTTTCCACCATTTTTTAAGCATCTCAATTTGTTCTACTTCTGTCATATAAACGGTAGACATACTTCTCTCCATTAATTGAATCATCCGAGCCGCACGCATCAGCAAGCGGAGCATTTATGGGTTAGCGCACAGTCGCCGAGTATCTATAAGAGGATGTTCAACAATCTTTGTCATCCCCGCGTAGGCGGGGATCCATCCCTGATTGGGTACTGTACCAACTTAAGAATAGATTCCCGCTTACGCGGGAATGACACCGCTCTTTGAATACGCTCAAAATTTCCGCTCCCTAACGGTCACGTCTCGGATTAGCTTGCCCAAACGCGTAATGCTGCTACCAATTCATTTTCTGGCACTTTTTTTTGCGTACCTTCTAATAAATCTTTAATACTCACTGCACCTTCTTGCACTTCATTTTCGCCCAAAATAAGCGCAAAACGCGCTCCGCTTTTATCTGCATGTTTAAATTGAGCTTTCATACGCCCTTGACCTAGATAAACCACCACTTTCCAATCTGCCGCCCGCAAACTCTCGGCAATAGCCAAAGCTTGGGTTTGATACTGCTCACCGTCTGTGATCACGAATATATCGGTTTTCTCTACAGACTTTGGCGTACCCATAGTTTCCAACAATAGCAATAAGCGTTCTACGCCCAAAGCCAATCCGACCGCTGGCGTAGCTTGCCCACCTAGTTGTTCCACCAATATGTCATAACGTCCACCCGCGCAGACCGTCGCTTGCGCGCCCAAACGGTCGCTTACCCATTCAAATACAGTGTGCCCGTAATAATCCAACCCCCTAACTAAAGTAGGATTAATCTGGAAAGGAATATTCAATGCGGTCAAGCCAGTTTGCAAATCCGAAAAATGTTGCCGACTAGACTCACTCAAACTGTCAATTAATTTGGGTGCTCCCGCAATAATATCGCGCAAAGCAGGGTTTTTACTATCTAAAATACGAATGGGACTGCGATGCAAACGCCGCAGGCAATCTTCATCCAAATCTGCTGAATACTCTGAAAAATAATCAATTAATTTCTGGCGAAACGCTTGTCGTTCTTCCAAGACACCCAAGGTATTAATTTGTAATTGCAACGTTTGCTCAATGCCTAACAGCGTCCATAGCCGTTGACACATGAGGAGCAGTTCAAGCTCAATCCCAACGCCTGAAAACCCAAGCGCCTCTACCCCAAACTGATGAAACTGGCGGTACCGACCTTTTTGCGGCTTCTCATGGCGAAACATCGGGCCATTGTACCACAGTTTTTGCTGCTGATTATGCAGCAAACCATGCTCTAGACAAGCACGCAAACAACCGGCAGTACCCTCCGGTCTCATACTTAATGATTCTTGATTTAAATCGGTAAAACTATACATTTCTTTTTCAACGATATCGGTAACTGCGCCAATGGTTCGCTTGAACAAAGCCGTATTTTCTAAAATAGGAAACCGAATTTCTTGGTAACCGTAAGTACGCATACACTGCGCAAATAGTTGCTCGACTCTCTGCCACTTAACCGTTTCATCAGGCAACAGATCATTCATCCCACGAATGGCTTGAATGCGTTCTATCACTGTTGATCTCCTGCTGCCAGCTCTTGTGATCCCGTAGAAGAAAGCAAAGAACGCATATTAGACAAATCTGTTAAACGCACCTCTGGAGCAGGGGTAGCCGGCTGCACCAACGCTTGCTGCTCTAACTTTTCGGGCAAAATTTGTTCATTTTCTCGACTAGATTCCCACCACATCCCCACAGCAACCAATACGCCCAAACTCAATAGAATGGTCACCCAACGGATAACATATTCCGCGCGATTGTTTTGTCTACGACTTTGCCACAACGTTCTTTCTGATTTGCTTTCGTCTGAATACAGAGAATTAAACGTGTTGAGCAAAGGATCAGCTGGAACACCCAACAATTTTGCATAAGCACGCAAATAGCCTTTGATAAACACGGGCTCAGGCATTTTTTCATAATCATCAGCTTCAAGTAATTCAATAATTCTTACCCGCAAATGCAATTTTCCAGCAACATATTCAGGAGAATAGTCTCGTAATACCCGTTGCGCAGCCAATTGTGCGCCCGGTTTTTCTTGAACGATCAGTATTTCTTCATTCAATGTGCTCGTGATGCTCATGGTTTTCCTATCAATATAAATGGTGGTTATTATTACTCGAACTGACTATTATAGCAACTATACTAATGAAACTCCAAAATTCTTGAGTATTTACCCCTAGGAAAACAAAATATTCTCCGGTATATTACTAGATCCCTACCGTACAAACTTAACGGTATTCATGCGTCTATCACAGTGTTTATTTTTATTCATCATAACCCTCGGTTTACAGGGTTGTCAGCTCACAGGCCCAAATCCTGAAGATCCCTACGAACCGGTGAATCGTAAAATTTTCAAGTTTAATAGAGGTGTTGATACCGTGCTACTCAAACCGGTAGCAAAAGCTTATTCCTTTATTGTTCCAAGTCAAGGTCGCGCAGTCATCAATAATTTTTATACCAATATTAATATGCTGCCGACCGTTGCAAACGATTTATTGCAGGCCGATTTCCCTCATGCGTCCAAAGACGCGCATCGCTTTGTTTTGAATTCTATACTGGGTGTGGGTGGTATTTTTGATCCGGCAACAAAATATGGCTTCCCGCTCCGCAGTAACGATTTGGGATTAACCTTCGCTAAATGGGGCGACAAACATTCCCCTTATGTCATCATTCCATTTCTCGGTCCGAGCACCATCCGCGACGGCTTTGCATTGCTTTTCGACTACACTATTTTTACACCTTATCCCTATATCCCTACTATCCCATTATATTCCTTACTCGCGGAAAGGTATGTGGATCTACGTGCACAAATGCTAGATAGTGACCGATTGATCAGTGAATCCCTAGACAAATATACTTTTGTGCGCGATGCCTATCTTCAACATCGTCGTTATTTACTTGAAGGCGAAAACCAAGAAGAAAACGGCTCGCTGTATGTCGAGGCAGAAAGTACCCCGACCAAAGCCGATCCATTGCCCACACCAGTACCAACTTCTAAATTTCCTTTGACAACCTCTGGGTTGATACGTAAAGACGCCTCTAAACAGTCTTAGCATGAGTAGGTTTGGCCTTGGCCCAACAAGACGCACCCTATACTAGACTTCTTGCATAACCTGCGCCTTTTGTTTTATTGCGGCGTTACAAACGTTTCTGCGGTGCTCATTTACACATGTAAACTCCGAGTCTCGAAATGTTTATGCCTTGCACTAAATCAAAATTCACAGGTTATGCAAGATGTCTACTCAAAACATCCTCTCTTAAACTGGAAATTCCTCAATCCTCTGATAAGCTTAAAATACGCCCCTTACTTGATGCAGGATTGACGCCACATGACGAGAAAAAAAAGTAAAAAGTCTGATACGGCTCCCTGTATTGATGTTGAAAAACTTGTCTCCAATAAAGAAGAAACGTCCCAAGATCCCCTTCACTCTGAAGAGTATGGTCCTCAATCATTTTATAAATTGATTGATCGATTTTTTCAGGCTAATCTGGCTAAATTAACGCATGGGGTCAATCCTGCTGGTGTCAGAGTCTCATTTGTAGCTTGGGTATTGCATTTGATGCAATCACCAGGGAGGATGTTAGAACTGTATTGGTATTTTCCTTTACATTTTCAGACATTATTACAAAAAATCCTAATGAATGAACCGATTGCAGACGGCAAGGACGTGCGTTTTAAATCTCCCAAATGGGAATCCTTACCATGGCGCATGGGTGCAGAATCCTTTTGCATGACAGAAAAATGGTGGGAACTTGCCACCGATGTTTCAGGTTTATCAGCTCAGTCTCAACGTATGATTAAATTTTGCGTGCGTCAAATGCAGGATGCGAATTCTCCCGCAAATTTCATCCTTACTAATCCAGAACTATTCGATGAAACCGTGCGCAGTGGAGGTATGAATCTGGTTCGAGGCACTGAATTGGGCCTCACCGATCTCTGGGAACATGTCACCAATACACCTCCATCCGGTGTCGAAAACTTTATCCCAGGCAAACAAGTTGCTGTCACTCCTGGTCGCGTAGTATCTCGCAACCGTTTAATTGAATTGATTCAATATAAAGCTCAAACTAAAACCGTGTATCGTGAGCCGATTTTGATTTTGCCTGCTTGGATCATGAAATATTATATCTTGGATTTATCCCCCAATAATTCATTGGTTAAATGGTTGGTCAGTCAAGGACATACCGTCTTCATTGTGTCATGGATTAATCCTACTTCCAAGGATCGTAATTTGAGTTTGGATGATTATTATCGTTTAGGTGCAATGGCTGCAATCGACACAATTTCTTGCATTCTGCCTAAAACAAAAATTCATCTGATGGGGTATTGTTTAGGCGGCACGCTTTCTATCATTACTGCAGCAGCGATGGCACGGGATCGGGATAGACGTTTAAAAAGTTTGACTTTGTTAGCAGCTCAAGGCGATTTTACCGAAGCCGGTGAATTATTACTGTTCACTAATAAGGGAGAGATCTCTTTTTTAGAAAATATGATGTGGGAACAAGGTTATCTAGATACCAAACAAATGGCTGGCACATTTCAAATGTTACGCTCCTATGATCTTATTTGGTCTAAGATGATTCAAGACTATATGCATGGCGAACGCCGCGGTATGATCGATTTGTTTGCATGGAATGCAGATGCTACCCGCATGCCCTATAAAATGCACAGTGAATATTTAGAAAAGCTCTTTTTAAATAATGAATTGGTGGCAGGACGGTTTATGGTAGAAGGTCAAACCATTGCCGCAGAAAATATCACAGTGCCAGCCTTCGTCGTCAGCACGGAAAAAGATCACGTTGCACCTTGGAAATCAGTCTACAAAATCCATCTGATAATGAACCACGCATTAACTTTTGTACTAGTAAAGGGGGGGCACAATGCAGGCATCATCAGTGAACCCGGCAATCCCCGTGGAAGCTACCACCTACGCGAGCGTAAAAAAGACAATTCATTTTTAAGTCCAGAAGACTGGTATCAAATAGCAGAAAAATTTGATGGATCATGGTGGCCTGCTTGGAGCACGTGGCTAGTAGAAAACTCCGATCCCAAGCGCGTTGCGCCTCCAGAACTCGATTCAAAACTGCCCAAAGCACCGGGGACTTACGTTTTTCAAAAATAATAGGCACGTATTTAAAAGACGAGGCACTAGTTCAGGAGATCATTCGCTTCGCACTGGATCTATTTCAATTCAGAGAGAAAATTGCTACAAATAATGCTACACTTCGCGCGGTCTTTTCGCAAAAGAGTGTAACGTTGCATGCAAACAGTGATCGTTGATCATTATGATTCTTTCACCTATAACCTTTTTCAGCTCATTGCCCAAATTCAAGGCGTAGAGCCTTTGGTGATTTCTCACGATTCCGATGAATTTTTGCAGCTTGACCCAGCCATCTATGACAATATCGTACTCTCTCCTGGACCAGGCAATCCCGACAATCCTCACGACTTCAAAATCGGCAAATCGATTATTTTAAATAGTGATAAACCCATTTTAGGCGTTTGCCTAGGCCATCAAGGCATTTTTAGCGCTTTTGGAGGACGCATCGAGCGTGCACCCACGCCCACGCATGGTTGCGTGAGTAAGATTAGTCATAATCAAGATGCTTTGTATCACAGTATCCCTACCCCATTCCAAGTCATGCGTTACCATTCTTTAGTATGCACCGGGCCTGTTCCTGTTGAGTTGGAGGTTACCGCATGGACGCAGGATGGATTGATAATGGGGCTACGCCATCTCCATAAACCCATATGGGGCATTCAATATCATCCAGAATCAATTGCCAGTGAATATGGCCGTCAATTACTCATCAACTTTCAACATTTGACGTCCCAATATTACCAACAACGTCGTCAAACACTGCCGTCGCAAACAAAACAACTAAGTGCAAAGCCACCTTACCAACCAGCATCTCTCGAATCGCCCCCCAGTGATCACGACTCATATACCATCCTTAGCCATAAACATCCTTTTCATGGCGACCCAGCAGGTGTTTTTCAACAGATATTCGCGCAATACCCCTCAGCAGTGTGGTTAGATAGTAGTCAAGTCGTTCCAAGGTTTTCGCGTTTTTCTTATATGGGCGCACTTCAAGGCCCATTGGCATACCAGTTGCGTTATGATGCTCACAGTCAAACCACATGTCGGATACAAGGACAGGACACCACAACGTTTGCCATGAGTATTTTTGCTTATTTGAAACAAGCGTTACAAAGCATTGAAATCACTTCTGACCCTACTCTGCCATTTGATTTTCATGGGGGATTTATCGGCTATTTTGGTTATGAATTGAGTCAAGAAACAGCGTCCATTCCTAACACTAAGCCCGCACCCCACCCCGATGCACAATGGTTGTTTTTGGATAGATTTATCGCATTTGATCATCAAGAGCAATGTTGTTATGTGGTTGCAATCTCCTCTCAAGACCACCTTGCATCCAACACGACTTGGTTACAAACACTATCTCAAACGTTGCAAAATAGTAATGAACTGCTCCCCAGTTCGTTACCGCCCTATCCAGTGCAAGGCAGCTGGTTACAAGCGCCTGCCGACTATAAGTCACGTATTCAGGACTGTTTGGATTATATTGATGCAGGTGACAGTTATGAAATTTGTTTAACCAATAAACTGCAGTTTGCATGCCAAATTGACCCATTGCGGTATTACATCAATCTACGTCATTGCCATCCAGCACCGCATGCAGCATTTTTTAAATTCTCTGATCTAGCCATTGCTTGTTCTTCCATGGAGCGCTTCTTAAAGATTGATCAACATCGCCAAATTGAAGCCAAACCCATCAAAGGGACCTTACCACGGGGACAAGATCCCGTTGAAGATCAGCAATTCAAACGTGCATTGCAGGAAGATATAAAGTTTCGCTCAGAACATTTGATGATTGTTGATTTGTTGCGCAATGATTTGGGTAAAATTTGTCAAATTGGCAGTGTCACGGTCCCTGATTTGATGCAAGTGGAAACCTATGCCACCGTCCATCAATTAGTCAGTCGGATCACAGGCCATTTGCAAACAGACATCCATGGGATCGATTGTATCCAGCATACTTTTCCAGGAGGCTCGATGACCGGTGCGCCCAAAATCAGAACCATGACACTGCTGAATCAATTTGAGCCCCAAGCCCGCGGTATTTATTCAGGTTCTCTAGGCTATATCAGCCTCAATGGTGCCATCGATTTGAATATTGTGATTCGCACTGCAGAAATTACACCAGACCAAATTAGCATCGGCGCCGGCGGCGCCATCGTTGCCTTATCCGATATTGAGGAAGAGTTTGAAGAAATAGTGTTAAAAACACGAGCCCTGCAAACCGCATTGGGTGTGACCCTGCATGAGCAGGATAGGTTTACAACCAAGCCGTGACCGTTAAGGAGCAGATCTGTTGCAGTTGAGCGGAAGTTTTGTTTTGTGATACACCTGTTTAGCTCGAAAAAAAAAGCGTCGCGCCCTTACGGTCACGGCTCGGATAGCTATTTCCTAACCCATCATTCAATGATATAACTATCGTTCCAAACAGCTTTGACGTTGGTATATATGAATTCAAAAATGATCGGCGGGATATTACTCATCTGTGGCACCTCCGTAGGAACCGGGATTTTAGGGATCCCGAGCGATACGGGTGAAGCAGGATTTGCTTGGAGTCTGGGTTTGTTTCTACTGTGTTGGGCTTTTTCAACATTGGCAGCGCTGTATTATCTCGAAATTCATTTATGGCAAAAATCGGCCAGTGCTAATCTTTTGAGCATCACACAGTTTTTTTTCGGCGCAAAAATCAAAAAGCTGATTTGGATCGTATATTTAGCGTTGCTATATTCGCTCATGTGCACCTATTTATTAGCAGGATCGAGCTGGATCCACCAATCCGCGGCTTATGTATGGCAGGTTAATTTGAATCAAACTACGGGCATGCTAGCCTTCATTGGTTTAATTGGATTATTTATTTTTTTTGGGATCCGCGTCGTTGATCATGTGAATCGTGCGATGTCTATCGGCCTAGCGATCAGTTATATTCTCATTTTATGTATCACACTACCCACGATAGACAGTTCGCTACTAGCACAACCAGCGCAAGATATCCTCCAAATCCCGCATGCAATTCCCTTGCTCATCACCGCATTCGGATACAGCATCATCGTCCCTTCTGTGAGCACTTATTTCGAGCGCAACAGTCAAGAATTACAAAAGACGATCCTCTGGGGCAGCATCGTCACATTAATCATTTATATATTATGGGAAACTGCAACCCTAGGAAATATCCCCCTCGATGGCATACATGGATTACGCGCTATCGCACATAGTTTAGACAATGGAACTGGCGTTGCCAACGCACTAATTCATATTGCTGATAACCCCTATCTGACGCATATTCTCACTCTCTTTGCCCTATTCGCAGTGATTACCTCCTTTTTAGGGGTATCGATGGCGTTATATCATACTTTGTCTGACGGGTTAGAACTCGAAATCGGCGGCCTATCCGGCGCCCTTCTCTTAGCCTTAACCTATATTCCACCTATTGTTTTTCTCAAGATCATACCCACCGGATTCAATCAAATTTTAAGCTGGGCGGGTATGTTGCTCGCATTTTTAATGGGTGTCCTACCTATGCTCATGATTTTCAAAGGCCGCCATCGTATGCATCTCAAAGGGTATCGGGTACCAGGGGGTTATTTGTTAGCAGGTTTGGTATTAGTCTTTTTCTTTGCCGTGATGCTGGCTGAATTATTCAAATAACAATCATGGGCAATAATATAGTGATGCGCTTCTGGACTAATCCCCTCCGGAACATTAGTTTGGGTGGGTTCAATATTATGATAAAAAGCACGAATATCCGATGCTGAGCTAGCGCGAATATTAGCCATAGGATCACACATCAATGTCAGATATTGGTTCAAGGTCTTAAGATCCTTTTCTCCCCTACCCTGTATGCATAGAGTAAAAAATTCTTCTTTTTGTACTGTATTGATAAATATGACAGTCACATTTATCTTTGCTTGACACAAAACAACACAGGCTTCTGCCGCCATAGGATTTGAAATATCGACCTCAGTACGCGGATAAAAATACACTTCGCACAGACTCGCTAAATCTGACCATCGATACCATTCACGCATTTGGACCAAATGATCATAGCCACACGCTAAGACATACGACTCTTGTGCGCGATGGCTTAGAATGAGGGCAGTCAAAGTCATCACCATCCATGAAGGCGATTGCCGAGTAACCTCGGTGGTCTCTACTCTCAATCGTGCGCGTTCTAAAGATGTAAATTGGGTATGCAAAACCAAATCTAAGATCTGTAAGCGATCCGTCGCAGAAGCATATTCTGCCGCAGTCTTTAATGGGGATTGACCAGAGGGAATCAAACAAACACGCTCAAAAATAGGAGCGCTGGACTGTAACAGACAACGAATAAAATCCACATGCCCTAAGGTGGTTGGATTAAAACTTGCGCCAAAAACCGCAATGCGCTGCCTCGGCTGTTTTTGCTGCTTTTTTATTAAGCGACTAGCGCAATTCACCAAAAAATTTTCTAAGATAAAATTAGAATACCTAGTGCTCAAATAAGCACTGAGTTCGAGTAAAACCTTCAGAAAACACCCCCTTCCTCTCAACACAAAACCCTATTCCTGCGTTTCATAAACTCTGCTCTGTTCTTCTGGCCTAGACCGCCACACCGTCCATATGCATTAAAATAACACAAATTATAGATCTTGAAATAATAGGCGTCGGATTTTGGTTAGGCTCCTCTCTAAAAATATTTACCACGCCAGCCAAAATTTACATCAGGCAATATATAAAACAAAAAGAATATATTTTATTCATTTTCGAATTATGATATAATACTCGACTTTAGCCACTTTTCCCAGAGCCGTTCGCCCTGAGGAGCCAGCGCAGCTGGCGTCTCGAAGGGTTAGATCTTGAACAAAAAACATAATTATTTTTCTTTCGTCGAGCCAAGCAAGATAGTTTTTCCTAGTTACCTGAGATAAGAGCTTCTTTCTTTTTTCTGCTCCATCCTTGAATTTGTTTTTCAGCTTGGAAAAATTTTATTATAATGCTGGTATAGCCTTGCTTCTAAATTATCAGTATGTCCAGTGTAATAGCTATTATTACTGCATTGAAGAACGACAGGACTTACGCAAAACTCCGATCTCTTCGTTGGATTTAGTTTTTAATTCGGTCATTTAGTTAACTAAACTCCCTCATTAAAAACTAAATCCGCCTCGACCTCAGAGTTTTGCGTAA